>NZ_CP109090.1:4900411-5206687 GCF_035917575.1 Streptomyces sp. NBC_01788 | reverse complement strand
TTGGCGTAGGTCTCCTGCACCAGGTCCTCGGCGTCGGCCGGGTTGCGCGTCATGCGCAGCGCGGCCGAGTACATCTGGTCGAGGAACTCCAGCGCGTCCCGCTCGAAGCGCGCGCTGCGCTCGGTCGTCGACTCCACGGATCCGCCCACGCTCGTGCCCCGGCCCTCGGGCTGCTCCGCCTGGCCGTTGTCGGTCCCTGCGTCGGTACCGGGAACCGGACCCACCTCCTCAAGCGACGTCGTGGCACCGAATGCGGTTCCACTCGAATCGGAGGATAGACGACGAGCCGTGCCTGCCGCCGCTCGAACAGGAGCGGTCCGCGCCGCGTGCAGCACCGTCCAGTCCAGGTCAGTGCGGCTGCTGCGGCTCGGGCAAACGGTCGAACCCATGCGGCGGACTCCCTCTCGTGTGACGTCGGCGCCGGGAGCGGCACTTCTGATTCGCTCAACAGCGGGGGTCCGCCGGGCATTCCCGCGGGTCACCCGAGTGACGCGGTCCACTGTGCGACGGCGTCGGCGATGATCTCCAGGGCCCGGTCCTGGGTGATGGACGCCCGCTTCGGGACGGCGAAGCCGTGATCGCCGTACGGCACCTCGACGAGCCGGTAGGAGCCCTCCGGGAACTCCGCGGGGCTGCCGAACGGGTCGTTGCCGCCCTGGACGACGAGCGTGGGCACCCCCGCGCCGAGCAACTCGTCGGCGCGGGACTTCTCGGGCCTGCCCGGCGGGTGCAGCGGGAAGCTGAGGGCGAGGACGGCGTGCGCGCCAAGGCCGGCCGCCGTACGGCAGGCGACGCGCGCCCCGGCGCTGCGGCCGCCCGCGACCACCGGCAGCCCCGGCCGGGTGAGGGCGGGCCACAGCCCGCGCCAGCCGGTGTCCAGCGTCCTCGGCGCGGGCGCGACCTTCTTGCCGACCACCCGCCAGGGCTGCTCGACCAGCGCGACGGTGACGCCGTGCCCGGGGAGGGTGCGCGCCAGGGCCTGGAGGTCGCGGGCCTCGACACCGCCGCCGGCTCCGTGGCTCAGGGCGACCACCAGATGTGCCGCGGGGGCCCGGTGCCAGGTGACGCGGGCCGCGCCCGCCTCCGTCTCGACGGTCTCGCTCAGGTCGCTCATGTCCCTCACGTCGCTCGGGTCGCCCACGTCAGAAGAGTGTGCCCTCTTCGGGCGCCGGGAGCTCCTTGAGCAGCTCCGGCCCGTTGTTGCGGACGTTACTGACGGCCGTGGACACCGGGTAGGCGCGCATCAGGCCGTGAGGCGGCGGGGTGAGCAGCGCGCGCAGGTCGTCCGGGTCGGTGCGGGCCGGGTCCAGCCAGGCGTCCCAGCGGTCCGGGGTCAGCATCAGCGGCATCCGGGGGTGGATCTCGGCCAGCGAGCCGGGGCCCTCGGCCGGGGCCACGGCCAGCGGGGTGCTCTCCGCCTCCGTGGTGATCACCGAGCAGGTCACCCACCAGGCCCGCGGGTGGTCGTCGGGCAGGGTGCGGTCCCGCCAGAACTCGTAGAGCCCGGCCATCGCGAAGACCGAGCCGTCCGCCGGGGTCACGAAGTAGGGCTGCTTGCGCGGGCGTTTGCGCCGGCCCTCGACCTCCAGCTCCCGCTCCTGGGTGCCGGTGACCCACTCGTAGTAGCCGTCGGCGGGCACGACGCAGCGCCGGGCGGCGAAGGCGCGGCGGTACGACGGCTTCTCGTGCACGGTCTCCGCGCGAGCGTTGATCATCCGGGCGGCGCCCTCCGGGGACTTCGCCCACGACGGTACGAGCCCCCACCTCAGCTTCCGCAGCTGGCGAACCGGACTGCGGTCGCCGGCGTCCTTCAGGGGACGGTCCAGGATCACGTGGACCTCCTTGGTGGGGGCCACGTTGTAATCGGGCTCCAGGGTCTCCTCCGGGTCCCACCTCTGGATCTCGAAGACTCCTGCGAGATCCCCGGGGCCGCGACTCGCCGCATACCGTCCGCACATACGTGCAACACTGCCAGACCGCGCACACGGACAGGGAGCCACTCGGACACATGGACAGCCTCGCCGCCACCGCGCTGCCCGATCTCTGGGACCGGCTCGTCGGCACCCAGCCCGACCCCGACCTGTGGGTGGTGATCGCCACCGCGGCCGCCGCGCTCGCCGTGGTCGTCCCGCACACTCTGTGGCGCCTCTCGCGCAACGCGATCACCATCGCGCACGAGGGCGGGCACGGACTGGTGGCGCTGCTCACCGGACGCACCCTGACCGGCATACGCCTGCACTCCGACACCAGCGGCCTGACCGTCAGCCGGGGCAAGCCGCACGGCATCGGCATGATCCTCACGGCGTCCGCCGGCTACACCGCTCCCCCGCTGCTGGGCCTGGGCGGCGCGGCTCTGCTCGCCACCGGCCGCATCACGCTGCTGCTGTGGGTGGCCACGGCGCTGCTGGTGGCCATGCTGGTGATGATCCGCAACGCCTACGGCGCGCTCACCGTGCTCCTCACCGGCGGCCTGTTCCTGCTGGTGTCCTGGCTGACCGGACCGCAGGTGCAGGCGGCGTTCGCGTACGCGGTGGTCTGGTTCCTGCTGCTCGGCGGGGTGCGCCCGGCCTTCGAGCTCCAGGCCAAGCGGGCGCGCGGGGGCGCCGGGGACTCGGACGCGGACCAGCTGTCGCGGCTGACGCACGTCCCGGCGGCGCTGTGGCTGTTCCTGTTCCACGCGGTGTCGCTGTGCTCGCTGATCGGCGGCGGCCGGTGGCTGCTGGCGGGCTGAGGCGATCCCTCCGGCCTCCCTCGATACGTCCGCCGGCGCCGTGCGGCGGGCGTGCGTGCCGGGCGTGAGGGCGCAGGCGGGGGACTCGGAACAGGCTCTAAGGTGGGGACCATGGCCCCGAACCCCGCACATACCGCCCTCTGGCCCGCCCCGCACGCGAGCGGAGCCGTCGACGCGACGGTCCACGTGCCGGGGTCGAAGTCCGTCACCAACCGCGCGCTGGTGCTCGCCGCCCTCGCCTCCGAGCCGGGCTGGCTGCGCCGCCCCCTGCGCTCCCGCGACACGCTGCTGATGGCCGGCGCCCTGCGGGCCATGGGCGTCGGCATCGACGAGGGCGTCGGGCCGGACGGAACCGGGGAGGCCTGGCGCGTGATCCCCGCGGGGCTGCACGGCCCGGCCACCATCGACGTCGGCAACGCCGGCACGGTGATGCGCTTCCTGCCGCCGGTCGCCGCGCTGGCCGACGGCCCCATCCGCTTCGACGGCGACCCGCGCGCGTACGAACGCCCGCTGGACGGCGTCATCGACGCGCTGCGCGTCCTGGGCGCCCGGATCGACGACGACGGCCGCGGCGCGCTGCCGATGACCGTGCAGGGCAGCGGCGCGCTGGACGGCGGCCCGGTGGACATCGACGCTTCGTCCTCGTCCCAGTTCGTCAGCGCCCTGCTGCTGTCGGGGCCACGCTTCAACCAGGGCGTGGAGGTCCGGCACACCGGGTCGTCGCTGCCGTCGCTGCCGCACATCCGGATGACGGTCGACATGCTGCGGGCGGTCGGCGCCCAGGTGGACACCCCCGAGTCGGGCGGCGAGCCGAACGTCTGGCGGGTCACCCCGGGCGCCCTGCTCGGCCGGGACCTGACCGTGGAGCCCGACCTGTCCAACGCCCAGCCCTTCCTCGCGGCGGCGCTGGTGACCGGCGGCAAGGTCGTCGTCCCCGACTGGCCGGCCCGGACGACCCAGCCGGGTGACCGGCTGCGGCAGATCTTCACCGAGATGGGTGGTTCCTGCGAACTCACCGACTACGGCCTGGTGTTCACCGGTTCGGGTGCCGTGCACGGCATCGACGTGGACCTCGGCGAGGTCGGCGAGCTGACCCCGGGCATCGCGGCCGTCGCCGCGCTCGCGGACTCGCCCTCGACCCTGCGGGGCGTGGCCCATCTGCGGCTGCACGAGACCGACCGCCTGGCCGCGCTGACCAAGGAGATCAACGAGCTCGGCGGTGACGTGACCGAGACGGCCGACGGCCTGCACATCCGCCCGCGCCGCCTGCACGGCGGGGTCTTCCACACCTACGAGGACCACCGCATGGCGACGGCCGGAGCGATCCTCGGCCTCGCGGTCGAGGGCGTGCAGATCGAGAACGTGGCGACCACGGCGAAGACACTGCCCGACTTCCCCGACCTGTGGACCGGGATGCTCGGGGCGTAGGGAACACGTCATGCGCCGCTACGGCAAGCACACCGACGAGGACGACATCCGCAGCCGCCCCAACCGCAAGGGCAACCGGCCGCGCACCAACATCCGCCCCAAGCACGAGGATGCCGCCGAGGGCCTGGTCCTCACCGTCGACCGGGGACGGCTGACATGCCTCGTCGACGGCCGCCCGATCATCGCGATGAAGGCCCGCGAACTGGGCCGCAAGGCCGCCGTCGTGGGCGACCGGGTGGCCCTGGTCGGCGACATGTCCGGGAAGAAGGACACCCTCGCGCGCATCGTCCGCATCGAGGAACGCGCCTCGGTCCTGCGCCGCACGGCGGACGACGACGACCCCTACGAGCGCGTGGTCGTCGCGAACGCCGACCAACTGGCCATCGTCACCGCGCTCGCCGACCCCGAGCCGCGGCCGCGCCTGATCGACCGCTGCCTGGTGGCGGCGTACGACGGCGGTCTCGAGCCACTGCTGGTCATGACCAAGTCGGACCTGGCGCCGCCGGACAAGCTCCTGGAGCTGTACGGGGACCTGGACATCCCCTACGTCGTCACCAGCCGTGCCGAGCTGGACGACGGCGCGGCGGCGGACCGGGTGCGTGAGCATCTCGACGGGAAGGTCACGGCGTTCGTCGGCCACTCGGGCGTGGGCAAGACGACCCTGGTCAACGCGCTGGTGCCGGAGGATCGGCGGCGGGTGACGGGACATGTGAACGCGGTGACCGGCCGGGGCCGCCACACCACCACCTCCGCGCTCGCGCTGCCGCTGGCGGGCGGGGACGGCTGGGTCGTGGACACCCCGGGCGTACGGTCGTTCGGGCTCGCGCACATCGATCCGTGCCGGGTGATCCACGCCTTCCCCGACCTGGAGCCGGGCACCGAGGGCTGCCCGCGCGCGTGCAGTCACGACGAGCCGGACTGCGCCCTGGACCCGTGGGTCGCCGAAGGGCACGCGGACCCGGCCCGGCTGTACTCGCTGCGCCGGCTGCTGGCCACGCGGGAGCGCAAGGAGGGCGACTGACCTCCGCGTTGTTTGGGTGCGGCGCGGTCCGGCAAGTGCATAATCGCACGGAGCCGGATCATGACCTGCCCCAAGCACGACGAAGCGGTCACGGCACGCGGACGCTCGGGAGGACTGCATGGCGTGGCTGCTGGTGATCGTCGCCGGGTTGCTCGAGACCGGCTTCGCCGTGTGCCTGAAGCTGTCGCACGGGTTCACCCGGCTCTGGCCGACCATCGCCTTCTGCTGCTTCGCCCTGGGCAGTTTCGGCCTGCTCACCCTGTCCCTGAAGAAGCTCGACGTGGGCCCCGCGTACGCGGTGTGGACCGGCATCGGCGCGGCGGGCACCGCCATCTACGGCATGGTCTTCCTCGGCGACCTGGTCTCCACGCTGAAGATCGTCTCGATCAGCCTGGTCATCATCGGGGTGATCGGGCTCCAGCTGTCCGGTTCCGCGCACTGACGCGACGGCTCTGGGCGCGGCCGGGTCAGGCCAGGTGGCGCGGGAGCGCGCCGCGCGCCAGGCCGGCGACCCCGCCCCGGTCCGGCGGCGCGGCCACGCACGACAGGGCGAGGCGGATCACCAGCTCGCAGGCACGGGCAAGTTCGGCGGTGTCGGCCCTGGGGGTGCCGGGGGCGGAGAGCAGGGTCGCGGCGCGGTCGCGGACGATCGCCACGAAGTCGCCGGGCGACGGCAGCGGGCCGTCGGCCCGGCGCTGCGCGGGAACCGCGCTGGAGGACGGCACCGCCGACAGCGTGGGCGAGGGCAGCCGTTCGCTCCAGCAGCCGGTGAGCATCGCCTTCACCAGCACGTTGTCCCGGGCGGCGGACACCGTCCACTCGGCGGCGGCGGTGAGCCGCTCGCGCGGGTCGGCGGGGGTCACCAGGGCTCGTTCGACCCCGGCGAGATAGCCGTCCGCCTCCCGCCTGACCAGGGCCCGCGCCAAACCGTCCTTGCTGCCGAACTCGTTGTACAGCGTCTGCCGGGAGACCCCGGCCGCCGCGGCCACGTCAACCATGCGGACCGCGGACCACGGCCGCCCTGTCAGCGCCGAGTAGGCGGCGTCCAGCAGGGATTCCCGCGCTGCAGGCATCTTCGCCTCCCTGGGGCGAGCGGCTGTGCGCCCAGATTTGACGCCCCCGAACGCACTGTCAAGGGTCCGTGACGGCACGTGTGCGCCAGGGAGGTACCCACGCGCGCGTCCGCCCGCAGGGGGCGTCCCGGCCCGCTCCGCCCCCCGTGGCCCCGGGCCGCCCCGGGCGGATACGGTTCTGGCATGCCGGACTACCTCGACGACCTGCGCCTGGCCCACGTCCTCGCGGACGCCGCCGACGCCGCGACCATGGACCGTTTCAAGGCCCTCGACCTCAAGGTCGAGACGAAGCCGGACATGACCCCGGTCAGTGAGGCGGACAAGGCGGCGGAGGAACTCATCCGCGGCCAGCTCCAACGCGCCCGCCCCCGCGACGCGGTCCTCGGCGAGGAGTACGGCATCCAGGGCACCGGCCCCCGCCGCTGGGTCGTCGACCCGATCGACGGCACCAAGAACTACGTGCGCGGCGTCCCGGTCTGGGCCACGCTCATCTCCCTGATGGAGGCCGGCGAGGGCGGCTTCCATCCCGTCGTGGGCCTCGTCTCCGCCCCCGCCCTGGGCCGCCGCTGGTGGGCCGCGAAGGGCCACGGCGCCTTCATGGGCCGCAGCCTGGCGCAGGCGAGCAGGCTCCGGGTGTCCCGCGTGGCGGACCTCTCGGACGCCTCCTTCGCGTACTCCTCGCTCAGCGGCTGGGAGGAGCAGGGCCGCCTGGACGGCTTCCTCGATCTGACCCGCGCGGTCTGGCGCACCCGTGCCTACGGCGACTTCTGGCCGTACATGATGGTCGCCGAGGGTTCGGTCGACTTCTGTGCCGAGCCGGAGCTGTCCCTGTGGGACATGGCCGCGAACGCGATCATCGTGACCGAGGCCGGCGGCACCTTCACCGGCCTCGACGGCCGCCCCGGCCCGCACAGCGGCAACGCCGCCGCGTCCAACGGGCTGCTGCACGACGAGATGCTGGGGTATCTCGGCCGGCGCTGACGGGTGACGGGCAACGCCTGCGCGCGCCCCCGCCGGACCGCGCACGCCCCCTTGTTGACCCGCGCTTTGCCTGAGACTCTGGGAGTTCCCCCCTTGTGAACTTGTGCAGTGTCCGAGAGGCGGCTCACCCGCCGGGCACGCACCAGCCGGATTCCCCGAGGAGGTGGCTCCATCCCATGCTCGTCCGCGACGCCATGAGCACGGTGGTCCTCACCATCGGTCCCACACACACCCTCCGACAGGCGGCGGCCCTGATGTCCGCGCGCCACGTCGGCGCCGCCGTCGTCCACGACCCCGACGCAGGTGGCATCGGCATCCTCACCGAACGCGACGTCCTCAACTCCGTGGGTCTGGGCCAGAACCCGGACACGGAGCGCGTGCACGCGCACACCACCACCGACGTCGTGTTCGCCGCGCCGTCCTGGACCCTGGAGGAGGCGGCGGGCGCCATGGCCCGCGGCGGCTTCCGGCACCTCATCGTCCTGGACCACGACGAGCCTGCGGGCATCGTCTCGGTCCGCGACATCATCCGCTGCTGGGCACCGGTCCGGCAGCACGCGGCGGCCGCGGGCGCGGGCACGGCCTGAACGCACGCCGGCGGGCCGGGCCCCCGAAGGGACCCGGCCCGCCGTCCGCGACAAGCGGTCCAGTGCTGGAGTCAGCCGCGCAGGGCCTGGACCGCGGCCTCCAGCCGCTTGCCGAAGTCGTCGTCCGCCTGACGGAAATTGCTGATCGCCCGCTCGGCGATGTCCTCGCGCGAGACCTGCGCGATGGCGCCCGCCAGGTTGCCGATCAGGCGCTCCTTCTCCTCGTCCGACATCAGGCGGTAGAGGTTGCCGGCCTGGACGAAGTCGTTGTCCTCGGCATGGACCGGCGCCTCGTGGTCACCGGTGACGCCGGTGACCGGCACGGGCTGCCACAGCGGCCGGTCCGTCTGGAACGGCCCGCCGAAGCTGTTCGGCTCGTAGTTCTTCGCGCCCTTGTGGCGGCCGTCGTACAGGTAGCCGTCACGGGAGTTGGTGCGCGCCTCGGTGGCGTGCGGACGGTTCACCGGCAGGTGGTCGGCGTTGATGCCGACGCGGTAGCGGTGGGCGTCGCCGTACGCGAAGAGGCGGCCCTGGAGCATCTTGTCCGGGGAGGGACCGATGCCCGGCACGAAGTGGGCGGGGCTGAAGATCGACTGCTCGACCTCGGCGAAGATGTTCTCCGGGTTGCGGTTGAGCTCCAGCTTGCCGATCTCGATCGGCGGGTAGTCGTCGTGCGGCCACACCTTGGTGAGGTCGAACGGGTTGAAGCGGTAGGCCGCCGCGTCGGCCGCCGGCATGACCTGCACCTGCACGGTCCAGGACGGGTACTCGCCGCGCTCGATGGCCTCACGCAGGTCGCGCTGGTGGGAGTCGGGGTCCGCGCCGGCGAGCACGGCGGCCTCGTGGGCGGTGAGGCTCTTGATCCCCTGGTCGGTCTTGAAGTGGTACTTGACCCAGAAGACCTCGCCGGCCTCGTTGTTCCACTGGTAGGTGTGGGAGCCGTAGCCGTTCATGTGGCGGTACGACGCCGGGATGCCGCGGTCGCCGAACAGCCAGGTCACCTGGTGCGTCGACTCCGGGGACAGACCCCAGAAGTCCCAGACGTTGTCGGCCTCCTGGCTGCCCGTGCAGGGGTCGCGCTTCTGGGTGTGGATGAAGTCGGGGAACTTGATGGCGTCCTTGATGAAGAACACCGGGGTGTTGTTGCCGACGAGGTCGTAGTTGCCCTCCTCGGTGTAGAACTTCAGCGCGAAGCCGCGCGGGTCGCGGACCGCGTCCGCGGCGCCGAGGTTGCCGGCCACGGTCGAGAAGCGCAGGAAGGTCTCCGTCTGCTTGCCGACCTCGGAAAGGAACGCGGCACGCGTGTACCGGGTGACGTCGGCCGTGACCGTGAAGGTGCCGTAGGCGCCGGCGCCACGGGCGTGCACCACGCGCTCCGGGATGCGCTCGCGATTGAAGTGGGCGAGCTTTTCCAGCAGGAGCTGGTCCTGGATGAGCACCGGGCCGCCGACGCCCGCCGTCTCGCTGTTCTGGTTGTCGGCAACCGGAGCACCGGCCTCCGTCGTGAGCGGCCCCTGGGTCACGTCGCCTCCTGCGTCATTTCCATCGTTCCTGTCGCTTGGCCAAAGCCAGTCTCGATCCTACAATGGACTTAGTCCAAGTCAAGTGGAGCTCCAAAGTCACACTGATTCGGGATCTATTCCCCCTTGCTGTTAGGCTGGTCGGTATGAGTGACCTTCTGGAACGGCTGCGCGGACGCGGATGGCGGATGACCGCGCAGCGGCGTGTGGTGGCCGAGGTCCTCGACGGCGAACACGTCCATCTGACGGCCGACGAGGTCCATGCCCGGGCTGTCGCCAAGCTGCCCGAGATCTCCCGGGCGACCGTCTACAACACGCTGGGCGAGCTGGTCTCCCTCGGCGAGGTCCTGGAAGTCAGCACCGACAAGCGCGCCAAGCGGTACGACCCCAACGCGCACCGGCCGCACCACCACCTGGTCTGCGCCGGCTGCGGCGCGATCCGGGACGTCCACCCGAGCGGCAACCCGCTGGCCGACCTGCCCGACTCGGAGCGCTTCGGCTTCACGGTCTCGAACGTGGAGGTCACCTACCGCGGCCTCTGCCCGAACTGCGCGGCGGCCTGACGGCCCCCTTCGCAAGCCTCACTCGCGAGACGAGAGAAGACCCCCGGCACCTCGACGGTGCGCGGGGGTCCTTCTTTTGTGCTCCACTCCCGGAAGCGCCTCCGGAAAACACCGAGGGCCGGAATCCTTGATCGGATTCCGGCCCTCGGCCTTCAGTAGCGGGGACAGGATTTGAACCTGCGACCTCTGGGTTATGAGCCCAGCGAGCTACCGAGCTGCTCCACCCCGCGTCGATGAATGCAACACTACGTGACCGGCGCACCGAGAAGCAAATCGTTTACGGGGACGTCGGAAGGACCTGCGTCACACGACCCGCGTCCCGGGATCCGCGTCACGCCGACAGCTCCTCGCGCAGCGCGTCCCGCAGGCGCGCGGCCCGCTGGGCGACCTCCGCCGGCCCCAGCGCCACGGCCCGGTCGGCCCACCCCTGCCCCTCGGCCAGCTCGCCGCGGCGCGCGTGCACCAGGGCGAGCCGCAGCGCCGCCCGCCCGTGCCCGGCGTCGGCCGCCCGCGCCCACCAGGTGGCCGCCTCCGGCTCACTGCCCTCCCTGGCGAGCAGCAGTCCCAGGTTGAACGCGCCGTTGCGGGAGCCGGACTCCGCCGCCCTGCGGTACCACCGCGCCGCCTCGACCACGTCCCCGCGGGTCGCGGCCAGCATCCCGACCCGCACCTGCGCGCGCCGGTGTCCCTGGCCGGCCGCCCGCTCGTACCACTCCTCGCACTCGGTCTTCTCCTGGATCGCCGGCTCCCCCAACTCGTGCGCGGCCGCCGGTGGCCGCCGGGCGTCGAGCACGGTGGCCAGCCGGTACGCCGCCTCCGGGCTGCCGCCGCCGGCCGCGCACCGCAGGTGCCGCTCGGCCGCCCGCTCGTCGCCCGCGCGCAGCCGGGCGATCCCCACCTGCAACGCGGCCTCGGTGTGCCCGGCCGCCGCCGCCCGCTCGTACCACCGCAGGGCCTGGGCGTCCTCGCTCCGCCCGGCGTAGAGGATCCCCAGGTTGAAGGCGGCGTCGACGCTCCCGGCCTCCGCCGCCTTGGAGAACCACGGCTCGGCCCCACTGGTGTCCCCCCCCTGGAGCAGCAGGACGGCCAGCGCGTTCGACGCCTCCCGGTGCCCGGCGTAGGCCGCGCGCCGGTACCACTGCTCGGCCTGCGCGGTACGGCCCTGCTCGGCGCAGAGCAGTCCGAGGTTGTAGGCGCCGTTGATGTCGCCCGCGTCCATCGCCGCCCGGTACCACCGCTCGGCGGTCTGCGTCTCGCCGCGCTCGGCGTGCAGCGCGCCCAGCGCGTTCGCCGCGTTGCCGTCGCCGTCCTGCGCGGCCCTCAGCCACCACAGGGCGGCGTTCTCGGGGTCACCGGCGTCCCGCAGCAGGAACCCGAGCGCGCAGGCGGCCCTGGCCTCGCCGTCCTTGGCGGAGGTCAGGTACCAGCGGCCGGCCTCCTTGAGGTCGCCGCGCTTCTCCAGGATGGCGCCGAGGTGCAGGGCGGCCCGCCGGTGCCCGCGCGCGGCGGCCTGGCGGTACCACTGCTCGGCCTCCGCCGGCAGGCCGGGACCCTCTCCGCCGGACTGCCGGCCGGCCCGCCGGTCCAGTGCCCGCGCCAGCCGGTACTCCGCCTCCCGGTGCCCCCGCTCGGCGGCGACCCGCATCCAGCGCTCGGCCCCGGCGTCGCCGCGGTGCTCCAGCAGGTCAGCGAGGGCGTAGGCGCCGAGGACGTGCCCCTGCTCGGCGGACTGGCGCAGCCAGTACTCGGCGGCGGGCTCGTCGCCGCGCTCGCGGTGGTGCCGGCCGAGCGCGTGCGCGGCCGCCGCGGATCCGGCGACGGCGGCGATGCGCCACCATCCGGCCGCTTCGTCGGCGTAACCGCGCTGGTGGAGCAGGACTCCCAGGTTGTTGGCCGCTGCGCGGTCGCCGCCCGCGGTGGCGGAGCGCAGATGAGGTTCGGCGGCGTCGAGGTTGCCGCGCCGCAGCAGCATGGCCCCGAGGACGCTCATGGCCTCGACGTCGCCCGCCTCGGCGGCGAGGCGACGGCGCGCCAGCTCTGCGGTCTCGTCCGCGGCCGCCATGGACTCGTCGCGCGCCTCGCCTCCGGTCTCACCAGAGCCGGAATCCTGCACAAATCGCCCCGTCTCGAACAGAGTTGCCTTGTCCCCCATAACGTCCATCGTCGCACCACCTGCAACCCGGGTACATCCGTAATACCCCAGCCAGTGAGGTCACTTCAGCGTTTTGTCGACATGCCCACAGAGAGACAAGTCAAACACAGATCGCCCAACTCCCCACGGCGGCACGGCCGCAGGGCACGTCGGTACATGCGTTCGCACACGGCGAAGGGCCCGGATCCGCAGGACGGATCCGGGCCCTTGGACTCGGCGGGAGCGATCAGCCCCCGCTCGGGCTACCGCTTGGACTGCTGTTTGGTGCCGGACTGGCGCTCGCACCCGGGCTCGCGCCGCCCTTGCCGTCGCCGTTCTTGCCGCCGGCGCCGGGCTTGTCCGCCTGCGCCTGCGCGTCCTCGGCCCGCTTCAGGGCGTCCTGAAGGTCCTTCTGCGCCTGGCCGTACGCCTGCCAGTCGCCGTTCTTCAGGGCGGTCTGACCGTCCTCGAAGGCCTTCTGGGCGTCCTTCAACGCCTCCTGGACCGTCGGGTTGTTCGACGGCGGCGGGTTCTTCTCGCCGCTGCCGGTGCCACCACCGCCGGTGTCGGAGCCAGAGCCGGAGCCGGAGCCGGGCGGCTCGGTGGCCGAACCCTCCGTACCGAACACCTTGTTGAGGGCCTTGTCGAGCGTGTCCTCGAACGCGGTGTTGCCGCCGTACGTCACCAGGACCTTGCGCAGCAGCGGGTACTTGAGGCCGCCGCCGCGCAGGTAGACCGGCTCGACGTAGAGCAGTCCGCCGTCGAGCGGCACCGTCAGCAGGTTGCCGTACTCGACCTCCGAGTCGCCACCCTTCAGCAGCCGGATGGACTCGGCGATCGAGGGTTCGGAGTTGAACTGGCTCTGCACCCGTTTCGGGCCGTCGATCGTCTTGCCCGTGGGCAGCTTCAGGATGCTGATCTTGCCGTAGTCGCTCGTGTTCGCGTCGGCGGCGACCGTCATGAACGCGCTCAGGTTGTCACGGCCGTTCGGCGTCATCGTCGTCGTCAGTGAGAACGTCTGGGACGACTCACCGGGCATCTTGAGGCTCAGGTAGTACGGCGGCACCGCGTCGCCCGACCTGTTCGTCGGGTCGTTGGGGATCTGCCACACCTCGCTGCCGCTGAGGAAGGTCTGCGCGTCCGTGACGTGGTAGCGCGTGAGCAGTTCGCGCTGCACCTTGAACAGGTCCTGCGGATACCGGATGTGGGACAACAGCTCCGGGGAGATGTCCTTCTTCGGCTCGACCGTGCCCGGGAACGCCTTCATCCAGGTCTTCAGAACCGGGTCCTGGGTGTCCCACTGGTACAGCTTGACCTCGCCCGTGTAGGCGTCGACGGTCGCCTTGACCGAGTTGCGGATGTAGTTGACCTGGTTCTGCTGGGCCACCACCCGCTGGTTGTTGGCGGCGGTCAGCGAGTCCAGCGTCGTGTCACCGAGGGTGGTGCGCGAGGAGTACGGGTAGCCGTTGGTCGTCGTGTAGGCGTCGACGATCCACTGGACGCGCCCGTCGACCACCGCCGGATACGAGACCCCGTCGATCGTCAGCCACGGGGCGACCGCCTCGACGCGCTGCTTGGGCGTGCGGTTGTACAGGATCCGCGAACCGTCGCCGATCGCGCCGGAGTAGAGGATCTGCGGCTCGTTGAACGCCATCGCGTACGCGGCCCGGTTCAGCGGGTTGGCGAGGCTGACACCGCTGTTCCCCTTGTAGCTGGTGGTCTTCTCACCGGTGTCGTCGGAGTAGTCGATCTCCTTCTGGGGACCGCCGACGATGGAGTAGGTGCTGGTCTTCTCGCCGTAGTAGATCCGCTGCTCGTACCGCGGGAGGTCGCCCGTGGACGGCAGGTTGTACTCGGTGAACACCGGGCGGCCCTCGTCGGCCTCGGTGCCCTTGGCCGCGACCACGCCGTAGCCGTGGGTGTAGCGGAAGTGGTCGTTGATCCAGTTGTTCTTCGGGATCCCGGCGAGGTTCAGCTCGCGCAGGCCGATGACCGTGTCCTGGACCTTGCCGTCCTTGGTCTTGTACCGGTCGACGGCCAGGTTGGACGGGAACCCGTAGTAGTTGCGCACCTGCTGGAGCTGCTCGAACGTCGGCGAGACGATGTTGGGGTCCATCAGCCGGTAACTGGCCGCGTCGGCGGCGGCGTCCCGCAGCTTCGCCTTGTCCTGGGTGTCGCTCGTGCCCGCGTAGTCGGTGACCTTGGTGTCGTCGATGTCGTAGGCCTCGCGGGTCGCCTCGAGGTTCTTCTGGACGTACGCGGCTTCCTTGGCCTGCTCGTTGGGCTCGACCTGGAACTTCTGGACGATCGCCGGGTACAGGCCGCCGATGAGGATGGCCGACAGCACCATCAGGCCGAAGCCGATGACCGGCAGCTGCCAGGTGCGCCGCCACAGGGTGGCGAAGAACAGCACCGCGCAGATGACGGCGATGCAGAACAGGATCGTCTTGGCCGGCAGATAGGCGTTGGCGTCGACGTACCTCAGGCCCGTCCAGTTGCCGGTCGCCTTGAAGTCACTGGACTTCACCGCCAGTCCGTACCGGTCCAGCCAGTAGGCCACCGCCTTCAGCGTCACGAAGACGCCGAGGAGCACCGACAGATGCCCGGTCGCCGCGGCCGTGGCACGCGCGCCGGGGCTGGTGACGCGCAGCCCGCCGTACAGGTAGTGGGTGAGCACCGCGGCGATCAGGGACAGGATCGTGGCGGCGAAGCCGAAGCCCAGCAGGAAGCGGTACCAGGGCAGGTCGAAGGCGTAGAAGGAGACGTCCAGGTGGAACTGCGGGTCCGTCTTGCCGAAGGCCACGCCGTTGACCCACATCAGCCAGGTCCGCCACTCGCTCGCGGCGGAGGCACCGGCGATCAGCCCGACCAGCGCCGTGATGCCGCTCAGCAGCCACTTCTTGTACGGCGCGATGCTCATCCGGTAGCGGTCCAGGCTCTGCTGCTCCACCGACATCGCGCTCAGCGGCGGCCGCAGCCGGTGCGCCAGCCAGATGTTCAGCCCGACCGCGGCCGCCATCAGCAGGCCGAAGACGAAGAACAGTCCGATCTTGGTCCACAGGGTGGTGGTGAACACGGACGAGTAGTGCACCGACCGGTACCACAGCCAGTCCGTCCAGAAGCCCGCGAACATGGCGAAGACCATGCCGAGGACGGCGAGGACGCCCAGTGTCATGAGCAGGGTCCTGGCACGCCGGGACGGGCGGCCCACTCTCATCCGCGGCCCTGTCGGGCCTCCGCCGCGGTCCGGCATCTGGAAAGCCAAGGTGTGCACCTCGAAAGTCGCTGTTGATTCGGTTTCGTTGCGTCAGGCCCCCGAGTCCGCGGACCGTACGGTGGGCCCTCGGAATCGTGGGCCCACACCTATGCAACTTACTCACCGTTTACTCGGTTCCCGATTCCGCCCAGGAACGAGGCAGGATTGTGACCATGTCCAACACTCCCATGGCAGCGAACCCGCTCACCCGGGCGGTACTCGAGATCGACGAGTACGCCTCCGGCCTCGGCTGGGACCAGCCCGCTCGCCTCTTCGCCCTCGTAGACACCGCGCGGCTGCGGACCCAGGAACCCGCCCTCGCGGCACAGCTCGGCCTGGCGGACGAGCAGGAGACCTCCGGTCTCACCCCGGTCGAGCAGGACGAGGTCCCTGCCGACCGGCCCCTCGACGAGTTTCTCGCCACCATCGCCTGGCCCGACGCGGTGGCCGGCTGCGCGCTGACCGTGGAGCGCATGATGCTGCCCCCGTCCGCCGAGGCACAGGTCCCGCAGGGACTGGACGGGGCGAAGCTGGCGAAGTGGGTGGCCGGCCACCCCGAGCGCCAGGAGGTCCGCATGACGGTAGCGGTCCTGCGCGACGGCGCCCGGGAGTCGGCCCTGCGCCTGCGTGAGAAGGACTCCGCCACGGAGGTCCTCACCGGCTCCGACCTGGTGCCGGGGCTGGCCGAGGCCCTGACCGCGACCTTCGAGGACTGAGCCGGGGGGCCCTGGGCCCGCCGCACTCCCCTACCCGACCGGCACACGGCCTGGGCGCTGCCCGTCAGCCCTTGGCCGTGCACTTCGGCAGATCGGCGGCCTTGCCGCCGCGGATGTCCTTCAGGGCGCTGAGCGCGTCGCCGAGCGTGTGCACCTTGACGAGGGTGAGCCCCGAGGGCGTGTCCTTGGCGGCGGCCGCGCAGTTCTCGGCGGGGGTGAGGAAGAACTGGGCACCCTTGCTGCGCGCCCCGACGGTCTTCATCTCGATGCCGCCGATCGGGCCGACCTTGCCGTCGTCGTCTATCGTCCCGGTGCCGGCCACGAACTTCCCGCCGGTCAGGCTGCCCGGCGTGAGCTTGTCGTAGAGGCCGAGCGCGAACATCAGCCCCGCGCTCGGTCCGCCGACATCGGCGAGCTTGATGTTGATCTCGAACGGGAACGTGTGGTCGGTCCCGGCGGAGATCCCGACGATGGCGCGCTTGGCCCTGGTGTCGGCGGACTGCGCGGTGGTGATGGTGACGTCCTTGGTGACGGTCGCCGCCCTGTGCTGCTTCGCGGCGGCGGCCTGATCCTTGGCCGGCACGATCGTGAAGACCACGGCCTGCCCGGGCTCGTGCTTGGTGACCAGCCTGGCGACGTCCGAGGGCTGCTTGACCGGCGTGCCGTCGACGGCCCTGATGACGTCGCCCGCGTGCAGCCTGCCCTGCGCCGGGGTGTCCTTGATGACCGTGGAGACGATCACCCAGGACTGCACCGGGATGTGCAGCTCCTTCAGGGCGGCGACCTTGGCGCTCTCCTGGGACAGGGTGAACTCCTCGGCATTCTCCTGGGTCGACTGCTCCTCCGTCTTGCCGTCGGGGTAGAGCGTGTCGTGGGGGACGATCTTGCTGTCGTGCGCCAGCCAGCCGTAGACGGCCTCGACGAGGTTCATGCGGTAGTCGGCGCTGGTGACCCGGACGGTGGTCATGTTGAGGTGGCCGTCCGCCGGGTAGGTCTTGTGGCCGGAGATCTGCAGCACCGGCTCGCCGCCGTGGTCGCCCAGGGTGTTGACCGTCGGCCCCGGCGACATCTCCGAGTAGGGCACGGGGAAGAGGATTCCCGCGCACAGGAGCGCGATCAGCATCAGGGTGGAGGCGAGCATCGTCGCGGTGCGGCGTGGCATGACTCGACAGTACGGGACGGTTCTGTCAGCGCACCGTCAGGGCGGGACCCTCACGTACTGGAGTGGGACCTCTCCATGGCCTCACGGAAACGGGCGTAGCCGTCCAGTTCAGGACCGTCGCTGCGCGCCTTGCGGGTCCGGTTCGCCCAGCTCCCCCACAGTCCGGCGCCTATCGCAGCCACAAACGGAATCAGCAACCAGGCGAGCGCCGCCATGCCGACCTCCCAACCCCTGATACGCGACCGCGACTGACTGATCAGCAGATTAACCATCCGCACTGACAACGCTCACGCCAGGGGTTCGGTTACGCAACCGGAGGTGCGGCCATGAGGTGGCCATGGGGTTGGGGGTGTCAGGCGCCGACCCATTCCTCGGTGCCGTCCGAGAACCTCTGGTGCTTCCAGATCGGCACCTCGTGCTTGAGGTCGTCGATGAGCTTCCGGCAGGCCTCGAAGGCCTCGCCCCGGTGCGGGCACGACACCCCGACGACGACCGCGAGGTCTCCCACCCTCAGATCCCCCACACGGTGGACGGCCGCCAGCGCCCGGACCGGGTACCCGGCAGCGACCTTCTCGGCGACCCGGCGCATCTCCGCCTCCGCACTGGGGTGGCAGGAGTACCCGAGCGCGTCGACCCCGGCGCCCCCGTCGTGGTTCCGCACGGTCCCCACGAACAGCGCGGTACCGCCTGCGGCATCGTCCCCGAGCGCCTTGAACACCTCGTCCAGGGAGAGGGGGGTCTCCCGGACGCCGATCAGCTTGACGGGGTCCTCGGCGGCGTACTCGCCGGGATGATCGTTGGTGGCTGCCATGCGTCCATCGTGCCGCACACGCGGAAGGACCGGGAACAGCGCGATCACCCAGTACGCGCGCGTGCCGATTCGGAGCCTCGAACAGGGCTGCCTCGTGCGGGACTGCCTGGTACAGAGGGTGGAGGGCCGCGCACGAGAAGGGGCTTCTCAGCGCCGGCGTGCCTTCCGCGCCCGTCGAACCACCGCCGCCGCGCCCAGCAGGGCCACCGTCGCCCCGGCCGCGCCCGCCGCCGTCGCGTCCTTGCGCCCCAGGCGCCGCCCGGCGACCGTGTGCCGCCCGGACACCTCCTCCAGCAGCGCCGTGAGAACCTCCTCGTTGGTCCACCGCGGCCGCCATCCGGCGTCGTGCAGCCGGCTGCCGCTCACCACCCAGGGGTACATCGTGTACGCCAGGTCCCCCGCCGGAGACGGCGTCAGCCCGATCCGGTGCAGCCGGGCCGCCGCACCGAGCGCGACCGCCGACGGCAGTTCCATCCGGCGGATCCCGCTGAGCTCCTCGACCTCCTCCTGCTCCAGCCACCCGTCGCACCCGACGGCCAGCTCCCCGTCGACCTTCTCCAGCACGGCGTACTCCAGGGCGCTGCACAGGTCCTCGACGTGGCAGAACTGCCACGCGGGCCGCGACCCGGCCACGACCAGTAGGCGCGGCGATTCGAAGTACCGGGTCAGCGCGGTGTCCGTGCCCCCGACCAGCACCGCGGGCCGGACCACGGACACGTTCAGTCCGGGATGCGCCCGTGGAGCGCGCCGCGCCAGCCGCTCGATCTCCAGCAGGTCCCCGACGCCGGTCGCCTCGGCGGTCGCCCGCAGCTGGGCGTCCTCCGACAGCGGCAGCTCGTTGTCCGGCAGCGCCCCGTAGACCATCGCGGAGGTGCACAGCACCACGCGGTGCACCCCGGCCGCGGCCGCCGCGGTCAGCACGGTCTGCGTCCCCCTGACGTTGTACGCCGTCCGGGCGGCCGAGTCGGTCTCCAGGTCGAGGTCGAGCGCCAGGTGCACGACGACGTCCGCGCCGCGCAGCTTCTCCGCGATCGCCGGATCCCGCACGTCGAGGATGTGCCACTGCGCCGCCGCGCACTCCCCGCGCCGCTCGTCGATCGCTACGACCTGCCTGACCTCGGCGGACTCCGCCAGCCGCTCGGTGAGCAGCGCGCCGACCCCGCGAGCGGCTCCGGTGACCGCGACGACGGGCCCGCGCACGGCGGGAGTGCTCTCTTGGTTTCGCGCTGCGCGAACCTGTGGATCTGGGGAACTCACCGGGCGTCTCCAGCGGTTGTCTTCACATACGGGCGCGAATGACGCGTACGTACCAGGTGGCATCCATCCTGCCGCAGGCGATGTGTCGGCGAAGCACCGAGGCCCGAACCGCCCATGGTGTCTACGCTGGGTGGTGTTGTCGGGCAGCCGCGCCGCCGGAGAGAACCGGTGGCCCTACCAGCCGAGGAATCCCGTGAGTGACACCCCATTCGGATTCGGCCTTCCGCCGGAGGAGCCGGACGACGGCGACGAGGGCAAGAAGAAGGACCAGCAGAGCGGCGGTGAGCAGGGACCGGCCAACCCGTTCGGTTTCGGGCTGCCCGGAGCCGGAGGCTTTGGCGGGCCCGGCGCCGACAATCCGCTCGCAGCCATGTTCGGTTCGCTGAACCCCACCGACCTGGGTGCGGCGTTCCAGCAGCTCGGCCAGATGCTCTCCTACGAGGGCGGCCCGGTGAACTGGGACATGGCCAAGCAGATCGCCCGCCAGACGGTCGCCCAGGGCACCTCCGACGGCACCAAGGACGCCAGCGTCGGTCCCGCCGAGCGCACCGCGGTCCAGGACGCCGTCCGGCTGGCCGACCTGTGGCTCGACGACGTGACGTCCCTGCCGTCCGGCGCCGGATCCGCGGTGGCGTGGTCCCGCGCGGAGTGGGTCGAGGCCACCCTGCCGGCGTGGAAGGAGCTCGTCGACCCGGTGGCCGAGCGGGTCGGCACCGCCATGGGCGACGTGCTGCCGGAGGAGATGCAGGCCATGGCCGGCCCGCTGATCGGCATGATGCGCTCCATGGGCGGCGCCATGTTCGGCACGCAGATCGGCCAGGCCGTCGGCGTGCTGGCCGGCGAGGTCGTCGGCTCGACCGACATCGGCCTGCCGCTCGGCCCGGCCGGCAGGGCCGCGCTGCTGCCGGTGAACATCGAGACGTTCGGCAAGGACCTGGGCGTGCCCAAGGAGGAGGTGCGGCTGTACCTCGCCCTGCGCGAGGCCGCCCACCAGCGCCTGTTCTCGCACGTGCCGTGGCTGCGCTCGCACTTGTTCGGCGCGGTCGACGGGTACGCGCGCGGGATCAAGGTCGACACCGCGAAACTGGAGGACGTGGTCGGCCAGTTCGACCCGCAGAACCCCGAGCAGCTGCAGGACGCGCTCCAGCAGGGCATGTTCCAGCCCGAGGACACCCCGGAGCAGAAGGCCGCCCTGGCCCGCCTGGAGACCGCTCTGGCCCTCGTCGAGGGCTGGGTGGACGCCGTGGTGCACGCGGCGGCCAAGCCCCGTCTGTCGTCCGCCGACGCGCTGCGTGAGACGCTGCGCCGCCGCCGGGCCTCGGGCGGCCCGGCCGAGCAGACGTTCGCCACGCTGATCGGCCTCGAACTGCGTCCACGCCGGCTGCGGGACGCCTCCCGCCTGTGGGCCTCGCTCACCGACGCGCGCGGGGTGGAGGGCCGCGACGGCCTGTGGGCGCACCCGGACATGCTGCCGACCGCCGCCGACCTGGACGACCCGGACGGCTTCGTGCACCGCGAGCACATGGACTTCTCGGAGCTGGACAGGATGCTCGGCGAGGCGGCGAGCGGTTCGACGCCGAAGCCGGACCTGCGCAAGAAGACCGAGAACGACAAGGGCGACGAGAACGACAGGGGCGACGACGCCGAGTGAGCCTCCACGACGACGCGGTCCTCGTCCTGCGGGAGTACGGGGACCAGGAGGACCTGCGCCCGCTCTACCTGGAGCACCTGCGGACGCATCCGGACGGCATGTGGAAGGCCTGCGCGGACGGACACATCACGGCGAGCGCCCTGGTGATCGACCCCGAGCGCGGCCGGGTGCTGCTGACCCTCCACCGGAAGATCCGCATGTGGCTGCAGACGGGCGGCCACTGCGAGCCGGAGGACACCACACTGGCGGGCGCCGCCCTGCGCGAGGCGACCGAGGAGTCGGGCATAGAGGGGCTGACCCTGCTGCCCGGTGGTCCCGTCCGGCTCGACCGTCACCAGACGCCGTGCGCCTGGCACCTCGACGTCCAGTACGCCGCGCTCGCGCCGAGCGGGGCGGTGACGACCATCAGCGACGAGTCCCTGGACCTGCGCTGGTTCGCCTACGACGAGGTGCCGGAGGTGACCGACAAGTCGGTCGTCCGCCTGCTGGAGGCGACCCTCGCCAGGCTCTGACCGGGCACGGCGCGGCGGCGCGCCGGTTCCCGGCCGTGGGTGGGACGGCCGCGCGGCGATTCACGGCCGTGGCAAGGGAAGGCCGAGGCCGGCGGCCACTGGTGGTGGTCGCCCCTGCCAGCGGTCCCGGCTCAGCCCCAGACGTTGCCCTGGTTCTGTCCCCGCGCGCCCTGCTGTCCCATGCCGAACTGGGCGGCGAGGCCCTGCCCGATCACCGCGTTCTGCGGCGGCAGCAGCTCGCTGGGCTGGACGAGCGCGTAGCCGCTGCCCATGAAGCTGAGCTCCCAGCCCTCGCCGGTGCCGCCGCGGCGCCGCCACACCCCGCTGGAGTGCGTCTGGGCCTGCATCTGCACGCGCAGCGCGGTGGACCAGGCGACGATCGCGTCGGCGTCGCAGTTGACGTACTTGTCCGGCGTCACCTGCATCAGCAGCGGCGCGCCCGAGGTCATCAGGGCGACCCTGCCGTGGCCGGTGATGTTCAGCTGGTACTTCCCCGAGCCGGAGACGCCGTACATGCTGTCGACGGCGACGGCCTCGTGGTACAGCGTGGAGTCCATCGCCAGCACATAGCTGCTGTCGACGGTCAGACCGTCCTGCTCGACGTCCATGATGTGCACGTACTGGGCGAGGTTGGCGAGGTAGACCGTGCCCTGTCCGTGACAGCGCATCAGGTCCAGGCCCTCGCCGGTGTACGCGCGCGTGCGTGCCTGACCGCCGCTCTGGTACTCGGCGTCGAACTCGATCAGGCCCTGGTAGGCGACCATCGTGCCCTTGCGGGCGAGGATGTCGTCTTGGCCCTCCAGGGTGACGCGCAGCATCTGCTTGTTCTGCAGGCTCCAGCGCTCCTGCGCCTGGGCCTCGTTGAAGGCGAAAAGCGGGCTCTGCATGGTCTCTGTCTCCCCCTCAGCCGCGCATTCGCAGACGGTCGGTGCTGTCCTCGCTGGGCTGTACGACGACGATGCCCTGCCCGGAGAAGGCCATCTGGTAGGCCTCTCCGCTGCCCCGGCCGATCAGGGACTGCGCCCTGAAGCTGCGCTTGCCCTTCACCTTCAGGTTCGGCGACCAGGCGACGAGCGCGTCCGGGTCGACGTAGGTCTCGTTCTCGCCCTCGCCGCAGTCGACGACGATCGGCTCTCCCCGGGAGGTCAGCGCCACCCAGCCCTGTCCGGAGATCCGCGTGTTCCACAGGCCCTGCCCGGCGAACTTCGCCAGCCCCTTGACCCGTTCGACGCCCCAGCTCAGTCCGGCGTCGAAGGCGAGCAGGTTGGTGGCGTTGACGGAGATCGCGTCACCGCCCAGGTTGATGACGACGACGTTGGCTCCGTAGTCGGCGAGGTAGAGCAGTCCGTCTCCGGAGCACTTCATCAGGGGTGCGCCCTCGCCGGTGACCCAGTCGCGTGCGATCTGGCGCACGGCCGACGGGCTGGGCTCGTACTGGATGAAGCCCTCGTAGGCGACCATCGACCCCACGCGCGCGAAGAGGTCGTTCCCGGTCTGCATGGCGACCTTCAGCATGTGGCTGCCGTGGTTCTCCATGCGGGCGGTGACGGGTGCGGGGGCGTGACCCGCGAGCGGCTGGTTCATGACGGGCTCCCTCAGACCTCGTAGGGCTGGACGACGACGAAGCTGCCGGGGGCGGCGCGGAACTGGAGGTTGACGCCCTCTCCGGTGTCGCCCGGGTAGGCGTTGCGGCGCATCCGCACCTGGCTGGAGACGATCACCTGGGCGGCGGCCGACCAGGCGACCACGGCGTTGGAGTCGACGAACGTCGTCGGCGTCACGGGCAGCACGACCGGGGGGCCGTGCGTCTTGACGACGATCGTGCCGGTGCCCTGGAACTGCATGGTGAACAGGGCGCCGCCGGGGATGCCGTGTCCCTCGACACGGCGGACCTCGTACTCCAGGCTCTCGTCGAAGGCGAGGACGTTCTCGGCGGAGACGCAGATCGCGTCGCCCTGGAGCTCGACCGGATGCAGATGGGTGGAGTTCTCGGCGAAGAACACCTGGCCCTGGCCGGTGCAGCGCATCAGCTGCATCTCCTGGCCCGTGACGTTGCCCGTGATCCGGCCCGCGAAGCCGGCGCCCTTGTAGGTGAAGTCGACCTTGCCCTGGTAGAGCACCATGCTGCCCTGCCGGGCCAGCACGGGCCGGCCTCCCTCCGTGCCGAGGTCGGCACGGATCAGCTTGCTGTTCTGCAGGGTCCAGCGCCGTCCGGTGGGCGCCTCCTTGTACAGGTTCAGCGCGGCGGACACCCCGGCGGCCTGGGGAGCGGCCTGCGGCACTCCGTGGGGCGCGGGCCCGCCGGGAACCTGGCCGAACGGCGGCTGGTGTCCATAGCCGGGGGGCGGTGGCGGGGCCTGCGGTGCCTGGTACTGGGCGGGCGGCGGGGGCGGGGTCGGGCCGTGCCCCTGACCGTGCGCCGGGCCGTACGGGGACTGCCCGTAGGGGGCGGGTGCCGGGCCGGGCGGCGGGACCGGGGCGCCGGGCGGGGTCAGGGGGGCGATGATGGTCGGCGCGGCGTGCACCGAGAACGCGGGGCCCGGCGCCGGGGGCGGGGGCGGAGGCGGCGGGGTGGCTCCCAGGGGCGGGGGGAAGCCGTGCGCGGCGGGTGGCGGGGTGGCTCCCGGGGACGGCTCGAATCCGGGCTCGGCGGGCGGGGGCACGGGTGCCGCGGGCGGGGGCATGTGGGCGACCGGGGGTGGAACAGGGGCGGGCGCGGGAGCGGCCGGGGGTGGAACAGGGGCCGGGGCGGCCGGACCGGAGGGGACGGCGAACTCCGGGGGCGCGGTGGCCTGTGCGGGCGGGGCGAAGCCGGGAGCGGCACCGGGCTGCGGGTCCTGGCCCGCGGCGGGGTTCTCCTCCTCCTCTTCCAGGACCTCGCCGCCGAAGTTCTTCAGCAGCGCCTCCAGGCCCCCGTCGAAGCCCTGCCCGACGGCCGCGAAGCGCCATACGTCCTTGACGTAGAAGTCGCCCAGCATCACGGCCCGTTCGGTGGAGAACTCCGAGCCGTCGAACGCGTACCGGGCCACCTCCTCGCCACCCGCCACGATGCGCAGGTACCCGGAGTCGATCTGCGACATCTGCCCGGCGCCGTCGATGGCGGCCGTGAACGACAGCTTCTGGACATGCGACGGGATCTTCTCCAGCGTGACCCGGAAGGACTCCGTGTCGCCTGCCTGGGCGCCCAGCAGCTGGATGGCCTCCTCGGGGGACTTCGGCTGGTTGAAGAAGACGAAGTACCGGTCGTCCGAGAGGCGTTCGTCGGCGTCCAGTCCGAAGCAGCTGATGTCGACGGTCAGTCCGGGCGCCGAGATCTGCACGCCGACGTACAGATCCGTGCCCGCGGTCAGGTCACTGATCCTGGCCTTGTGGCCGCGCTGGAATTCCCTGGGCATGCGTAACGACCGTCCCCCGTCCCGAAGCGAGTGCGTCGCGCCAGGCTAACGGCAAACTCCGACACCGGACGAAGTCGGTACAGACCCGGTACACAAACACAGTCGGGCGGTACCGGACGCCCCGGAGGCCCCGTCACTCGCCGTGTGTTCCCGGCGGATGCGGCAGCCGTGCGGCCGCGGCCACGCCTTCCAGATAGCCGCGGGCCCGCTCCGTGCGCGGGTACGCCTCCAGCAGCCGCCAGAAGTCGGGCCCGTGCCCCGGGACGAGCAGATGGGCCAGTTCGTGCAGCAGTACGTAGTCGACGACGTACTCCGGCATCCCTTGGAGACGGTGGGAGAGACGGATGCTGCCCTCCGCCGGGGTGCACGAGCCCCAGCGCGTGTTCTGGTTGGTGACCCAGCGGACCGAGGCGGGCCGGGCGCGGCCGTCGAAGTACTGGGCGGACAGCCGCTCGGCGCGTTCGGCCAGCTCCGTGTCGCCGAGCGCCCGCCGGCTCTCCTGGGCGGCCAGCTTGTCGAGCATGACGGTCACCCAGCGCTTCTCCTCCGCCTCTGACATCCGGGCGGGGATGAGCACGACGGTGCGACCGCCCTCGCGGTACGCGGAGACCGTCCGGCGGCGCCGGGCGCTCCTGCGGACCTCGATCTCGTTCGCCGCCGCGGCGTCCGGCGGCCGGCTCGTCTCGCCGCGCTGTGGCTTTCCGGCACGGTGAAGTGGATCGGCGGACACGCTCCGACGTTACCGGGTACGCGGACCAGAAGTCCCGGGCCGGGAACGCTTCCATGCCGGTCCCTGCCGGGGGCGCTCGGCCGAAGGTCCGATTCGTATGACGATTACCCGCTACCTGTGGATAACTTCCGGCACGTCCCCTTCGAGCCAGGCATCCTGGGACTCGTTCCTCCTCCCCTCTCTCCTCTTCCCTCTCCTCGTTTTCTCCAGTTCTTCTTCCTTCTCCTCCCTTCTTCGGGCTACGGGGGCTCGCACATGCATCCGATGGTGAAGCCCGCGCTCAGGCGCGGCTGGCGTGATCTTGGCACCGTGCAGTTCGGGATGACTCCCGCGCACGCGATGACACTGGGCCCGCTGGACACGGCGACGGGCAGTTTCCTGGACCTGCTCAACGGCACGCGCGGGCTGCCTCTGCTGCGGGAGGAGGCCCGCCGCATGGACCTGCCCGACGGCCATGTCGACCGCCTGGTGGAGAGGCTGGCCCAGGCCGGGCTCCTCGACGACGCCAGGGGCGGCGGCGCGGCGGCCGACGCGCTGCGCGCACGGAAGGAGGCGATGGACCGGCTGGGGCCCGATCTCGCCTCCCTCTCCCTGACCACGCGCGAACCGGGCGAGGCGATGGGTCGCCTGGCCGCCAGACGTGAGGCACGTGTGCAGGTCAAGGGCGCGGGCCGGGTGGGCGCCGTCCTGGCCGCGCTGCTGTCCGGGGCAGGGGTCGGCGAGGTCGACGTGCGCGACGGCGGCTGTGTGGAGCCGTGGGACGTCGCCCCGGGCGGACTGCCCGCCGAGGCCGTCGGAGAGCGCCGGGACACCGCGGCACGGCGGGCCGTGCGCGCTGCGGCCCCGGACCGTACGGCCCGCCGCACCCCCCGGACACCGTCCGAGCCGGAAGAGCGGGGGTTCTCCCTGGTGGTCCTGGCCCCGCGGGACGACATCGCCGTGCACGCGCCCGACCCCTCCGCGGCCACCGCCCTGATCGAGTCCGGTACCCCTCATCTGTATGCCGGGGTGGTGGAGGGCACGGGCCTCGTGGGCCCGCTCGTCCTGCCCGGCGAGACCGGCTGCGCCGGCTGCCTCCACCAGGAGCGCACGGACCGGGACGGGACCTGGCCACGTCTGGTGGCGCAGTGGCGCTCGGGCAGACCACGGCACGTACGTCCGTGTGATCTCGCTCTCGCCGCGACCGTGGCCGCCCTGGCGGCCGCCCACGCACTCGCCTTCCTGGACGGGGAGTCGCCCTCCAACTCGGGCGCCCGTTGGGAGGTCTCCCTGCCCGGCCTGCACTGGCGCGCGCGACCGGTGCGGCCGCATCCGGCCTGTCCGTGCGGCGCGGCCGGGAAAGCCGAAAGGGAGCAGGCCTCAGAGAACGGGGAAGCACGCGCAACAATGGCTGAGCAACGGCCGTCATCGACGCCCTGCCGTCGGGCAGAGGCTGCGCGGCTTGCTGGGACTTGGAGGGCGCATGTCTGATCTTCCCCGGAAGGCGGTCACCCGGACCGCCAAGCTCGCCGCGCTCCCGCTGGGTTTCGCCGGGAGAGCGACCTGGGGACTCGGCAAACGGATCGTCGGCGAGTCCGCCGATCTTGTCGGCCGCGAGCTGCAGCAACGCACCGCCGATCAGTTGTTCAAGGTGTTGGGCGAGCTCAAAGGCGGGGCGATGAAATTCGGGCAGGCGCTGTCCGTCTTCGAGTCGGCGCTGCCCGAGGAGGTCGCCGGCCCCTATCGGGTCGCGCTGACCAAGCTCCAGGAGGCGGCGCCGCCGATGCCGACGCGCACGGTGCACTCCGTGCTGGAGGAGCGGCTCGGCGCGCACTGGCGTGAGCTGTTCGAGGAGTTCGAGGACAAGCCGGCCGCGGCGGCCTCGATCGGGCAGGTGCACCGGGCGGTGTGGCACGACGGCCGCGAGGTCGCGGTCAAGGTGCAGTACCCCGGCGCCGGCGAGGCCCTCGTCTCCGACCTGACCCAGTTGAGCCGGTTCGCCCGTCTGCTGGGGCCGCTGGTTCCCGGCGTGGACATCAAGCCGCTGATCGCCGAGCTCAAGGACCGCGTCTCCGAGGAACTGGACTACGGACTGGAGGCGCAGGCCCAGCAGGCTCACGCCGATGAGTTCGCGGACGACCCGGACGTCGTCGTCCCGGCGGTCGTCCACCAGCGCGACCAGGTCCTGGTCACCGAGTGGATGGACGGTGTCCCGCTGTCCGAGGTGATCGCGGACGGCACCCAGGCCCAGCGCGACCGCGCCGGCCAGTTGCTGGCCCGCTTCCTGTTCTCCGGCCCGGCCCGCACCGGCCTGCTGCACGCCGACCCGCACCCCGGCAACTTCCGTCTCCTGCCCGGCGGACCGGACGGCGAGGACGACTGGCGCCTGGGCGTCCTGGACTTCGGCACCGTCGACCGCCTCCCCGGCGGCCTGCCGTCGACCATCGGCGCGGCGCTGCGGATGGCGCTGGACGGAGAGGCGGACGCGGTCTACGAGATGCTCAGCACGGAGGGCTTCGTGAAGGAGTCCATCGAGCTGGACCCGGAGGCCGTGCTCGACTACCTGCTGCCGATCATCGAGCCGGCCCAGGCGGAGGAGTTCACCTTCACCCGTGGCTGGATGCGCAGTCAGGCGGCCCGGATCGCCGACCCCCGCTCCCCCGCCTACCAGCTGGGCAAGCAGCTCAATCTGCCCCCGTCGTACCTGCTCATCCACCGGGTCACGCTGAGCACCATCGGTGTGCTGTGCCAGCTGGGGGCCACGGTGCGGCTGCGGGAGGAGCTGGAGGAGTGGCTGCCGGGCTTCGCCACCGGTCCTGAGGCCGAGGAGCCGGACGACGAGGGACCGGACGACGAGCAGGCGGCTGCCGAGGCGTGAGCGCGGAGGGGGCTGCCAGGGGGACTACCACCAGGCGGAGTCCAGGCGCCCCTCGATCGAGCGGAGGTTCTCGCGGGAGCAGGCGTCGCAGAAATAGCGCCGGGTGCCGTTCTCCACGGAACAGGTCCAGGTGGGCGGCAGTCCCTCGGCCGGAGTGCCGCACCGCGCGCACACCGGCGCGGGACGCTCCGCGCCCGCGCCGCCGTCCGTGCCGGCACGGTCCGTGCAGTCGCGCGCCGTGTCGTCGTGCGCCGTGCCCGCGTGGCCCGCGCTCGCGTGGTTCGTGCCTCCGGGAAGACTCGTCACCCCGCGACCATACCGCCGGGCCGCGGCTCGGCGGGGACAACGCACCGCGGGGGCCGGTCCGTGCGGACGGACCGGCCCCCGCGGGAAGAGTTCCGGCCTCCCGGGCCGGGAGGCCACCGCCTGGCGGTGTGGAACAGCCTGACGGTCAGTGCATCACTGCCATGGCGAGCGCGCGGCGGGCACGCAGCGAGGCGCGCTCGGCGCGACGCTGCATCCGGCGGGCGGCCACCAGGCGCAGGGCCCGGCGTTCCCTCTCCGCCTCGTGCAGCCGCTCGTGCATATGCGCACGGGCCAGCGCTTCTGGGATGAGTTGCATCTCTCGGTTCCTGTTCTGACGCGATTCGTTCGCGCCGGTGGTGGTGACGTCTTCGGTCGCGGAGCCTGCGGGCTCACTGGCGGACGGCTTCATCGGGGCCTGCTTCTGGGGGTCGTGCGTGAGGGGGCGGTCGATCGTTCCTGCGGTGTTCATGCCGTGACCGGGTTCTTCCGCGGACGGCCACGCGGCCGCTTCCGGGCGACGACGACACCTTGGACGAACAGCTCGCCACCCCAGACGCCCCAGGGCTCACGCCGCTCCTTGGCGCCGGCGAGGCAGGCCTCGACCAGCGGGCAGGTACGGCAGAGGGACTTGGCGTACTCCACGTCCGCCGGCGACTCGGCGAAGAAGACCTCCGGGTCGTAGGAGCGGCACGGTACGGGCACGCCGAGGTTCTCGATGGCGTCGTCGAGCGCGGTGAGCGCGGTGAGCGGGGTCAAGGCGGGGTCCTCCGTGAGACCGGGCTTGGGGATCATGTCGGAAGGCGGTACGGACGGGGCGTGCGCTTCGAGTTGCACGGTTCGTCTTCCTCGTCTGGTCGGGTCGGCCCGTCGGCCGGGTGTCGGCCGACTGCCAGGTTCTTGTCTTGTCCCGAGGCCCCTTCGCTCCGCTGTCCCCGTTCGGGGAAAACAGAAGGGCCGCGGATCCCGGATGGGGTTCCGCGGCCCTGAAGGCGCCGGCCTGATCGGCGATCAGGCTGGATCACTCCAGGGTTCTGGCCCACGGAAGGCCCACATCAGGTGGTGCTGCTTCGTCTGCTCCCGGTTACCGGCACCGGCCGCCTCAACGGCATAGGCCTGTGCCTGCGCCGCTACTGCTTCCAGTGCCTCGGTCGGTCGCTCATCGCGCTCACGAATGGGAAGACCCGCGAGGGACGCAAAGGACGCCGGGCGCACGGCAGCGATGCCGGACAGACCGGTGCCCTGGTTGAAGGCGCCGAGCATGCACAGGGAGGCGACCGAGCGATCGGTCATTTTGGCGGTGCTGATGGAGCTGCTGTTGATGCTGATCACTGGACTCGCCTCCTCTCGGCGTCTGGGGGACTGGGGGTGAGCCAGTCCGTACGGATATGCAAGTACAACACGGAAACAGGGCCTCAGGAAGGCCACCGTTCCCGTGACCAAGAACCTATGGGGACGGACGGCGGGTGCGCAAACTATTTTTTCGACGAGTTCCCGCGGGTCTTCGGCCAGCCCCCGATCAGTCCTCGATCGCCTCTCCCGCGGGCTCCCGGCCTGCGCAGAGGTCGAGAACGTCCGATCCGTACCGGCGGAGCTTGCGCATCCCCACTCCAGGGATGCGCGCCAGTTCGCGCTCGTCGTCCGGGACGGTTTCGGCGATCGCCATGAGCGTCTTGTCGGTGAAAACGCAGAACGCGGGCTGCCCGCTGCGCCCCGCCTGGACCGCCCGCCACTCGCGCAGCCGCTCGTACAGGCCCTCGTCCATGTCGGAGGGGCAGCCCTCGCAGCGCATCAGCTTCATCTCGCCGGCGTCGGTGAGCGTGCGGCCGCAGACCCGGCAGCGGGCGGGGGTGCGCTGTGCGCGCCGCGGGGCGGGCGCCCCCGGCGTCCCCGCGGCTGTGGTGAAGCCGCGCTCGATGCCCCCGGAACCGCCGGGCGCGGCGCGGCCCGCGGTGCCGGCCGAGCCGGGGCGCAGCCCGTCGAGGAAGCGGCTGGGACGGCGGCCCGGGCGGCCGCCTGGCGAGCGGGACAGCGACCAGGAGACGTGCAGCCGCTCACGGGCGCGGGTGACACCCACGTAGAGGAGGCGTCGTTCCTCCTCGACCTGTTCGTCCGTCCGGGCGTAGGTGATCGGGATCATGCCCTCGGCGACGCCGACCAGGAAGACGACGTCCCACTCCAGGCCCTTGGCCGAGTGCAGGGAGGCGAGGGTGACGCCCTGGACCGTGGGTGCGTGCTGGGCGTTCGCCCGCTCGTCGAGTTCCGCCACGAGGTCGGCGAGTGTCGCGCCCTGCCGGGCGGCGGCGAAGTCCTGCGCGAGGCTCACCAGGGCGGCCAGCGACTCCCAGCGTTCTCTGACCGCGCCGGAGCCGGCCGGCGGCTGCGCGGTCCAGCCCTCCCCCGACAGCACGGCACGCACCTGTGAGGGCAGGTCGACGACGTCGTCGAGGAGGGAGTCGTTGCCGCCGAAGCGGGCGGCGGCGCGCAGCGCGACACTCGCCTTGCGCACCTCGGGACGGTCGAAGAAGCGCTCGGCGCCACGCAGCTGATAGGGCACGCCGACGTCGGCGAGGGCCTGCTCGTAGGTCTCGGACTGGACGTTCGTCCGGAACAGGACGGCGATCTCGCTCGCCGGGACACCGGAGGCGATGAGGTCGTGGATGCGGTGGGCCGCCCCCTCGGCCTCGGCGGGCTCGTCGGCGTACTCGGTGTAGGCGGGCTCGGGGCCGGGGGCGCGCTGGGAGACCAGTTCCAGCCGGTGGTCGGCGGCCCGGCCCCGGGCCTGGGCGAGCAGTCCGTTGGCGAGGTGGACGACCTGAGGGGTGGACCGGTAGTCGCGGACCAGCTTGACGACGGTGGCTCCGGGGTGACGGGTGCGGAAGTCGAGCAGGTGGTCGGGGGTCGCCCCGGTGAAGGAGTAGATCGTCTGGCTGGCGTCGCCGACGACGCACAGGCTGTCGCGGTCGCCAAGCCACAGCTCCAGCAGGCGCTGCTGGAGCGGGGAGACGTCCTGGTACTCGTCCACCACGAAGTGCTGGTACTGGGCGCGGACCTGCTCGGCGACGTCGGCCCGGTCCTGCAGGACGGCGACGGTCAGCAGCAGGACGTCCTCGAAGTCGATGACCGAGCGGTCCCGCTTGAGGTCCTCGTACACCGAGTACAGCTGGGCGATCTCGGCCGGGTCGCGGGGGGCGGTGCGGCCCTCCTTCGCGGCCGCGCCGGCATAGTCGGCCGGGACGGTCTGGGTGACCTTGCACCACTCGATCTCGGCGGTGACGTCCCGCAGCTCGTTGCGGTCGAGACGGATGCGGCAGGCGGCGGCCGCGTCGGCGACGAGCTGGATCTTGCGGTCGACCAGCCGGGGCATGGCGCCACCGATCGCTTTCGGCCAGAAGTACTGCAGCTGCCGCAGGGCGGCGGAGTGGAAGGTGCGGGCCTGCACGCCGTGCGCGCCGAGCTGGCGCAGCCGGCCCCGCATCTCCCCCGCGGCACGGTTGGTGAACGTGACGGCCAGCACGGTGGAGGGGTGGAGGACGCCTGCGCGCACCCCGTAGGCGATGCGGTGGGTGATCGCCCGGGTCTTGCCCGTGCCGGCGCCCGCCAGGACGCACACCGGCCCGTGCAGAGAGGTGGCCACCTCGCGCTGCTCGGGGTCGAGCCCGTCGAGCACCGCGTCGGCGGAGTCCGGGACCCGAGGGAAGAGCGGGGAGTGCGTTGCTGCTGTCACACAGCCATGCTGCCAGGTCGCTCCGGGACGCATGAGCCGGTTGTCCACAGGCAGCCCCGGCGGTCGTACTAATGCCGTGCGCCCTCGTGCGGGACGCCCTCGTGTCGCGCGTCACGATGTCGCGCGTCACGTCCGTACGGATACCCCCGGTGGGAATGCCGGAGCGATGGCGTACGTTCCTTCCCAGCGACGAATACGTCCCCGAGCCGCCGAAGGAGCGCGAGAGACATGCCGGGCACTGTGACGATGTACAGCACCACGTGGTGCGGCTACTGCCGTCGGCTGAAGAGCCAGATGGACCGTGAGGGCATCACGTACACCGAGATCAACATCGAGCACGACCCGGACTCCGCGGCCTTCGTCGAGAAGGCCAATGGCGGAAACCAGACGGTTCCCACCGTGCTCTTCCCGGACGGCTCGACCCTCACGAACCCGTCGCTGGCCCAGGTCAAGGAGAAGGTCGGCGCCTGATCGCGACGCGTCGCACGACGGACGACGCGAGGGCGGCCTCCCCTGGAATTCCGGGGAGGCCGCCCTCGCGTTGCCGGGCCCCTCAGACGGCGCTCCTCGTCGGCAGCGGCTTGCCGTACCAGAGTTCGATGAGCCGGGCCGCGATGGAGATGCCGTAGGGCGGCAGGACCTCGCCGGACTCGAAGGCCGCGCGCAGCTCCTCGCGGGAGAACCAGCGGGCCTCGTGGATCTCGTCGCCGTCCACGTCGATCCCGGTCGAGGTGGCGTGCGCCATGAAGCCCAGCATGAGGCTGGAGGGGAACGGCCAGGGCTGACTGGCGACGTACTCGACCTCGCCGACGGCGACGCCCACCTCCTCATGGACCTCGCGGCGCACCGCCTGCTCGATGGACTCCCCCGGCTCGACGAATCCGGCGAGCGTGGAGAAGCGGCCCTCGGGCCAGTGCACCTGGCGGCCGAGCAGGATGCGGTCCTCGTCGTCGGTGACCGCCATGATCACGGCGGGGTCGGTGCGCGGGTAGTGCTCGGCGCCGCAGGCCGGGCAGCGGCGGATGTGTCCGGCCGCGGCGATCACGGTGCGCTCGCCGCAGCGGGAGCAGAAGCGGTGCAGCCGCTGCCAGTTCTCCAGGGCCACCGCGTGCGCCAGCAGGCCGGAGTCCCGGGGCGACAGGAGCAGGCCGGCCTCGCGCAGGCCGGCCGGGCGGGCGGACTGGTCCATGCGGCCGGGCAGGGAGTCCTTCTGCAGGGCGAAGTAGCTGACGCCCTCGGCGTTCGTGCCGAGGAAGTAGCGGTGCGCCTCGGTGAGGGGGGCCTCGAAGGAGGGTGTCGTGACCAGCTCGGTCCGGCCGTCGGGGGTCTCGTCGATCAGGGCCTGACCGCCGGAGACCACGAAGCAGCGCGTCGAGGGGTGGCTCCACGCCGCGGCGAGCCAGGCCTCGTCGAGCCGGTGGTGGGCGGCCCGGTCGATGCCGCTGGGCGCGGTGAGCGAGATGGGTCGGTCTGCGGTGTGGTCGGTCCAGGTGGTCACGGGTGCTTCCAACTCCCCCGGTGCAACGGTTGTTTCGGCGGCGGTTCAGCGGGACGTGCGGCCGGAGGCGTCCGCGGCCGGCGGGGCCTGGGAGCGCGCGACGGCCTTACCAGTGTGCGCCCGGGCCGGTGGGCACCCCTCAGGGCGCATCGTGCCAGTGCTCCGCGAGGTCGCCCCACAGGTACGCGCTGGTCTCGACGCCCTTGAGCAGGAGGTCGAGCTCGACCTTCTCGTTCGGCGCGTGCCAGCCGTCGGAGGGGACGGAGATGCCCAGGAAGAGGACGGGCGCGCCGAGAACCTCCTGGAGATCGGCGGCCGGGCCCGAGCCGCCCTCGCGCGTGAAGCGGACGGGGCCGTCGAAGGCACGGCCCATGGCGCGGACCACGGACTGCAGGGCCGGGTGGTCCAGCGGGGTCAGGCACGGGCGCGTGGCCGAACCGAACACGATCTCGTGCCGTATCCCCGCGGGCACCTGTTCGGCGGCCCAGGTGCGGACGGCCTTCTCGATGTGTTCGGGGTCCTGGCCCGCGACCAGGCGGAACGACAGCTTGACCATCGCCGTGGAGGGGATGATCGTCTTGCTGCCGGGGCCCTGGTAGCCGCCGCCGATGCCGTTGACCTCGGCGGTGGGGCGGGCCCAGATGCGCTCCAGGGTGGAGTACCCGGCCTCGCCCTGGGTGGCGTACGACTTCGCGGTGCGCAGCCACTGCTCCTCGGCGAAGGGCAGCTCGGCGAAGAGCCGGCGCTCCCGGTCGGTGAGTTCCACGATGCCGTCGTAGAAGCCGGGGACGGCCACGCGCGCGTGCTCGTCGTGCAGGGCGGCGACGAGGCGGGCGGCGGCGGTCGCCGGGTTGGGCACCGCGCCGCCGAAGGAGCCGGAGTGGATGTCCTGGTCGGGTCCGTACAGCCGGATCTCGCACTCGGCGAGGCCCCGCATCCCGGTGCACACCGTGGGGGTGTCGGCGGACCACATGCCGGTGTCGGAGACGATCACCGCGTCGGCGGCCAGGCGCTCCGCGTGCTGTTCGACGAGAGCCCGGAAGTGCGGGGAGCCGGACTCCTCCTCGCCCTCGATCAGCAGCTTCAGATGGACGGCCGGGGCGGTGCGGCCGGTGGCGGCGAGGTGGGCGCGGACGCCGAGTGTGTGGAAGAACACCTGACCCTTGTCGTCGGCCGCCCCGCGCGCGTAGAGGCGGCCCTCGCGGACGACGGGCTCGAAGGGCTCGCTGTCCCAGCCGTCCTCACGGGCGGCGGGCTGGACGTCGTGGTGGCCGTAGACGAGGACCGTGGGGGCCTCGGGGTCGTCGGAGCGCCACTCGGCGAAGACGGCGGGGGCGCCCGCGGTCGGCCAGACCTCGGTGGTGGTGAAGCCGGTCTCCTGGAGCTTGCCGGCGAGCCAGTCGGCGCTGCGCCGTACATCGGGCGCGTGGTCGGGCTGGGCCGACACGGACGGGATGCGCAGCCATTCGGCGAGGTCGTCGAGGAAGGCGGTGCGGTGCTGCTCGATGTACGTACGGACGGCGCTGTCCGGGGTCTGGCTCATGGAACCGAGCCTATCGGCCCGCGGTGGCTTCCCGTTCGGGCGGTTCGTCACACTGCGGCCCGGCCTGGGGTTCCTCCGTCAGCAGCCGTTCCAGCTCGGCGCGACCCGGGAGGTCGTCGTGCCGTACCACCTCGCCGGTGCGCACGTAGACGAAAGCGGCGGTGACACGGTCCAGGGGGACGCCGCGCTGTTCGGCCCAGGCCAGCCGGTAGACGGCGAGCTGGAGCGGGTCCGCGGTACGGGAGCGGTGCGTCTTCCAGTCCACGATCTCGTACGTCGTCCGCTCGCCGTCGCTCTCCTTGTAGACGGCGTCGATACGGCCCCGGACGACACGGCCGGCCAGGGCGAGCTGGAACGGCGCTTCGACGCGGTGGGGCGTGCGGTGGGCGTACGGGGTGCGTTCGAAGGCCTCCTTCAGGGCTTCGAGGTCGCGTTCGTCGGCGATCTCGGCGTCGTCGCCGGGCAGTTCCCCGGGCTCCAGCATGGGCAGCGTCAGCTCTTCGAAGCGGGTTTCCACCCAGGCGTGGAAGCGGGTGCCGCGGCGAGCGGCCGGTTGCGGGGGGCGCGGCATGGGGCGCGCGAGCTCCCGCGCGAACCCGTCGGGGTCGGCGGCCAGGTGCAGCAGCTGCGACGCGGTCAGGGTCGTCGGCAGGGGGACGTCGGTGACGGTCTGCCGGGCACGCCGGAGTTCTCCGGCCAGCGCTTCGAGGTCGCGGTCCCAGGAGGCGATCGTGCGGGCCTCCTCCGGGGGGAGGGCGCGTCCCCGGGATCCGGGTGCACGGTCCGATTCGAGGTGCGCTGGATGCTCGCGCGGTGGCGGGGGTGCGGGCGCGGCGTGGTCGTCGGGCGGGGGCGCCTGGTGCGGGACGGTCGGGCGGTCGCCGCTCCAGGAGTCCCAGTCGTCGGGGTGCCCGTCGAAGGTGTCGTCCTCTGCGAAGGGGGCGTCGTCCTTGAAGGGGTCGCCCTGTTCGAAGGGGTGGCCCTCTCCGAAAGGGTCGCCCCCGCCGAACGGGTCGTCGGCCTCGTCCTCGCCGAAGGGCGGTTCGTCCTCGTACGGGGACGCGTCGTCGTACGGAAGCGCTTCGTCCTTCGCGGGCACGCCGTCCCGCGGTGGCACGGGCCAGTCGGGAGCGTCGTGGGACGCGGGGTCGTGCGTGGCCTCCGGGTGGCCGTTCGCGCCGGAGGCGAGGTCCTCCAAGTGGGCGAGGACGATCGCCGCGGCCTCACGGCGGCGGGCCAGGGCGGCCTCGTCCAGCGGCAGGGGCCACACCTGGTCGGCGGTCGCCCGGTGCAGGGCCGGGTTCTCCTCGTCCTCGCCGGGCTCGTCCGCCCAGGCCTCGATCTCGCCGTGGCCGGCGGCGCAGTGGTCGTACAGGGCCTGAAGGAACGCGGACGGGCCGCGGGGCCGCTTCTGGCTCGGGCCCCACCAGTGGCCGGAGCCGAGGAGCAGGGAGCGGGGGCGGGTGAAGGTGACGTAGCCGAGGCGGAGCTCCTCGGTGTGCTGGTGCTCCTTCATGGCCTCGTGGAAGGCCTTCATGGCGCGCGCGTCCCAGCCGTCGATGTCGGGGAGGGTGTCGGCGTCGCCGCGCAGGGCGTGCGGCAGCACCTTGCCCTGGCTGGTCCATTTCTCCCGGCCCTGCCCGCTGGGGAAGGTGCCGGTGACCAGGCCGGGGACGGCCACGACGTCCCACTCCAGGCCCTTGGACCTGTGCGCGGTGAGCACCTTGACGGTGTTCTCGCCGCCGGGCAGCGCGTTGTCGAGGCCCTTCTCGTACTGGGCGGCGGTGCGCAGAAACCCGAGGAAGGCCAGCAGGCTCGCCTCGCTCTCGTTCGCGGCGAAGGAGGCGGCGATGTCCAGGAAGTTCGCCAGGGTCTCGCGGCGGCGGGCGGCCAGGGCGTGCGGGGAGGCCGACAGTTCCACCTCGAGGCCGGTGACGGCCAGGACGCGGTGCAGGACGTCCAACAGCGGGTCGGACAGGGAACGCCGCAGGTCGCGCAGTTCGGCGGCGAGCCGGGCGAACCGCACGCGCGCGTCCGGGGAGAACGGCAGCCGGTCGTCGTCCCCGGCACCGTCCAGGGGTGTTTCGAGGAAGGTGTCGAGGGCGTCCGCGAGCGAGATCACCTCGGCCGGGTCGACGCCCTCGACGGCTTCGGCGAGCCGGCTGTCGGGGTCGTCGCCGGTCTCCACGCGCGCGTGGGCGACGAGCAGTCTCGCGCGGCGGCCCAGGAGCGCGAGGTCGCGCGGGCCGATGCGCCAGCGCGGGCCGGTCAGCAGCCGTACCAGCGCGGCGTTGGCACCGGGGTCCTGGAGGACCTCGCAGACGGCGACCAGGTCGGCGACCTCGGGCAGGTGCAGCAGCCCGGACAGGCCGACCACCTCGACCGGGACGTCACGGGCGACCAGGGCGCCCTGGATCTCGGCGAAGTCGGTCGCCGTACGGCACAGGACGGCGACCTCGCCGGGTGCCGTCCCGGTCTTCACGAGGTGGGCGATCGAGTCGGCGACCCACTCGATCTCCTCGGCGTGGGTGGGCAGCAGCGCACAGCGCACCAGGCCGTCACGCTCGGCGCCGGGGGCCGGGCGCAGGGCCTCCACGCCCGCGTGCATGGCGCGCAGGGGTTCGGCGAGGCCGTTGGCGAGGTCGAGGAGGCGGCCGCCGCTGCGGCGGTTCTCGCTCAGGGCCTGGCGGGTGGCCGGACTGCCGTCGGCGTGCGCGAAGTGCTCGGGGAAGTCGTCGAGGTTGGCGACGGAGGCGCCGCGCCAGCCGTAGATCGCCTGGCAGGGGTCGCCGACGGCGGTGACGGGGTGGCCGGTGCCGTCGCCGAAGAGGCCGGCCAGCAGGATGCGCTGGGCGACGGAGGTGTCCTGGTACTCGTCGAGCAGGACCACCCGGAACTCCTCGCGCAGCACGCGGCCGGCCTCCGGCAGGCGGGCGAGCCGTGCGGCCAGGGCGATCTGGTCGCCGAAGTCGAGGAGGTCGCGCTCGCGTTTGGCGGCCCGGTAGCGGAGTACCAGTTCGGCCAGTTCCCGGCGGGCGGCGGCCGTCTCCGGGACCTTGCGCAGGTCGGCGTTGCTGAGCTTGACGCCTTCCAGGGTGTGCAACAGGCCGGTGTCCCAGGCGCGCAGGTCCTCCGGGCGTACGAGGTGTTCGGACAACTCGGCGTCAAGGGCCAGGAGGTCGCTCACCAGGTCCGGGAAGGAGCGGGCCAGCGCCGGATAGGGGCCGGGGGCCTCGCGCAGCACGCGTGCGGCGAGCTGGTAGCGGGTGGCGTCGGCGAGCAGGCGGGCGGTGGGTTCCAGCCCGATGCGCAGTCCGTGGTCCTTCAGGAGACGGCCGGCGAAGGCATGGTAGGTGGAGATCATCGGCTCGCCCGGCGGATTGTCGGGGTCGATGGCCTCGGGGTCGGTGACACCGGCTCTGATCAGGGCCTTGCGGACGCGTTCGGCGAGTTCGCCGGCGGCCTTGTTGGTGAAGGTCAGCCCGAGGACCTGCTCGGGGGCGACCTGTCCGGTGCCGACCAGCCACACCACGCGGGCCGCCATCACGGTCGTCTTGCCGGAGCCGGCGCCGGCCACGATCACCTGCGGGGCGGGCGGCGCGACGATGCAGGCCGTCTGCTCCGGGGTGAACGGAATCCCGAGGAGCTCCTTGAGCTGCTCGGGATCGGTGATACGGGCGGACACCTCACAGAGGCTAGCGGCGGGCACTGACAATCCGTTCCAGATGGCCGCCGGGGTCGAAAGACGCGCAGGTCAGCGCAGGTGGTGCCGTTCGTCACGCGGGTCACTCGACAATGTGGCGTCCCTCCGGCCGCGCGCTGCAGGACGCCCGGAAGGCGCAGTGCGCGCAGTGCTGCCCGGCCGTCGGCGTGAACCGCTCGTCGAGAACCTTCCCGGCGGCGGTGGCCAGCAGCTCGCCGGCCCACTCCCCCTCCAGCGGCTCCTGGGTCTGCACCTTGGGCAGGTCGTCGCCGCCGTCCCGCTTGGCCGCGCCCTGGCGCAACTGGACCAGCTCGGCGCCGCCCGGCTCGGGGCGTTCCCCGTCGAAGACCTCGTCCACCGCGCCCTCACGGACGGCGAGCTGGTAGACGGCGAGCTGCGGATGGCGGGCCACCTCGGCCCCGGTGGGCGCCTGCTTGCCGGTCTTGAAGTCGACGACGTAGGCACGTCCTTCGACGTCCGCCTCCACCCGGTCCATGGAGCCTCGGATCCGCACCTGGTAGCCGCCCGCTTCCAGGGTCACGTCGAAGTCGTGCTCGCCGGCCACCGGGGTGCGGCCGGCGCGCTCCAGGACGTGCCAGTTCAGGAAGCGTTCCAGCGCCACACGCGCGTGTTCCTTCTCCTGGGCCGACTTCCACGGCGCGTCGAAGGCGAGCGCGTTCCACACCGTATCCAGGCGCTCCATGAGGACCGCGAGGTCGGCGGGGCTGCGTCCGGAGGCGACCTCGTCGGCGAGGACGTGCACCACGTTGCCGAAGCCCTGCGCGGCGGTCGCGGGTGCGTCGGCCTTGACCTCGCGGCTGAGGAACCACTGCAGTGCGCATGTGTTGGCGAGCTGGTCGAGGGCGCTGCCGGACAGCGCCACGGGCTGGTCGCGGTCGCGCAGCGGCACCTTGCTCTCGGTCGGGTCGGCCATGCCCCACCAGCGGTAGGGGTGAGCCGCCGGCACCAGCGGACGGCCGTCGTCGTCGGCGAGCGCGGCCAGCCGGGCCAGCCGGTGCGCGGCGGCCTGCCGGAGGGTGGCGGAGGCGCTCGGGTCGACGGTCGTGGACCGCAGCTCGGCGACCAGGGCCGCCACCGAGAGTGGGCGGCGTGGGCGGGAGGTGACGTCCCTGGGTTCGACGCCGAGCTCGGTGAGGAAGCGGGAGGGCTGGTCACCGTCGTCGGCGGGGGCCTTCACCGCGGTCACCACGAGGCGATCACGCGCGCGCGTGGCGGCCACGTAGAACAGCCGCCGCTCCTCCGCGAGCAGCGCGCCCGGGGTGAGCGGGGCGGCGAGTCCGTCGCGGCCGATGCGGTCGGCCTCCAGCAGGGAGCCGCGGCGCCGCAGGTCCGGCCACAGGCCTTCCTGGACGCCCGCGACGACGACCAGGCGCCACTGCAGGCCCTTGGACCGGTGCGCCGTCATCAGCCGCACGGCCTCGGGGCGCACGGCACGCCGGGTGAGCGTGTCGGCGGCGATGTCCTCGGCCTCGATCTCGGCGAGGAAGTTCAGGGCGCCCAGGCCGCCGGTGCGCTCCTCGGCGCGGGCGGCGGTCGCGAACAATGCGCACACGGCGTCGAGGTCCCGGTCCGCGTTGCGGCCCGCTGCGCCGCCGCGCCGGGCCGCGCGCTCCAGGCGGGAGGGCCACGGTGTGCCGTCCCACAGGTCCCACAGCGCCTCCTCGGCGGTACCGCCGCCCGCCAGGCGCTCCCGTGCCTTTCTGAGCAGCGCGCCGAGACGCTGGGCTCCACGCGCGTACGTGGGGTCGTGCGCGACCAGGCGCTCGGGTTCCGCGAGCGCCCTCGCGAGCAGCTGGTCGGAGGGCGGGGGCAGCGGGTTGCCGGCGGCGCGTTCCTCCTCGCGCAGCGCGCGGCCCAGGCGACGCAGATCGGCGGCGTCCATGCCGGCCAACGGCGAGGCGAGGAGAGTGAGCGCGGTCTCGGTGCCGAGCCAGCAGGAGCCGGCCTCCGCGTCCGCCTCGGCCTCCTCCCGGGGCTGCACGAGGGCGGCCTGCTCCTCGATGACGGCAGCCTGCGCCCCGGCAAAGGCCGCCCCCTGCTCGGCGTCGGCCGCCGGCTCCCCGTCGGCCACCTGTTCCTCGCCGTCAGCTGCCCGCTTCCCGGCGTCGGCCGTCTGCTCCCCGGCGTCGGCCACCGGATCCCGGGTGTCGGTCGGCCGCTCCTCGGCAACTGCTGTCAGCTCCTCGGCAACCGCCGTCGCCTCCCCGGCAACCGCATCCTCCGTGCGCCGCCCCGTCTCCGCGGTGGCCACCGCCCGTAGGGCCGTCACCAGGGGCGCCACCGCCGGCTCGTGGCGAAGGGGCAGGTCGTCGCCGTCGACGTCCAGGGGCACTCCGGCGGCCGTCAGGGCGCGGCGGAGGCCCGGGATGGAGCGGCCGCCGGCGCGCACCAGGACGGCCATCTCGCTCCACGGGACACCGTCCTCCAGGTGCGCCCGGCGCAGGATGTCGGCGATGTTGTCCACCTCCGTGCCCGGCGTCGGGTACGTCTGGACCTCGACGCGGCCGCCGTCGCGCACCGGGGTGAGCTCCCGGTGGGCGCGGACCTTGTCGGCGGGCAGGCGGGTGAGCGGCATCCGCCGGGTCAGCAGCCGGGTCGCGGCGAGCAGGGCGGCGCCCGAGCGCCGGGAGGTGCGCAGGACCTGTACCGGCGCCGGAGTGCCCTCCGTGCGCGGGAACGTCTGCGGGAACTGGAGGATCCCGTTCACGTCCGCGCCCCGGAACGCGTAGATCGACTGGTCGGGGTCGCCGAACGCGAGCAGGGTGCGGCCGCCCCCGGCCAGCGCGCGCAGCAGCCGTACCTGGGCGGGGTCGGTGTCCTGGTACTCGTCGACGTAGACCGCGTCGTACCGAGCGGCGAGCCGTTCGGCGACCTCGGGGCGGCGGGCGAGGAGCACCGCGCGGTGGACCAGTTCGGCGTAGTCGAGGACGCCCCGCAGGTCGAGGACGTCGAGGTACTCGGCGAGGAAGGCGGCCGCGGCCTGCCAGTCGGGGCGGCCGATGCTGCGGGCGAAGGCGGCCAGGGCGTCGGGCCCGAGACCCAGTTCGCGGCTGCGGGCGAGGACCGCGCGGACCTCGTCGGCGAAACCGCGGGTGGTCAGGCAGGCGCGCAGGTCGTCCGGCCAGCGCACGTGCGCCAGGCCCAGCCGCTCAAGGTCCACCTGCCCGGCCAGCAGCGAGCGGACGGTCACGTCCTGCTCGGGCCCGGACAGCAGCCGCAGCGGCTCGACGAACAGTTCACTGTCCTGGTGGGCACGGACCAGGGCGTAGCAGAACGAGTGAAAGGTGGTCGCCTGCGGGACCTGGGCGGCGCCGGTGCGCAGCGCCATGCGGTCGCGCAGGTCGACGGCGGCCCTGCGGCTGAACGTCAGCACCAGGATCCGCTCGGGGTCCTGGCCATTGGCGATCCGGGCGGCCACGGACTCGATCAGCGTGGTGGTCTTGCCAGTGCCCGGACCTGCGAGAACGAGCAGCGGACCGGTCCGGTGGTCAACCACGGAGCGCTGCGCTGCGTCCAGGTGAGGGGGATCCGGTCTGGTCGGCGGGGTACGCACCAGTCGGTAGGCGCCACGGTCCCCCTGCCGCACCCGGGGGTGCGGCAGGTGCCTGGTGGAGGAAGAGGAGCTCACGTGGTTCGCCGGTCCTGGTGGGTGTGCTGGGGTCTGTCACGGCCGGCGCGCAGCGCCGTCGTCGCGGGGACGGACGGCCCGGGGGAGAAGGCGGTGGCCGCTGGGGTGAGGTGGACACGCGGAGCCGACGCTACGCCGCTGCCGGGCGCGGAAGGAGCGCTTCGCCCTCTTCCCCCGCTTCTCCCGGTTCTCCCTCGCTACCGCCGTCACACGTGTCCCTCGACCCACGAACGTACGGCATGCCACGGGCGTGCCCCGATTCCCCCGTACGGGCCATGGACTCCCCATGACCCCCTCGAATGGCGGAAGCTGTCAGGTGTGACTCTGCGCACGTTCGCCGCCGTCCCACCGGGCCCGTCTCATGTCGAGGCGGGGCAGGTGGCCCTCCGCCGCCCTGCTCGCCTCCTTGAGGGGCGTGCCCTCCGTGCGGTAGTGGGCGAGAGCGCGCAGCTCGTGGCCCGGGAGCAGGACCCCGTCGGCGCGTACGACCCGCCACCACGGGACGGCGCCGCCGTACAGGGCCATCACGCGGCCCACCTGGCGGGGCCCTCCCCGCTCCAGCCACTCGGCGACGTCGCCGTACGTCATGACGCACCCGGGCGGGATCGTCTCGGCGACTTCCAGAACCCGCTCGGCGTACTCGGGCAGCGCGTCGGCGTACTCGGGCAATGCGTCGGGGTGCTCGGGGCGGCCGTCGTCCGGAGGGCTCACTTCGCTCATCCGTCCCATCCTGCCCCACCCCACCGACAGCGGACCGGGCCGCGTCCGGGGCGCGGCCCTCGCTCCCGGGCGGCGCCTCGGGCAGACTGTGCGGCTCCGCACATGCACACCCTGATGCCCCGGTGTGCCGGTGGAACATGCCACCATCGTGCGGGCGGTAACCGGTGATTCGAGACCAAGAAGAGACCATGAAGCAGCAGGGCGTGCACCCCGATGACGCGGAGGGCACCTCTGGGGCTTCGTCGCGTCCCGGCACCGACGGCACACATGCTCCGAAGGCGCAGGACCAGGACGCTTCGAAGGCGGCCAGGAAGCCCGCGGAGGAGGAGGCCGTGACGCGCGCCGACGAGATCGAGGGCGACGAGCCCCTGCTCCCCGCGCGCGTGCACCGCCCCTCCGACCTGATGCGGCTGCTGGTGGGTGTGCTCGCCATCGTCGTCCTGCTGGCGATCGCCGGGTTCGCGCACGGCACCACCTCGGGCCTCGAACAGGACATCAACAAGGGCACCGGTCAGGCCCCCGATCTGCTCATCAAGATCGCCGGGCTGGTGTCCAGCATCGCGATCCTGCTCGTCCCGGTCGCCTTCGCGATCGAACGGCTGATCAAACGGGACGGGCTGCGGATCGCCGACGGCGTGCTCGCGGCCGTCCTCGCCCACGGAGTGACGCTCGCCACCGACCTGTGGGTCGCCAAGGGCGCCCCGCACTCGATCCAGGACGCGCTCACCCAGCCCTCCCCCGGCAACGTCCACGCGCTCACCGATCCGGTGCACGGCTACCTCGCCCCCGTCATCGCGTACATGACGGCGGTCGGCATGTCCCGCCGGCCGCGCTGGCGCGCGGTGCTGTGGATCGTGCTGCTGCTCGACGCCTTCTCGATGCTGGTCACGGGCTACACCACGCCGTTCTCGATCATCCTGACGGTGCTGATCGGCTGGACCATCGCCTACGGCACCCTGTACGCGGTCGGCTCGCCGAACGTCAGGCCCACGGGACGCACCCTGGTGGCAGGACTGCGGACCGTCGGTTTCCACCCGGTCAGCGCGGCCCGCGAGGAGGTCTCGGACACCGCGGACAGCGGTGACCGTGGCCGGCGCTATTTCGTCACCCTGGAGGACGGACCGCCGCTGGACGTCACGGTCGTCGACCGCGAGCAGCAGGCACAGGGCTTCTTCTACCGCGTGTGGCGCAACCTCACGCTGCGCGGTTTGGCCACCCGCCGCAGCCTTCAGTCGCTGCGCCAGGCCCTGGAGCAGGAGGCGCTGCTCGCCTACGCGGCGATCGCGGCCGGAGCCAACGCGCCCAAGCTGATCGCGACCTCCGAACTCGGCCCCGACGCCGTGATGCTCGTCTACGAGCACACCGGCGGCCGCACGCTCGACTCGCTGGCGGACGAGGAGATCACCGACGAGTTGCTGCACCGCACCTGGGAGCAGGTGCGGGCGTTGCAGTCACGGCGCATCGCGCACCGCAGGCTGGCCGGAGACGCGATCCTGGTGGATCGTTCCCGCAGAGTGATCCTCACCGACCTGCGCGGTGGCGAGGTCGCGGCCGGTGATCTGCTGCTGCGCATGGACATCGCCCAGCTGCTGACGACGCTCGGCCTGCGGGTGGGCGCCGAGCGCTCCGTCGCCTCCGCGGTCGGCGTCCTGGGACCCGACGCGGTCGCCGACTGTCTGCCGATGCTCCAGCCCATCGCTCTGACGCGTTCCACGCGCGCGACGTTGCGCAGGCTGGCCCGGGAGCGGGCGCAGCGGGAGCGCGAGGCGGTCCTGGAGACGTCCCGGCAGGCCAAGCAGGCCCGCCTGGAGCAGGCCGCCCAAGACACCGGCGAGACCGGCCCGGCCATCTTGGAGAAGCCCGAGAAACCCGAGAAACCCGAGAAACCCGAGAAGCCAGGAAAGCCCGACAGGCCCGACAAGAAGGACAAGAAGGCCGAGCGTGCCGAGGCGCGGGCGGAGAAGCGGGCCATCGGCGAGGCCCTGGAGGAGGCCCGCGAGGAGGATCTGCTCACCCAGATCCGCCACCAGGTGCTGCGGATCAGGCCGCAGGCCCCGGTCGAACCGGCCCGGCTGGAGCGGATCAAACCCCGGACGCTGATCAGTTTCATCGCGGGTGCCATCGGCGCCTACTACCTGCTGACCCAGCTCACGCACATCGAGTTCGGCACGGTCTTCGCCCACGCCCAGTGGGGCTGGGTGATCGCGGCGGTGCTCTTCTCGGCGCTCAGCTATGTCGCGGCGGCGATGGCGCTGCTGGGCTTCGTGCCGGAGCGTGTCCCGTTCGTGCGGACCGTGGCGGCACAGGTCGCCGGTTCGTTCGTGAAGATCGTGGCACCGGCCGCGGTCGGCGGCGTGGCCCTGAACACGCGCTTCCTGCAACGCGCGGGCGTGCGCCCCGGGCTCGCGGTGGCCAGTGTCGGCGCTTCGCAGCTTTTCGGGCTCGGCTGCCACATCCTGATGCTGCTGTCCTTCGGCTATCTGACCGGCACCGAGAAAACACCGTCCCTGTCGCCGTCCCGGACGGTCATCGCGGGTCTGCTGACGGTCGCGGTGCTCGTGCTGGTGGTCACCTCGGTGCCGTTCCTGAGGAAGTTCGTCCTCACGCGCGTGCGTTCCCTCTTCGCGGGGGTCGTGCCGCGCATGCTGGACGTGCTCCAGCGGCCGCAGAAGCTCATCACCGGCATCGGCGGCATGCTGCTGCTGACGTTCTGCTTCGTGATGTGCCTGGACGCCTCGATCCGGGCCTTCGGCGACCAGTCGACCTCGCTCAGCATCGCCAGCGTCGCCGTCGTCTTCCTCGCAGGCAACGCGCTCGGCTCGGCCGCGCCGACCCCGGGCGGCGTCGGCGCGGTCGAGGCCACCCTCACGGTCGGTCTGATCGCGGTGGGCCTGCCGAAGGAAGTGGCCGCGCCCGCGGTGCTGATGTTCCGGCTGCTGACGCTGTGGCTGCCGGTCCTGCCCGGCTGGCTGGCCTTCAACCACCTGAGCCGCAAGGGCGCCCTGTAGGGCACGTCCCGGCCGTACTCCGAACGGCCCGCGTCCCGCGCGGGAGGCGGGCCACGGCGTGAGGATGGGGGCATGCACAAGCGCCACGGGCTGCGCGCCGCCGCCCTGACCACGACCACCGTCCTGTTGAGCGCCCTGACGGCGGGCTGCGGCGGGCTCTCCGTCGGCGGGGGGCCGACGGACCCGGCGCTGGACTGGAAGAACTGCCCGGCGCCGTCCGCGGCGGAGGGCGACGGGGCGTCGCCCTCGGCGGCGCCCGGCGGCGGCAAGTGGCAGTGCGCCACCGTGAAGGCGCCGCTGGACTGGAGCAAGCCGCAGGGCGGCACGATCGACATCGCGCTGATCCGGGCGAAGGCGACCGGGCCCGGCAAGCGCATCGGCTCGCTGCTCTTCAACTTCGGCGGCCCGGGCGGCTCCGGCGTCACCACGCTGCCCGCGCTCGCCCAGGACTACACCAAACTGCGCACCCGCTACGACCTGGTGAGCTTCGACCCGCGCGGGGTGGGGCGCAGCACCGGCGTGAAATGCAAGACCGACGCGCAGCTCGACCAGTACTTCCAGCAGGACGCGGTTCCGCAGACCGCCGCCCAACGTGCCACGTTCGTGAACAACACCAAGCAGTTCAACGCCACCTGCGAGAAGAACTCCGGGAGGATCCTGCCGCATGTGCGCACCACCGACGCCGCCCGCGACATGGACCTGATCCGCCAGGCGCTCGGCGACTCCAGGCTCCACTACTTCGGGATCTCCTACGGCACCGAACTCGGCGGCGTGTACGCCCATCTGTTCCCCAAGCACGTGGGCCGCGCCGTCTTCGACGCGGTCGTCGACCCCACCCAGACCCCCGAGCAGACCTCGCTCGGCCAGGCCAGGGGTTTCCAGCTCGCCCTCGACAACTTCGCGAAGGACTGCGCCTCGAAGGGCACCAAGTGCCAGATCGGCAGCGACGCCCAGGACGTCGAGAACCGTGTCGCCGCACTGCTCAAGAAGCTCGACACCAATCCGATCCCCGGCATCTTCCCGCGCCGGCTGACCCGGACCGCCGCGACCAACGGCATCGCCCAGGCCCTGTACTCCAAGGAGTTGTGGGCCCCGCTCATCGAAGGGCTGCAGCGGGCCTACGCGGGCAACGGCGAGATCCTGATGCTGCTGTCCGACGCGATGAACGGCCGCAGCATCAACGGCAAGTACAGCAACCTCGCCGCCGCGAACGCCGCCATCAACTGCGCCGACCAGAAGCAGCGGTACACGCCGTCCTTCGTGGAACAGAAGCTGCCCGAGTTCCGGGCCGCCTCCCCGGTGTTCGGGGACTTCCTCGCCTGGGGCATGCTCAGCTGCACCCAGTGGGCGGTGCCGGGCGCGGCCGCGCACGCCGACGTGAGCGCGCCCGGTTCGGCGCCGATCCTCGTGGTGGGCAACACCGGCGATCCGGCGACTCCGTACGGGGGCGCCAGGAGGATGGTGGACGCGCTGGGCAAGGGTGTCGGCGTCGAACTCACCTGGCACGGCCAGGGGCACGGCGCGTACGACAGCAAGGACCCGTGCGTGCAGAGCGCGGTGAACGGCTATCTGCTCGACGGAAAGGTGCCACCAACCGGAAAGGTCTGTGCCTAGCCGCGCAGGCCACACAGCCCCTCACCAACAAAAGAGCAGGCCAGTGGGTTATCCACAGGCTCCCACGAGTGTGGTGGGATCCGCCTACCATGGCCTGAACGCTCTCCGCCGTCCGATTCGCGGAGAGCCGGTGAGGGGGGAAGGCACATGGCGCGTCCGACGCGATGGGCGGCCGCGGTCGCCGCGGCGCTGCTGCTGGCGGGGTGCGGCGGCGGGCCGGCCGGGCACGGTCCGGACGGCGGAGAGGACCGGTCCGCTCCGGCGCCGGCCCCGCCGTCCGGCACGACGTCCGTGCGACTTCCTTCCTCGCTCACCTCGCAGCGGCTCGACTGGGGCCGCTGCAAGGCGACGGCCGACTCCCCCGCGCCGGGGGACGAGTGGCGGTGCGCGACGCTCAAGGCGCCGCTGGACTGGTCCCGGCCGGACGGCGAGACCATCGGCCTCGCCCTCGTCCGCGCCGAGGCCACCGTGAAGCGCACCGGGTCCCTGCTGTTCAACTTCGGCGGCCCCGGCGGCTCGGGTGTGGCCGCGCTGCCGTCGTACGCCTCCGAGGTCACCGTCCTGCGGCAGCGTTACGACCTGGTGAGCTGGGATCCACGCGGGGTCGGGGGCAGTTCCGGCGTGCGCTGCCGCAGCGACCGGCGGATCGAGGCCGCCGAGGCGATCGACGTGACACCGGACACCGCGGCCGAGGAGCGGGCCTACTTCCAGGACGCCGCCGACTTCGGACAGGGCTGTCTGAAGGCGGCCGGGAAGCTGTTCGCGCACGTCTCGACGACCGACACCGCCCGCGACATGGACCTGATCCGCCACGTCCTCGGCGACGCCACGATGCACTACTTCGGCATGTCCTACGGCACCGAACTCGGCGGCGTGTACGCGCACCTGTTCCCGCAGCGCGTCGGCCGGCTGGTCCTGGACGCGGTGGTGGACCCGACCGCGGACTCCGTGGGTCACGCACTCAACCAGACCAGGGGCTTCCAACGGGCGCTGGACGCCTACCTGAAGTCGACCGGGCAGGACCCCGAGCGCGGCTCGCGGAAGATCGCGGACCTGGTGCGGCGACTGGACGCCAAGCCTCTGCCCACGTCCTCCGGACGGAAGCTGACGCAGATGCTGGCGGTCACCGGCATCGCGCTGCCGCTCTACAGCAAGAGCGGCTGGCCGGCCCTGACCAACGCCCTCGCCGCGGCAGACCGGGGCGACGGCTCGGGACTGCTGTCCCTCGCCGACGCCTACAACGAGCGTGACGACGCGGGTCACTACGGCACGACGACGCACGCCCAACGGGTCATATCGTGCCTGGACGCCAAGCAGCGGCCCACTGCGGAGCAGGTGCGGAAGGTGCTGCCCGAATTCGAGAAGGTCTCACCGGTGTTCGGCGCCTTCATGGCCTGGGACACGGCCGGCTGGTGCCACGACTGGCCGGTGCCCGGCCAGTACGACACCCCTCAAGTCAGCGCACCGGGCGCGGCCCCGATCCTGCTGATCGGCAACACCGGCGACCCGGCGACACCCTACGAGGGCGCACGGAGAATGGCGGACGCACTCGGCAAGGGCGTCGGAGTGGAACTCACCTGGAAGGGCGAGGGCCACGGGGCGTACGGCAACGGAAGCGACTGCGTGGACTCGACGGTGAACGCGTATCTGCTGTACGGCACCGTGCCGAAGGACGGCAAGGTCTGTTCATGACCACGGTGGTGAAGGTGGCCGGGCAGTGCCGGCCACTCACTGGGCGCGAGGGGCGTAAGGGCTCCCCTGGGACACCGGAGGGCCACCCCACGGCGTCCACGGTGGCGGGACAGGAGCCCAGTTCGGGCCGCGGTGCTCCAGCCACCACCTGCCGATGGCGTGGAACTTCTCCTCGAAGCCGCGATCCCAGTAGAGGAACCCGGTTATCGGCGCCCGCAGGCGGGTACCGCGGCCGCCCGCCTCGTAGATCACGACGGTTCGGCTTCCGAGGAAGGACTCGATCTGGATGGCCTGGACGTTCGACCACGGGATGGTCCGGCGGCGGAGATTGTGCACGATGGCCGCCGATGACGTCAGAGTGACCCCGAAGAACCGCGAGGTGATCAGCACCAGCAGCAGCAGGGCACCCCACGCGAGCAGTCCTGGAACAACCACATGAGCACCCACGTCCAACCACACGGAGACCTGGACGGCTATGCCGATGCTGCTGGGCAGCAGGGGCAGCAGACGTTGGGGGCGGGTCAACCGGTAGCGGACGCGCTCCGGCCGTACCGCCGCGACCTGCGATTGCACCATCAGTCCCCGCCCCTCACCCGAGGCAGCCAACGCCGGCCCCTCATCGCCAGGGCAGCATGGCGGACCAAGGGGCGCGCTGTCCATCCGCGTCCCGAGCCGCAGTGAGGAGGCCGCGAAAACCGGTGTCCACCTCGCCAGTTGCGACGTTGAAGCAGAAAGGTGAGGGTGAATGGAGAACACATAATCGAGCACCGAAACGGAGCTCCTCATGCAAGCGGAAAAGGCTGAACTGTACGCACTCGATCTGAGCCGAACACGCTGGGTCAAGAGCAGCAAGAGCCCCTACACGTCCACCTGCGTGGAGGTAGCGGACCTTGGTGGCGGAGCTGTTGCCGTCCGTGACTCGAACCATCGAGACCTGCCGCCTCTACGGTTCACCGCAGAAGAATGGGCAGCCTTCCGAGACGGTGTGCGCGAGGGCGAGTTCGGTTAACTGCAGCGATTTCAATCAGTGTTGTTCGCACTCGGACTCAGCAACCCTCTTGACCGACAACGCCAGAAGCCCACGGCATCTGAGCTGGTCAGAGCCGTGGGCTTCTTCAGTCCTGCTGGTCAGCCGGACCGGTGATCAGTAGACCGGCTTGTGCGGTTCGATCTGGTTGACCCAGCCGATCACGCCGCCGCCGACGTGCACGGCGTCCGCGAAGCCCGCGGACTTCAGCACGGCGAGGACTTCCGCACTGCGGACACCCGTCTTGCAGTTCAGGACGATCTTCTTGTCGTGCGGGAGGCTCTCCAGGGCGGAGCCCATGAGGAACTCGTTCTTCGGGACCAGTCGGGCGCCCGGGATGGAGACGATCTCGAACTCGTTCGGCTCGCGGACGTCGATGAGCTCGATGTTCTCACCGTCGTCGATCCACTCCTTGAGCTGCTTGGGAGTGATCGTCGAGTCGGCGGCCGCCGCCTGGGCCTCCTCGGAGACGACGCCGCAGAAGGCCTCGTAGTCGATGAGTTCGGTGACGGTCGGGTTCGTGCCGCAGACCGCGCAGTCGGGGTCCTTGCGGACCTTGACCTGGCGGTACTGCATCTCCAGGGCGTCGTAGATCATCAGGCGGCCGACCAGCGGCTCGCCGATGCCCGCCAGCAGCTTGATGGCCTCGTTGGCCTGGATGGAGCCGATGGACGCGCACAGCACGCCCAGGACGCCGCCCTCGGCGCAGGAGGGGACCATGCCGGGGGGCGGCGGCTCCGGGTAGAGGCAGCGGTAGCAGGGGCCGTGCTCGGACCAGAAGACGGAGGCCTGGCCGTCGAAGCGGTAGATCGAACCCCACACGTACGGCTTGTTGAGCAGCACACAGGCGTCGTTGACGAGGTACCGGGTCGCGAAGTTGTCCGTGCCGTCGACGATCAGGTCGTACTGGCTGAAGATCTCCTTCACGTTGTCGGCCTCGAGCCGCTCCTGGTGAAGGACGACGTTCACGTACGGGTTGATGCCCTTGATGGTGTCCCGCGCGGACTCGGCCTTGGGGCGGCCGATGTCGGACTGGCTGTGGATGACCTGGCGCTGCAGGTTCGACTCGTCCACCTCGTCGAACTCCGCGATGCCGAGCGTGCCGACGCCCGCCGCGGCCATGTACATCAGACCCGGCGAACCCAGCCCGCCGGCGCCCACAAAGAGCACCTTGGCATTCTTCAGCCGCTTCTGCCCGTCCATCCCCACGTCGGGAATGATCAGGTGGCGGGAGTACCTGCGAACCTCGTCTACGGTGAGCTCGGGAGCCGGCTCGACCAGGGGTGGCAGCGACACGGGGACTCCGTTGGTCGGTCAAACACTACGGTTGTTCTCCTCGTAACACTGCCACGCCCTTCTTCATTCCGAGACACCTCGTCCGATCCGCGAGACGATTTCGTCCCAGTAACCGGGCATGTTCTCCCAGGGTCCGGCCGTTCGGTCGCGGTCGGAGTGGTCGGTGAACCAGATGGTCGCCGCCCCCTGCCAGCGGGCGATGCGCAGCGCCTCGTCGAGGTGGCCGCGCGGGACTCCGTGCACGAAGTGGCAGAAGCGCTCGGGCGGGTGATCGGCGGTCCACTCCGCGACCTGCGACCAGCGGTAGTCGCTCCACGAGCCGCGGAAGGTCACCAGTTGGTCGGCGTGCTCCGCGTAGCCGGGGTGCGGGTGGGTGCCGTGGCCGAGGACGATGTGGGTGTCGTCACGCACCGCCCGCAACGCGTCGATCGTCCGGCGGACCTCGGGCAGCCCGGCACGGTCGGCGGGGCAGTGTTCGAGCAGGAAGCCGTCGGCCCGGTACCACTCGAGGTAGCGCCGCGCTTCGGAGACCAGCTCGATGAAGGACCGGGCGCCGTGCGCGGCGTCGAGGTGGCCGAGGACGCGGACGCCGGCGTTGCGCAGCCGTCCCGCCGCCTCCAGGCAGTGCGGGTCGGGCTGGACGCCGGGGCCGTCGGCCACGTTGAGGACGACCCAGTGAAGGGGTGTGCCGGGCCGGGTGAGTTCGTTCCACTCGGCCGGGGCGAGCAGGGGGTGGGCCCAGCCGGGGACACCGAGTCCGGTGCGCAGTGTGGTGCTCGGGATGCCCACGGGGGTGCTGGTCAGATACGGCATGCCGCCTCCATCCAGATGTCGGCGAGGGACTCTTCGAGGTTGATCCGGGGCCGCCAGCCGAGCCGGTCGCGGGCGGTGCGCACATCGGCCTGCTGCCAGCTGCCGCAGCCGTCGGGGTACGGGTAGGCGACCGGGGCGGGGTGGTCCGCCTCCGTGCGGGGGTGCCCGATGGCGGCCCTGAGGTGGCCGCCGGGCGGGCCGTCGAGTTCGTGCAGGGCGCCGCCGTATCCGGCGACGCGGGCGAGGATCGCCGCGGCGTCCCGCAGCCGGACGGCCCGGCCCGAGCCGATGTTGATGACGCCCTGGGCTGCCGAGAGGGAGGCGGCGTGGACGGCGCGGGCCACGTCGCGGACGTCGACGAAGTCGCGCTGGACACCGAGGCCGCCGAGTTTGAGGTCGCTGTCCCCGGACTGCATGGCGCGGCGCATGGCCTCGGCGAGCCGGCCGAGCGGCGAACCGGCCGGGGTGGCGGGCCCGGCGGGCGAGAAGACGCGGAGCACCACGGCGTCGAGACCCGAGCCGAGAACCAGTTCGGTGGCGGCGAGTTTGCTGACGCCGTACGGGCCGCCAGGGCGGGGCACCGCGTCCTCGGCCGTGGAGGAGCCGGGCTGGCTCGGGCCGTACTCGGAACTGCAGCCGAGCTGCACCAGTCGGGCGCCGCAGCCGCTGCGGCGCAGGGCCTCGCAGACGGTGGCGACGGCGACGGTGTTGTGCCGGGTGAGCTCGCGGGCGCCGCCGCGGGTGGCTCCCGCGCAGTTGACGACGACGCCGGGGTGGACCGCGTCCAGGAAGCGGGTGAGCGCTCCGGGACTGCCGGCCGCGAGGTCGAAGCGGACGTCGGCGTCGTCGCCGCGGCCCAGCGCGGTGAGCTGGACGGCCGGGTCGGCGAGCAGACGGTCGGCGACGAAACGGCCGAGGTATCCGTTGGCTCCGATCAGCAGAACCCTCATCGGGCGGCTCCCGGGGTGTGCGCTCCGGTGGCTCCGGATGCTCCGGACGCTCCGGATCGGGCGGTGATCATCTGGTTTTCTCCTTCTAGGGGGTGGTGCGACGGGCTCCGGCGATGGGTCGCGGGCCTGCACTGGGTCGTGCGCCCGCGGCCGAAGGGGGAACGCGGGCGGCGTCCGTGGCCACGGCCGTAAGGGGGCACGCGGGGGTGACCAGGGCCGGCCCCGCGCTCCTCGCGGCAGCCGCGCTCCTCACGGCCGCCGTTCCGCTGACGGCTGCCGCGCCTTTCACGACTGCCGCTCCGTCCGCGCATGGGCGGAGGCCCGGGTCAGCGTTCGGGTCGCGTGCAGGAGCAGGGCCAGGGCGGCGGTTCCGCAGGCAAGGACCGGTACGCCGCCGGGTCCCCAGGCGGACACGAGGGTGTCGACCGGGGTGGCGAGGACACCGCAGCCGGGGAGGCGGGCGGCGAAGACGGTGGCCAGGGCCGTCGCCTCGGACGCGGCCGCGGCGCCGAGAGCGACGGCTGGGGCGTGGGTGAAGCCGTGGGTGGTGAGGAGGCGCGCGAGCAGCAGCAGCGCGCCCAGCGTGAGGGCCTGGGCGTAGCCGGCGGGCTCGTCCAGGACCGCGCCGCACACGGCGAGCAGGGCGGCCAGGGCACACAGGAACAGGCCGAACGTGCCGAACAGCAGGGGCCGTACGGATACGGCGAACTCCTCCAGGCCCCGGCTGGTGGTCACCTTGTTCCGGGCGCCGGCGGTGAAGCGGTGCGTGGTCCAGGCCGCCGGTCCGCAGCCCAGGGCGAGGGCCAGCACGGGGGCGGTGGTCAGGGGCCAGGCCCCGGCCGCGGTGAAGTCGGGCAGTCCTTCGGGCCCGCCGCCGACGGCCGCGCCGAGCAGGCCGTCGCCGAGGAGGGCGTAGCCGAGGAGCCAACACGTCCAGGTGCGGGTGCCGGGCGTGTGCGCGGGGGGCGTGCGCCCTTCGGCGCTCAGCGGGCCGCGGCGCTGTACGGCGCGCAGGGCCAGGCCCACGGCCACGACGCCGAGCGCGGCGACGCCCAGCCGGGTCCGGCCCCCGGTCAGGCGGAGCCCGGCGACGGCGGCCGCGCACAGGACGCCGGGCAGCAGGCCGAAGGCGGCCGGGCCGAGGCCCAGCCGGGGTACGGCGGCGGCCTCGTGCCGCGGGGGTGTCTCGGTGTCCCGGCTGATCCGGGCGTACATCTCCTCGGCGAGTGAGAAGACGTCACGGTGGCGGAAGCGGGCGGCGGTGCGGTCGGTGACTCCGTGGGCCTCCAGGCCCGCGGCGATCTCCAGGGGGTCGACGGCCCGCTCGCACAGCTCGCGGTGACGGTGCATCAGCACCTTGACCGGGTCGGCCGCACCACGCCGGGAGAGTACGGAGAGGCCCGGGTCGAGGGCGGGCCCGCCGTCGAAGCCGTCGCCCGGACCGCCCCGGCCGACCGGGGTGGCGAGGTGGTCCTCTGTTCTCGGGCCGGTCATCGGGAAGCCTCCGTGGTGGTCGTGGGGCCCGCGCACCCCGTCGGTGAGCCCGTGGCCCAGCTGGGGCGCGAGCGCGCCGCGAAGCGGTCCGCGGCCCGGGTCCAGCGGCCGGGCACATGGGCCTCGGCGGGCGCGGCGAACGGCAGGGGCTCGCCGGTCTCGTCGAGCACGACCCGCCGGACCGGGCAGTGCGACACGACCTCCAGGTAGATGCCGTGGAAGGCCGCGATGTTCTGCTCGACGGTGAAGAGTTCGAGCGCGCGGGCGCGGGCCGCGGCGCCCAGGCGCGCACGGCGCTCGGGGTTACGGAGCAGGTTCACGCACACCTCGGCGAGCGCCCGCGGATTGCGCGGGGGCACGACCACCCCGGTGCCGCCGACGACCTCGACGACCGCGCCGACGTCCGTCGAGACCGTCGCACGGCCGCACAGCATGGCCTCGGCCAGGCCGAGCGGGAAGCCCTCGACCACGCTGGACAGGACGACCACGGCGCCCGAGGCGTAGGCGTCGGCGAGGGTCGGCACCTCCGGGCCGCCGATCTCCTCGAAGGACACCGGGTTGTCCCCGACGGTGTGCGGACCCGCGGCCTCGTCGGGGAAGAGCTGGGCGGCGAGCACCCTGCAGTGGCCCAGGTAGGCGGCCCCGTCGGAACCGGTTCCCGCGCTCACGATCCGCAGCCGTGCCTTGGGCTCCTCCCTGTGCACCTCGGCGAAGGCGTGCAGCAGGGACACCAGGTCCTTGGCGGGACCGACCCGGCCGACCCACACGAGCGTGTACGGGTCGGCGGCCTCCGGCGACTCGCCGGCCTCGGCGAAGGGGGCGGCGTCCATGCCGGGGTGGACGGTGCGCAGCTTGGCGCGGTCGGCGCCGCAGCGCTCCTGCCAGCGGCGGGCGTGCGCGTTGCCGTGGGTGACGACGGCGGCCCGCCGGTAGACCTCGGCGGCGAGACCGCCGTGGAAGGCGGCGAGCAGGGCCCGCACGGCTGGTGTGGTGCTGTCGGCGTCGGCGGCGAGGTAGTGCGCGCGCAGACGCACGCCGTACTCGGTGATCAGCAGGGGCACGCCGGTGAAGTGGTGGGCGAGCAGTCCGGACAGGGCCGCCGTGCCGCCGGCCGCCGCGTGGCAGAGGTCGGTTGCGCCGAGGCCGTCGTCCTCGTACCAGTCGAGCGACAGGGGGCTCAGTGTCTGCCGCAGGTGCGCGGCGACCGCGAGCAGATCGGGGACGCGGGCCTCGCGCGCCGCCCGCGGTGCGCCGGGCGCGCGGCAGGCGCGTTCCAGCGCGCGGACGGCGGATTCCGAGCGCAGCGCGCCCGCCAGGCCGCCCTCGTCGCGGGCGAGTTCGGCGAGGCCGTACAGCGCGCTGCTGAAACGGTCCGCCTCAAGTCCGGCGCCGCCCGTGCCCGCCGCCCTGCCCGCCGCGCCGAGCTCGCGCAGATCGCCGCCGCTCGCCGCGACCAGCGCCGATGCCAGCTCCCCGTAGCACTCGGCGAAGCGCCGGCGCGCACGCCGTCCGTACACGGCGCCGTCGTCCTCTGCCGCCCACGGCGACGCGGTACGGACCCGGCTGACCTGTGGCGGCAGGGGCACCCATCCCTCGTCCTCCTGCTGCCGGCTGCGGCTGAGCGCGTAGAGGTCGAACTCGTGCCGTTCGAGCCCGCGCACGAGCCGTTCGCACCAGAGTCCGGCGTCACCGCTCACATACGGGTAGCCACCCTCCGTCACCAGTCCGATGCGCACGCGTGCACCCCCGCTCTCCCGTCTGTCCCGTGTGGGGAGCCGCCGTCGCGACGGCGGCTCGCAGCGGAACGAACGTATGCGGACATGACGGTGGCGCGATGGACGGTTGTCCGTCGCGCCACCAAAAGGGGTGAACGGTCGTAACTTTCCTGCGCGAACGGCGTTCCGTCGCGTCAGAACATCAACCGGACACGAAACGTCACACCGCGGGCCCGGCCGGCCCGGCTCCGGTCAGCTCCCCGGGTAGGGCCAGGGGTTGGGCAGGCAGTGGATTCCGTCGTGGTCCAGGAACTTCGTCTGCTGCTGCATGACCGGCGCGAGCGCGCCGTCCTTGTCGCAGGTGACGTGGCCGTAGCCGAGCCGGTGGCCGACCTCGTGGTTGATCAGCATCTCCCGGTAGGCGTACATCTCGTCGCCGTAGGTCTTGGAGCCCTGCGCCCACCGGTAGGCGTTGATCATCACGCGTTCGGTGGCGGCCGAGTCGCAGGAGACGTTGTCCTCGGTCGTGTCCAGACCGGACTTGGCGCACCATGTGGCGGTGGTGCCCGGGCTGGCGAGCGTGATGACGAAGTCGGGCTTGCCGGAGGAGATGCGCTCGAAGGTGCGTCCGCCGTTGTGGGCCCAGCTGCGGTCGTCGTTGAGCGTCTTCTGCACGGCCGCGGCGAAGTGCTCGCCGTCCAGGCCGAGGCCCTGCTCCACGTCGACGCGGTAGGTGTACTTGCGCCCCGTGCCGGGTGCCTTGGCGAAGCCGGGCACCGCGTCGAACCGACCGGATCCCTTGAGGGTGGGGCTGAGCGGGTACTTCGTGCTCATCTTCTGGTCGTACGTCAGCGCCGACACGTTCGGCGCCGCCTTGGCGTCCGCGCCCGTGCCCGCGCCCGCGATGCCGGCGGCGTCGGGCGCCGCCCGGTCGGTGGCCGACTGGGGGAGCAGCCCGGCGTCGGACCGGTCGTGGGCGACCTGTCCGGCGACGACGACGGCGAGCACGGTGGTGACGGCGGCGGCCGCGATGCCGGTGAACGCCTTCCCCTTGGTCACGGTGCCCCGCGCGGACTCGCCGGCGGGTCGCGCGGCGTCGCCGTCCCCGCTGTCCGCCGTGTCCGGCCCGGCCGGGCCGGACGGCGGAGCTGCGCCCTGGTCCGCGGTGCGCGCGTCACCGCGGGGCGCGAAGACGTCGTCGTCCTCGCCGAAGGCGTCGAGGTAGTCCTGCCGCGGCCCGGCGGCTGACGCCCGCCGCTGCCGGGGAATGGGGGCGCGGGCACGCGCGGAGGCGGCGGGAGCGGCGGAGCCACCGAGGTCCGTCGAGCTGCCGAGACCGGCGGCCGTCGGCCCCTGTGCTCCGCTCCCGCCCATGCCATCCGCCCCCAACTGTCCCCAACCGCCGCCGGCTTCCCGCTGCTCCGGGTGCCCACCGCGAACCCGGGGAATCCCCCCGGCCGGGGTGCCGTCGGCGACCCGCGGAACGCCGCGCGCCGGAGTGCCGTCGGCCGGACGTGGCGTCCCGTGGGCGGGCGTGCCGCCGGGCGGACGGGGTCCGCCCTGAGCCGGCGCCCCGTCAGACAGCCGCGGACCGCCGGGACCAGGGGCCCCGCCCGCGGCCCACGGAATCCCCTGCGCGGGCGTCCCGTCCGCGAAGTGCGGCACCCCATGGGGAGGGGTTCCGCCGTCGAAGCGCGGGGTGCCATGGGGAGGAGTCCGGCCGTCGAAGCGCGGAGTGCCGTGGGCTGGTGTGCCGTCATGGAGGCGGGGCCCTCCGTAGGCCGGGCCCGTGGCTCCGCCGGCTCCGGCCCGCTGTCCGGGCACCTGGCCGGGAATCGGCGCCTGGCCCGGACCCGGCCGACCGCTCGGGCCTCGCCAGGGCTCGGCGCCGCCCCCGTACTCACGGCCCTCCGGACCACCTCGAAGGCGGCCGTCGTCCCGAGGCTCCGGGCCGCCCTGCGCCTCACGGCCGTCTCCTGGCCCGTACCCCGGTAGGGGTGTGCTGTCGTCCCGGCCGGTGCTCGTCTTCGCGGCCTTGCCCTTGGGCGCGGACCCGCGGCGGCTGTGGCGTCCCACGTCGGCCCTCAGCCCCCCGTGCTCGCGCCGAAGGGGGCCCCGCCGGTCTCCGGGCCTGGGGCACCACCGGCCGTCCCGGAACCGCGAGCGCCATCGCCGGTGCCCGCCCCGGAAACCCGGACCCCGCGGTCGGCCTCGGCGCCCGCTCCCGGTTCCGTCATCGATCCGGCCTCCAACTCTCCCGAGTCCAGCAGCAGTTCGCGGAACGCGGTGGCCACGGTCTCGGGATACTCCATCATCGCCACATGGCCGGCGTCCGGCAGGGTGAGGAGGCGGGAGTCACGGAAGGCACGGGCCGCCCGCTGGGCCATGCGGAAGCCGACGAGCTGGTCACGGCCGCCGTAGATCAGCAGCGTGGGCGCGAGGACCCGCTCGGCCTGTCGCCACAGGCCGTGCTGACCGCCCAGCGTGTACGCGTCCACGATCCCGCGCGCGGAGCGCGACATCGCGTCCCAGAAGTATGGCAGTCGAAGCCGCCGCTCCATCTCCCCCACCGCGTTGCGCAGGCCCTCGTCCGTCACCCGTCCCGGGTCGCCGTAGCACAGGGCCATGACCCCGCGGACCCGCTGCTCCGCCGTCCACTCCCGGGTGATCCGGGTGAACAGGGCGGTCACGCCGGGCACCGCGAGCAGGCCGGTCGGCAGGGCGGTGCGCTGCACCCGGAGTTCGGGCAGCGCGGGCGAGACGAGCGTGAGCGTCCGCACGAGGTCGGGCCGCAACGCCGCGACGCGCGTGGTCACGGCGCCGCCCAGCGAGTTGCCCAGCAGGTGCACCGGTCCTCGCCCCGAGGCGTCGAGGAGGCGGATGACCGCGCGCGCGTGCCCGGTGACGGAGTAGTCGCCGTCGTCCGGCGGCGGGGAGTCTCCGAAGCCCGGCAGGTCGACCGCCTCGCCGTCGACGACACCGTCGAGCAGCGGCATCAGGGCGGACCAGTTCCGGGAGGAGCCGCCGAGGCCGTGCACGTACAGCGCGGGCGGCAGCCCCTCCCGCGCGGGCGGCCGCGAGCGCACCGACAGCGTGATGCCCGGCAGTTCGACCGAGCGCAGCCGTTCGCCCTCCTCGACCCCGACGGGCGCCACCCTCGGCAGAACGTTGGCGGGCGGCACGAAAGGCAGCTCGGTCGAAGACATGCGGCAATGTTACGAGACGATCACGTAGTGACTCATGTGTTCGCCTGTGTCAGCTGTCACAGATCATGCGCGTGCGGGACCGCCGTCCGGGCCACGGATCGCATAGCGTCGCCAACGGGTGTCTCCTACGCTCATACAGAGGGCACCCGCACATGGCCCCTGCTTTCCAGGGACATTCGCAGGGACATTCCGCAGCATGCAGCAGGAAGGGAGCCCAGCATGTCATTCGACCCCACCGATCCCGAGACGTACGAGGACGACGACGCCACGGAGATCGACGTCGAGGCCCCGGAGGACGACGCCGCCGAGCAGCACGCCGACGTCACGCCGGACCACGACGAACCCCTCACCGGGGATCCGGACCGCGCCAACGAGGCCGATCTCATCGAACAGGCGCGGGGCGTCTCCATCGACGAGGACGACTACCGGTGAGGGACGGGGCGCACAAGGTGGCGCGTGGGGCGGCACTCGGGACGCGTGACGAGAAGGACCGCCGCTGAGCAGGAGCGCAGCTTCGTGCCCACCTTGAGCCTGTTTGAAACCTTCTATGCCGCTTTTGCCGCTGTCCGGTCCGTGAAATCCTGCGCTCGCACCGCGCACACCACGGTTACCGAAAAGTACGATGGCGACGCGGCGCACACCGCATGTGGACGACTTTGGGAGGCGGCGTGACAGCCATCGAGCAGACAGAGGCGGCACGCCCGCGTGGCACGCGCCTGCCGCGCCGTGCCCGACGGAACCAGCTGCTGGGCGCCGCCCAGGAAGTCTTCGTGGCGCAGGGCTACCACGCGGCAGCCATGGACGACATCGCCGAGCGCGCCGGTGTCAGCAAGCCGGTGCTCTACCAGCACTTCCCGGGCAAACTCGACCTCTATCTCGCCCTCCTGGACCAGCACTGCGAGGCGCTCATCCAGTCGGTGCGCGGCGCGCTCGCCTCGACCACGGACAACAAGCAGCGCGTGCGCGCCACGATGGACGCGTACTTCGCGTACGTCGAGGACGACGGCGGCGCCTTCCGGCTGGTCTTCGAGTCGGACCTGACGAACGAGCCGGCGGTGCGCGAGCGCGTCGACAAGGTCACCAACGAGTGCGCCGAGGCGATCTGCGAGGTGATCGCGGAGGACACCGGCCTCTCCCGCGCGGAGTCGATGCTGCTGGCCTCGGGCCTCGGCGGACTCGCCCAGGTGGTGGCCCGCTCCTGGCTGCACAGCGACCGCAGCGTCCCGCGCGACCAGGCGGTTCAGCTGCTGGCGTCCCTGGCGTGGCGCGGCATCGCCGGTTTCCCGCTGCACGGCGCCGAGCAGCACCACTGACCGCCCGCGGCACCACCGCACCCCGCCGGAGCACCGCCGCACAGGAGTTCTGTTCCCGCAGGCTGTTCGCTCCTGGCGTTCCCGGGCGGAGCGTGTTCGTCCCCTCACCGGGCTAATGTGTGCTGGTACGGCGCGCAAGGTCGCGCACTTCACTGACCGTCGGAGGGACATAGCCGTGGAGGTCAAGATCGGCGTGCAGCACGCGCCCCGCGAGATCGTTCTGGAGAGCGGTCAGAGTGCCGAGGAGGTCGAGCGGGCGGTGTCCGAGGCGCTGGCCGGGAAGTCGCAGCTGCTGACCCTCGTCGACGAGCACGGCCGCAAGGTGCTGGTCCCGGCCGACCGGCTCGCGTACGTCGAGCTCGGTGAGCCGGCGCCGCGCAAGGTGGGCTTCGGCGCGCTGTAGTCGCCGCGTCATCGGACGACGGGAGGGGGCCACGCGGTGAGAGCCGCGGGCCCCCTCCCGCGTTCCGCCGTCACGGGCGACTTCACGGGCCACATCGCGGGCGACTCACGGGCGACTTCACGGGTGGCGCACAATCCGCGCACAGGGAGGGTTGCGTTCCGCAGGTCAGGGGTAAGACCGGCTACGACCGCCCGGCACCGGCCGATCGTGTGGGAGGGAACCATCATGTTCTTGGAAGCGCTCGGCTCCGCGTTGATCGGTCTGCTGCTCGGCTGGACCGCGTTCCACCGCCTGTCCCACCGGCTGCCGCAGCGTCGCCTGGTGCAGTCGACCGGTGTCGCGGGAGGCCTGTTCGGCGCCTTCGTCACCCACAGCGCGCTGGGCTCCGGCAGCCTGCTGCCGACGCTGCTCGGCGCGGTGGTCGTCTCCGCCGCCTCGCTGTCCCTGCTGGTGCGCCCCGCGGGAAGACTGCGCCGGCGGTCGGCGCCGGCCTGATCCGGCGCCGCCGGCGGCGCACCCCCTGAAACCGCCTCCCGGCGGACCTACGCGGCCAGGCCCAGCGCGGCCATCCGCTTGGTGTGCGCCTCGGTGATCCGGGAGAACATCCTGCCGACCTCGGCGAGGTCGAAGCCGTCCGCGACGCCGCCGACGAGCATCGTGGACAGCGCGTCCCGGTCGGCCACGACCCGCTGGGACTGCGACAGGGCCTCGCCCATCAGCCGCCGCGCCCACAGCGCGAGCCGGCCGCCGACGCGCGGGTCCGCGTCGATCGCCGCGCGCACCTTCTCCACCGCGAACTCGGCGTGCCCGGTGTCGTCCAGGACGGCCAGGACCAGCTCGCGCGTGTCGGAGTCCAGGCGGACGGCGACCTCCCGGTAGAAGTCGCTGGCGATCGAGTCGCCGACGTAGGCCTTGACGAGACCTTCCAGCCAGTCCGAGGGCGCCGTCTGCCGGTGGAAGCCGTCGAGCGCGGCGACGAAGGGCTCCATCGCGAGCGTCGGCTCCTCGCCCATCTCGGTGAGCCGGTCGCGCAGCCGCTCGAAGTGGTGGAACTCGGCCGACGCCATCTTCGCCAGCTCGGCCTTGTCCGCGAGGGTGGGCGCCAGCTTGGCGTCCTCCGCGAGCCGCTCGAACGCCGCGAGCTCTCCGTACGCGAGGGCGCCGAGCAGGTCCACGACCGCGGCGCGGTACTGCGGGTCGGCGGCGGCCGTCGCCCAGTCCTGGGCGGCGATTCCGGTGGGCTCGGTGGGCGTGTCGGAGGCGTTGTCAGACTTGTCAGAGCTCGTCATGAAGCGCACAATAGCCCGCTCTCCGCGCCTGCGAAGGACCTGGTGAACCAGTGTGACGACGACTACGTGACCGAATCGGCCATCACGTGTGCGCGTTTCCGGGGTATGGTGGTAATGCGCCTGCTGAGTACGCCGTCGTGTTTCGGCGTATGTCGACAGGCCGCACGCATGAGGATGCCCGGTCGGTGGCCCGATCGGCTCCGACCCGACAGCCCTCCCTGACCGTACGGCACTGTGCGTACGACGATCGGAGGGACCTCCAAGCGGTTCGAGCGCTAGAGCGTCGGCTGTGGTCCCGTGCCACACGGCCCGCCCGCGTGGGCGGCCGACGTCCCCGGCACGGTCAGACACGACCCCCGCGCTCGCCTCGCACCGCGCACACAGAAGAGGCAGCACCCTGACTACGACGTTCCGAGAACTCGGGATCCTTCCCGAGACCGCCGAGGCCCTGGAAGCCGTCGGCATCATCACTCCCTTCCCCATCCAGGAGATGACACTCCCCGTGGCCCTCACGGGCACGGACGTCATCGGCCAGGCCAAGACCGGCACCGGCAAGACGCTCGGCTTCGGTCTTCCCCTCCTGGAGCGCGTCACCGTCCCCGCCGACGTCGAGGCGGGCCGCGCGCAGCCCGAGGACCTCACCGACACCCCGCAGGCGCTCATCGTCGTCCCCACCCGTGAGCTGTGCGTGCAGGTGACCAACGACCTGCTGACCGCGGGCAAGGTGCGCAACGTGCGCGTCACCGCGATCTACGGCGGCCGGGCGTACGAGCCCCAGGTGGAGGCGCTGAAGAAGGGCGTCGACGTGGTCGTCGGCACCCCGGGCCGCCTGCTGGACCTGGCCGGCCAGAAGAAGCTGAACCTGAAGCACGTCAAGTGCCTGGTGCTCGACGAGGCCGACGAGATGCTCGACCTGGGCTTCCTGCCCGACGTCGAGAAGATCATCGCCATGCTGCCGGCCAGGCGGCAGACCATGCTGTTCTCGGCCACCATGCCGGGCGCGGTCATCGGTCTGGCCCGCCGCTACATGTCGCAGCCGACGCACATCCGCGCCACCGCGCCGGACGACGAGGGCGCGACGGTCGCGAACATCAAGCAGTTCGTGTTCCGGGCGCACTCGCTCGACAAGCCGGAGATGGTCTCCCGCATCCTCCAGGCCGACGGCCGCGGACTGGCGATGATCTTCTGCCGCACGAAGCGCACGGCCGCCGACATCGCCGAGCAGCTCCAGCGCCGCGGCTTCGCCTCCGGCTCGGTCCACGGCGACCTCGGCCAGGGCGCTCGCGAGCAGGCGCTGCGCGCCTTCCGCAACGGCAAGGTCGACGTGCTCGTCTGCACCGACGTCGCCGCGCGCGGCATCGACGTCGAGGGCGTCACGCACGTCGTCAACTACCAGTCGCCCGAGGACGAGAAAACGTACCTGCACCGCATCGGCCGTACCGGCCGCGCGGGCGCGAAGGGTACGGCGATCACGCTCGTCGACTGGGACGACATCCCGCGCTGGCAGCTCATCAACAAGGCGCTGGAGCTGGACTTCAACGACCCGGTCGAGACGTACTCGACCTCGCCGCACCTCTTCGCCGAGCTGGGCATCCCCGAGGGCACCAAGGGCGTCCTGCCGCGCTCGGAGCGCACCCGCGCCGGGCTGGAGGCGGAGGAGCTGGAGGACCTCGGCGAGACCGGTGGCCGCGGTGCGCGCGGTCGCGGTGGCCGGGGCGGCCGGAACGAGGGACGCCCGGCGGACCGTGAGCACTCCGCGGACCGTGAGCGGCCGGCGCGTACGCCACGTCGCCGGCGCCGTACCCGTGGCGGGGCACCGCTGGACTCGGCGGCGGTCACGCCGGCCGCCGGTACGCCGGCCGACGCCGCGCCCGTCGAGGGCACGGTCGCGGACGAGGCGTCCGGCACGCGCACTCCGCGCCGTCGGCGCCGTCTGCGGGGCGGTTCTCCCGCGCAGACGGTGACGACCGGCGAGTCGACGGCACCGTCCGAGCCGCTGGAGACCGTCGAGCCCGCGGAGTCCGCGGTGGCGACGGCCGAGGGCCCCGCTCTCGACGCCGCCGAGGCGCCCGCGAAGCCGCGTCGCCGCCGTACCCGCAAGTCGGCGGAGCAGGCGGTCACGACGGCCCCGGCCGAAACCGGCACCGAGGTCGCCCCGGAGCCGGCGGCTCCGGCCGAGACCACCGCCGAGACGGCCCTGGACACGGCCGAGCCCACCGCGGACCAGCCCGAGGCCAAGCCGCGCCGCCGCACCCGCAAGGCGGCGACCGCGACCGAGGCCGCGGCGGACACCGCCGAGGGCGTCGTCGACGAGGCGGAGACCAAGCCGCGCCGCCGGACCCGCAAGGCCACGGCCACCGCGCCGGAAGCCGCGCCGGACGCGGCCGAGGGCGTTGTCGACGAGGCGGAGACCAAGCCCCGTCGCCGGACCCGCAAGGCCACTGCGGCCACGGTCACCGCGGACGCGGCGGAAGCCGCCGTGGACACCGCCGAGGCCAAGCCTCGCCGCACCCGGAAGGCCGCCGCGGCGGTCGCCGCGGAGATCCCGGCGCAGGTGGCCGACGGGCCGGACAGCGCCGCCGAGGCGGCGGTCGACGCCGCCGAGGGCGCGGAGGCCAAGCCGCGCCGCCGCACCCGCAAGGCGGCGACCGCACCCGAGGCCGTGGCGGACACCACCGGCGAGGCGGAGACCAAGCCGCGCCGCCGGACCCGCAAGACCGCCGAGACGGCCGACGCGCCCGTCGCCGACGAGGCCACGGCAGCCAAGCCCCGCCGCACCCGCAAGGCCGCGGCCACCGCGGACGCGCCGGAAGCCGCCGAGGCCAAGCCGCGCCGCACCCGGAAGTCGGTCGCGGCGACGGCGGTGGCCGACGAGGCGGAGGTCAAGCCGCGTCGCCGCACCCGCAAGGCCGCCGAGGCCCCCGCGGAGGCCGTCGACGCGGTAGCCGAGCCGAAGCCGCGTCGTACGCGCAAGACGGCCGCCGCCAAGGCGGCGGTGGACACCGCCGAGATCCCGGCGCAGACCACCGCCAAGGCCGCCACCACGGCGGAGCCCACGGACGCCTGACCCGGCACTCCGTACGCCCGTACACCCCTGCGGCCCGGCCCCACCCCGAGTGGGACCGGGCCGTCGGCGTACCCGGCCGCCGGTTCGCCCCAACCGCCCAACCCACCACGCCGCACCCGCAACGCGACGGCGGACACCGCCGAGATCCCGGCGCGGAGCACCGCCAGGGCCGCCACCACGGCGCAGCCCACGGACGCCCGCACACCCATGCGGCCCGGCCCCACCCCGAGTGGGACCGGGCCGTCGGCGTACCCGGCCGCCGGTTCGCCCCAACCGCCCAACCCACCACGCCGCACCCGCAACGCGACGGCGGACACCACCGAGATCCCGGCGCGGAGCACCGCCAGGGCCGCCACCACGGCGCAGCCCACGGACGCCCGCACACCCATGCGGCCCGGCCCCACCCCGAGTGGGACCGGGCCGTCGGCGTACCCGGCCGCCGCTTCAGCCCAACCGCCCAACCCACCACGCCACACCCGCAACGCGACGGCGGACACCGCCGAGATCCCGGCGCGGACCACCGCCAGGGCCGTCACCACGGCGCAGCCCACGGACGCCCGTACACCCTGCGGCCCGCCCACCCGCACGCGGCGCGTCCCGGCTGTCGGTTCACCCGGTCGTCCGACCGTCGGCTGCTTCACTCGAACTGCCGTCCCGGTGCCCCCGAAGGCGTCGTGACCGATAGCCTCGGCGCATGAGCAGGCCTCCTACGTTCGTCCCGCCGCCGGGGACGCGTGCCTACCGGCTGCGTACCGTGCGCGGCGAGTTCGCCGTGGTCGACATGGCCGTGCCGGCCGGTGCCGAGCCGCGGGGCACCGTGCTGCTGCTGCCGGGGTTCACCGGGAGCAAGGAGGACTTCAACCCGCTGCACGAGCCGCTCGCGGCGCGCGGGTACCGCACCGTGGCCGTGGACGGCCGCGGGCAGTTCGAGTCGGACGGACCGGTGGACGACGAGTCCGCGTACGCACAGGAAGAACTCGCGCGGGACGTCCTCGCGCAGGCGGACGCGCTCGGCACGCCGGTGCATCTGCTGGGGCACTCGCTCGGCGGGCAGATCGCCCGCGCGGCCGTGCTCCTCGACCACTCCCCCTTCGCCTCGCTCACCCTGATGGCCTCCGGCCCTGCGCAGATCTCCGTCTCCCAGCAGCAGCGGGTGAAACTGCTGCGGGACGCGCTCGGCGTGATGTCGATGGCCGAGGTGTGGGAGGTCATCCAGGCGACGGAACCGCCCGAGGAGACCGACCCCGGCGCCGGACTCGACGCGGGCCTCGCCGACCAGGCGGACCTGCGCCACCGCTGGCTGGGCCACAAGCCCGCACAACTCCTCGCAACGGGACTCCAGTTGTGCACCGAGCCGGACCGCGTCGCCGAACTCGCCGCCCGGCCGCTGCCGTTCCACGTGCTCTCCGGCGCGCGGGACGACACCTGGCCCGTGCCCCTCCTGGACGACATGGCCCGGCAACTGGGCGCCCTGCGTACGGTCGTCGAAGGGGCCGAGCACTCCCCCAACTGCGACCAGCCGCTCGCCACCGCCCGTGCCCTCACCGCCTTCTGGGACGGCGCCACCGGGGCGGCCGGCTAGAACTGCGCCTGAAGGTGCTCCCAGAAGCCGTCGCGCAGCGAACGCCGCAGATCGGCCTGGCCGCGCAGGGAGTACTGGAGGATGCCCTCGGCCTCGACCAGCAGGTCCTGGTCCACCGAACCGGGCAGATACGGATGGCCGGGGAGCAGTTCCCCCACGGATTCACGGCCGCGCGCCGCAAGCCACTTGGCGGCGATCTGCGCGCCCACGAAGCGGACGTTCTCGCGGGTCGGGCGGGCCGTCTGGGCGGGGTCGTAGGCGGGGGCGGTGCGCCGGGAGACGTACGGCTTGAAGAACTCCAGGTCGAGGGTGCGCTGGCTGTCGACCTCCCAGAGCAGCGGCTCGGCCTGGTTGCGGGCCTCGGGGGCCTCGATGCCCCACAGGTGCACCCGGGCGCCGTAGCCCTGGGCGGCCTCCACCGCCGAGACCAGGTCCTCGTCGCCGCCGAGCAGCGCCGCGTCGCTGATGGCGCGGTGCCGGGCCAGTGACTCCAGATCCGTGCGGATGAGGGAGTCGACGCCCTTCTGCTGGTTGTTGGCGTTGAGGTTGCCCAGGCGGACCTTGACGTCCGGCAGCTCGGCGATCGACTGCTGCTCCGCGGTGTGGATGCGGCGGCGGGCGCCGTCGTACCAGTAGACGCGCAGCAGCCGGCTGTCGGCGAAGACCGTACGCGCCCGGTCGATGAGCGCGTCGATCAGCCCCTCGGCGTCCAGGTCGAAGGCGCGGCGGTCCTCCGTCCCGGCCACCAGCCGTCCCGCCGCCGCGTAGAGGTACCCGGCGTCCACGAAGATCGCGTGGGTCGAGGGCGTCTTCGCCACCTCGGCGAGCATGCGTTGCAGCAACTCGTTGGTGCGGTCGATGCGGGCGCTCAGCGCCCCGAGGTCACCGTTCATCGTCCTCCATTGTCCCGGCGGTCACGCTGTGAACACAACCGGTCCCAGTCGGTCAATTGAAGCTGCCTTACCGGTCACTCATTAGACACTCGAAAAATTTCTTTAGCGTAGGGAATGTTTGCACCGTGCAGTCCGTTGTACCCCAGTGAAGCCAAGTAGTTCTCCTCAGGAGGATGACCAGACGAAGGGAGAGGCAATGCGCTTCGAAATCATGCGACTCGACGAGGTCGACGGTACGCCCGTGGACTGCACTGTCGTGGACGCCGCCTCCGTCAACCGGATCGTTCAGCAGGCCGCCGCTGTGGGACAGCGGCTGTGGATCCGCCCGGCCGAGACCACGGCCTCATAACAGGAACGGATCACCGCGGAAACTTCGAAGCCCCCGTACGGCAGCCGTACGGGGGCTTCGCGCATGCGCGCGGTCAGGCGCCCCGGATCACCTGCGTGACCCCGTTGATGATCTGCTGCACGGCGATCGCGGAGAGCATCATGCCCGCGAGCCGCGTCACCAGGACCACGCCGCCGTCCTTGATGACCCGGATGATCAGCAGCGAGTAGCGCATGACCAGCCACAGCACCACGTGGATGGCGAGGATCGCCGACCACACCGATATCTGGCCCGCCACGCCGCCGGCCTTCTGCACGGCGAGGATGACGGACACGATCGCGCCGGGACCGGCGAGCAGCGGCATGCCGAGCGGGACCAGCGCGACGTTGACGCCCTTGGTCTGCTTGGGTTCGTCCGTCTTGCCGGTGAGCAGGTCGAGCGCGATCAGGAGCAGGAGCAGTCCGCCGGCGATCATCAGCGCCGGGACGGACACGTGCAGGTAGCCCAGGATCTGGTTGCCGAGCACACCGAAGACGGCTATGACCCCGCCGGCCACGCAGACGGCCTGGAAGGCCATCCGCTTCTGCGTCTTGGCAGGTCGTCCGGCGGTCAGCGCGAGGAAGATCGGGGTGATCCCGGGGGGATCCATGATGACAAAAAGGGTGAGGAACAGGGAGCCGAAAACGGCAGCGTCGAACATCGGTGAGAGGCCTTGCGGAAGAGAAGTGACGTGAGAGCGGGAGAGGCGCGCCTCAGACCCCGCCGGCCCCCGGCACCGGGAACGCCCCGGTGGCCCGCCGCGTGATCTCCCCGTACACGTCGGGATGCGTCGTGAACTCACCGAGCGAGACGGTCTTGCGGCTGCCGTGGTAGTCGCTGGAGCCGGTCGTGAGCAGCCCCAGTTCGCCGGCCAGGCCGCGCAGCCGTGTCCGGGTGTCGGGGTCGTGGTCCATGTGGTCGACCTCGATGCCGTCCAGCCCGGCCGCGGCCATCTCCGCGATACGGGACTCCGGCACCGTACGGCCGCGCTTGACCGCCGCCGGGTGGGCGAAGACGCACACTCCGCCCGCGCCCTTGACCAGCCGGATCGCCTCGAAGGGGTCCGTCTCGTGCTTCGCGACCCAGGCGCGGCCGCCGTCGGCCAGCCACTCCTGGGTGAAGGCGTCGCTCACGGTGGGTACGAGGCCGAGCTCGACCAGCGCGGTGGCGATGTGCGGCCGCCCGACCGAACCGTCGCCCGCGATCCGTGCGACCTGCTCCCAGGTGACCGGCACGCCCAGCGCGTTCAGCTTGGCGATCATGGCCTTGGCCCGGGGCACCCGGTCGTCGCGGACCAGCTCGCGCTCGGCGAGCAGCGCGGGCTCCGCGGGGTCGAAGAGGTAGGCCAGCAGATGCATGCTGATGCCGTCGACCCGGCAGGAGAGTTCGGCGCCGGTGACCAGGGTGAGCCCCTCGGGGAGCGCGGCGATCGCCTCGGCGTGCCCTCGAGTGGTGTCGTGGTCGGTCAGGGCGACGACGTCCAGACCTGCCGCGGCGGCGTTGCGCACCAGCTCGGCCGGGGTGTCCGTGCCGTCGGACGCGCTGGAGTGGGTGTGCAGGTCGATGCGCACGACACGGACTCCAGGCTCTGACGGGACGGAAGGGGACACCCCAGGATAACGGGCCCCGACGGGTGTCCTGTCACACCCGCGACCGCCGAGCGCCCCCTACGGCTCGCACAGTCCGCGCGGCTCGCTCTCCCCGCGAAGTCCCGCGCGACCCCCACGGCGCCCCGCGCACGCCCTACGGATGCAGCAGTCGCGGCGACAGGGCCCCGCACGGGACCAGTTCGAGTTCGGGGCCCGCGTCCCGCAGGTCGGCCAGCACCAGCTCGTCGTACATCAGCAGCCCGGACTGCTCGGGCCACACCACCGCCCACAGCCACAGCCCGAGCGCCTCGCCGGCGAAGACGGCCCGGTCGTCCGGGGCGCCGGAGACGTGCCACAGCGGGGTGGGGCGGCCGCCGGCCAGGAGCTTGGCGTCGGGCGGCTTCTCCACATCCAGATAGGTGCCGGGGTCCGGGCCGTCGATGCCTGCGTAGCGCGCACCGAGGCCGACGCCGAGTTCCTCGGCGACCAGGATGAGTTCGCCCATGCCGCCGAGCGGCCCGGGCCCCGAACAGGCCACCGCGGTGGCACGGCCGCCGCTGCGCTCGTCCCCGGCGTAGGTCACGCCGGTGAACAGCCAGCCGACAGGCAGCGGCCACGGCATCCACACCGGCACCTGGGTCCGCTGCACCACGACACCGAGGGCTTCGACGCTGGGCGGGATCACGGGCTGCAGCGGATACACGGTCCCGTGCACATCGCACTGCCAGGAATCGCTGAATAGTCCGGGAGCCCTGACCCGGCCACCGCACTTCGGGCAACTGGGTTCGCCCCTCATAGGGCCCCACGGTCCTACCCCGGCAGCGCCACGTCAAGGACGATCACCCGTCCGGCCCGGCGGCCCGGCCACGACGAACTAGATGCATGTTGCACCAATTAGGGTAGCTAACTTATCGTGTGTAAATAGCAACGATCGGAGGAGGCAGCATGCACAGCAGCACAGGGGGTCCCGCGGAGGGCGACGACCCGTTCGACGCGGGCGCGGGAAGCATCCTGCGGCAGCCCAGGGCGGTCTGGGCGACGGCCGGCGCGTCCGTCGTCGCCTTCATGGGCATCGGGCTCGTCGACCCGATCCTGCCCTCCATCGCCAAGGGCCTGAACGCCACCGCGAGCCAGGTCTCCCTGCTCTTCACCTCGTACTTCCTGATCACCGCCGTCGCGATGCTGGTGACCGGCTTCGTCTCCAGCCGTATCGGCGGCCGCAAGACCCTGCTGCTCGGCCTCGCCCTCGTGGTGGTCTTCGCCGGACTCGCCGGCACCTCGGGTTCCGTCGCCCAGCTCGTCGGCTTCCGGGCCGGCTGGGGCCTCGGCAACGCGCTCTTCGTCTCTACCGCCCTCGCGGTGATCGTCGGCGCGGCGAATCCCATAGGGGCCGCGCGCAGCGCGTCGGACAAGGGTGGTGGTGGGCGACGGGCGGGAAGCGCGGCGGCGATCCTGCTCTACGAGTCGGCGCTCGGCCTCGGTATGGCCTGCGGCCCGCTGGTCGGCGCGCTGCTCGGCAACGCGAGCTGGCGCTATCCGTTCTTCGGCACCGCGTCCCTGATGGCCGTCGGCTTCCTGTGCATCACGGCCTTCCTGAAGGAGCAGCCGAGGCCCGCCCGCAAGACCTCCCTGCTGGACCCGGTCAGGGCGCTCGGCCACGGCGGTCTCGCCTCGGCGGCGGTCTCGGCGTTCTTCTACAACTACACGTTCTTCACGGTGCTGGCCTTCACGCCGTTCGTGCTGAACATGACCCCGTACAAGTCGGGTGCGGTGTTCTTCGCCTGGGGTGTTCTGCTCGCGCTGTTCTCGGTGGTGGTGGCGCCGCGCATGCAGGCGCGGTTCGGCTCGCTGAAGGTGCTCGGCGGCTCGCTGGTGCTGCTGGCCGCCGACGTCGTCGTGCTCGGCTACGGCGACCACACCACCGCCGTCGTCTGCACCATCCTGTCGGGCGCGTTCATCGGCGTGAACAACACCGTCTACACCGAGCTGGCCCTCGGGGTGTCGGACGCCCCCCGTCCGGTGGCGAGCGCGGGCTACAACTTCGTGCGCTGGTTCGCCGCGGCCGCCGCACCCTTCCTCGCGCCGAAGATCGCGGAGTGGACCGACCTCCGCGTGCCGTTCGCGGTCGCGGGGGCGACCGCGGTGCTGGGCGCGCTGGTGGTCGCCGTCCGGCGCCGGGCCCTCACCTCCGACGCGGAGGAGCTGCAGCCGCGGCACGCCACCGAGGACAGCGTCACGGTCTTCGCCAACTGACGTGGGCCGACGGCCTGTTGGTGAGCTTGCTCACTCCGGCTCACTCCAGCGGGACGGAACCGCGGGCCGGGTCCCGCAGGTCCGTCCCGCGGCTCAGCCAGCGCTCCCGCAGGGCCTGCGCGCCGTGCACCCGCTTCCAGGCGGCCTCGTTCGGGGTCATCGGCAGCAGCGGCAGGAACCGTACGGGGTCCCGCGGCTCGTCGAGTTCCAGGTCCTCCACCAGGCCGCCCGGCTCGGCCACCAGGACCGAGGTGAAGGGCGCGCCGGGCCACAGCGGCTCGCCCACGTCGAGCGAGGCGCCCGGCGCCACGACCACGCCCTCGACCTGCGGAGACGCCCCCAGTACGGCGAGCGGGCGGAGCACCTTGTCGGTGTCGGCGAGGCCGGCGCGGACGGAGAGGACCAGCTCGGCGCGCGGCCCCTCGACCGGATCCGCGACCAGCGCGGTGGGGTCGGTCATGGGCCGGCCGGACATGCCGAGGGTGGCGTACCGGACGATGTCCCCCTCGTGGAAGCGCAGTACCTCGATCCGGTCCGTGCCGAGGAAGGTGACCGCGGCGCGGGCGTCCGGTTCGCCGAGCGCGGAACGCAACCGGGCCTCGACCAGAGGAAGAACATCAGCCATGCGGCGAGCATAGAACTCGTCAGCGGCAGGCAAAGCGGCGCCTTGACACACCGGGCTGCTGATACTCTTGGCCGGTCGTCCGGAGGCAGCGCGCAACGAGGTGCCCCCCAGGTGTTCAACCCTGGGGAGGCCCTGATCCGGCCACGACGCCGATGGGACTCCCTTACGAGGGACCGGCCGGAGGAGGTGGGGCTGTCATGGATCGAAGTCGACCGTGCAGTAGCACCCGCTCTTCCCGCCGCTGATGTCGTCGCTCTGACTCCGGTCGGTCGCCACCTCTCGCGTTCGTGCCTCCGCGCACGTCATACGGAAGAGCACTTCGTTTCGTTTTGATCTGTCTGATCTGTCAGTGACGAAGCTCGCCACCGTGACGGTGCGGTGCTCCCCGCTTTGTGGACGTGCCAAACATCCCTGAGGCCACCACGTCCTCATTCCGGGCAGTTCCGACCGCCCTCGGCCGCTCGTCGCTCGCTGCGAAGGAGCCCGCCATGTCGATGATCCGCGACCTGCGTTCCGTGGTCCGCACCTCCCGCCCGGCCACGCGCCGGGACGACGGGGCGTACGACACCACGCGCGACCCGGCGGCCCCCTCGGCCATCGTGGACTGCGCCGTCTACCGCGACGGCTCCCGGGTTCCGACCGACCGGCCGCTCACCCCTCCGGAGGCGATGCGCCAGGTGCGACGCGACGGGGGCTTCGTGTGGATCGGCCTGCACGAGCCGAACGAAGCCGAATTCGCCGGTATCGCCGCGGAGTTCGGGCTGCACCCGCTGGCCGTGGAGGACGCGGTCACGGCCCACCAGCGGCCCAAGCTGGAGCGCTACGACGACACGCTCTTCACGGTCTTCAAGACCATCCACTACGTCGACCACGACGAGCTCACGCCCAACAGCGAGATCGTGGAGACCGGCGAGGTGATGTGCTTCACCGGCCGGGACTTCTTCATCACCGTCCGGCACGGCGGCCAGGGCTCGCTGCGCGCGCTGCGGCACCGCCTGCAGGACGACCCCGAGCTGCTGGCCAAGGGCCCCTCCGCCGTGCTGCACGCCATCGCGGACCACGTCGTCGACGGGTACATGGCGGTCGCGGACGCGTTGCAGGAGGACGTCGACGAGGTCGAGACGGAGGTGTTCTCGCCGGGCCGTGGCGGCACCCCGCGCGGCACCGACGCCGGACGGATCTACCAACTCAAGCGCGAGGTACTGGCGTTCAAGCGGGCGGTGTCGCCGCTGCTGCGGCCCATGCAGCTGCTGAGTGAGCGTCCGATGCGGCTGATCGACCCGGACATCCAGAAGTACTTCCGGGACGTGGCCGACCACGTGGCCCGCGTACAGGAGCAGGTCGTCGGCTTCGACGAGCTGCTCAACTCCATCCTCCAGGCCAACCTGGCGCAGGCGTCCGTCGCGCAGAACGAGGACATGCGGAAGATCACGGCCTGGGCCGCGATCATCGCCGTGCCGACGATGGTCTGCGGTGTGTACGGCATGAACTTCAAGTACATGCCCGAGCTGCACCTGAAGTACGGCTACCCGCTGATCCTGGGCCTCACGGCCGTGATCTGCGTGGGCATCCACCGCACGCTCAAGCGCAACGGCTGGCTGTGAGCGGGCTCGTTACTCTTCTGCCATGAACACCGAGCTGCTCGACCAGGCCCTCGTCGAGGAGGCCACCAAGAAGTCCGGCCTCGTCTGGGTCAAGGGCCCCGGCGTCCCGGCCCGCGCCCTGTGGCACGTCTGGCACGAGGGCGCGGCATGCGTGGTGGGCGACGGGCCCGGCGAGCAGCCGCTGCCCGGGCTGGCCGACGGAGCCGGCGCCGAGGTGACAGTCCGCAGCAAGGACAAGGGCGGCCGCCTGGTCACCTGGGCCGCGCGGGTCGTCGAGGTCGCGCCGGACTCCCCGCGGTGGCAGGAGGCGGTGGCCGAGCTGAAGGGGAAGCGGCTCAACGCACCCGACGGCGAGGCCATGACCGCGCGCTGGGCCCGCGAGTGCCGGGTGCTGCGCCTGGAGCCCACCGGGACGACCGCGCCGCTGCCGGAGGACTCGCTGGCCGAGGCACCGCTGCCCACCCCGGCGACGACCCGCCGGCCGGCCCCGGACGGGCTGCCGCGGCTGCTGGTGAAGCGGAAGCGGCGGAAGTAGTCCCCTTTCCGGGGAGCGGGAGTCAGGACGTCGGCAGCTTGCCGTAGTCGACCGTCTCGCTCTTCTCCGGCTGGGCCAGGGCGAAGTCCTTGCCCCAGTCCGAGAAGCTCAGCGTTCCCGCGTCGCCCGCGCGCACCAGGCGCAGCGGGTAGGGAGTGCCCTCCAGGGAGACGTCCAGGGTGCCGCCGGAGCCCTTGCCGCCGGTGATGCGGATCGTGCGGACGCCCGCCTGCTCGTGGTGCCCGTCGGTCGCCAGCGTGCCGTGCAGCGTCAGCAGCCCGTCGAGGAGGACGCCCTTGTCCGTGAAGCCGCTGAACCGCTGGTACGAGGGATCGCCCTGCGGCACCTTCACATACTTGCCGTCCAGCTTGTCGGCGGCCCCGGTGGCCTTGCCGCTGCCGTCGACCTGGCCCCAGAACCCGGCGTCCGCCTTCAGGTAGAGCTGTTGCCCGATCCGCAGGAGCCCGAAGGTCGACCCCTGCGAGGTGACCGAGCCGGTGCCGCCCTCGTCCTTCAGACGCATGTCGAGCCGGTACGTACGGCCGTTGCTGACCACGTTCCCGGACAGGTGCACGGTGTCCGCGGTGGCGGCCGCCGCCCTCGTCTTCGCCTGGATCTTTTCGGCCGGCAGTTTGCCCACTCCGTTGGTGCCCGCGTCCGGATCGTCCCCGGAACACCCCGTCAGACCCGCGCCCGCGACGACCAGGGCACACAACGCGCTCGTCAGCGTGGTCCGGCGGGTACGGCCCTGGGGAATCACGGTCACAGGTGGAGCTGCCTTTCCGACGGATGTCCTCAAACGGCGTACGGCAGCGTACCGGGGCCGCGCACGCCCGGCGGAACCGGCTCGTCCGGACGCTCACCAGGGCGTATCCGAGGTGGACGGGCTAGCCTGAAGCGCACCTGAGCGGGCAATTGGGAAAAGAAACCCGGCACACACGACACGCACCACACGCACCACACAGCCGCGCAAAGGAGGCGCAGCCATGGCAGCGGGCGCCCCCCGGATCTTCGTCTCGCACCTCTCCGGAGTCGCCGTCTTCGACCCGGCGGGCGACCAGGTGGGACGCGTACGCGATCTGGTCGTCATGCTGCGCGTCGGGCGCCGGCCGCCCCGTCTGCTCGGGCTGGTCGTCGAACTCGCCACCCGGCGGCGCATCTTCCTGCCCATGACCCGGGTGACCGGCATCGAGTCCGGCCAGGTCATCACCACGGGCGTGCTCAACGTCCGTCGCTTCGAGCAGCGGCCCACCGAACGCCTCGTCTTCGGCGAGCTGCTGGACCGGCGGGTGACGCTCGTGGAGACCGGCGAGGAGGTCACGGTCCTGGACATGTCGGTGCAGCAGCTCCCCGCGCGCCGGGACTGGGAGGTCGACCGCGTCTTCGTCCGCAAGGGCAAAAAGGGCGGCGCGTTCCGGCGCAACCGGGGAGAGGCCCTGACCGTGGAGTGGTCCGCGGTCACCGGCTTCTCGCTGGAGGAGCAGGGACAGGGCGCGGAGAGCCTGCTCGCCACCTTCGAGCAGTTGCGCCCCGCCGACCTGGCCAACGTGCTGCACCACCTGTCCGCCAAGCGGCGCGCCGAGGTCGCCGCCGCGTTGGACGACGACCGGCTCGCCGACGTCCTCGAGGAGCTCCCGGAGGACGACCAGATCGAGATCCTCGGCAAGCTGAAGGGCGAGCGCGCGGCCGACGTGCTGGAGGCGATGGACCCGGACGACGCCGCCGACCTGCTCGCCGAGCTGCCGGCGGAGGAGCAGGAGCGGCTGCTGGGACTGATGGAGCCCGCCGACGCGGCCGACATGCGCCGGCTGATGTCGTACGAGGAGCACACCGCGGGCGGTCTGATGACGACCGAGCCGATCATCCTGCGCCCGGACGCGACCGTCGCCGACGCCCTGGCCCGGGTCCGCAACCGCGACCTGTCCCCCGCGCTGGCCGCCCAGGTCTACGTCTGCCGCCCGCCCGACGACACCCCGACCGGGAAGTACCTGGGCACGGTGCACTTCCAGCGGTTGCTGCGCGACCCGCCCTACACCCTCGTCGGCTCGATCCTCGACGACGATCTGCAGCCCCTCCCGCCCGACGCCACGCTGCCGGTCGTCGCCGGGTTCTTCGCGACCTACGACATGGTGGCGGCGCCCGTCGTCGACGAGGCCGGAGCGCTGCTCGGCGCGGTCACCGTGGACGACGTCCTGGACCACATGCTGCCGGACGACTGGCGGGAGACGGAGTACGACCTGGAGGAGGGGGCGGCGACGCATGGCGGCTGAGCGAGAGAGCACCCGCGAGCGGCTCCCGGTGGGGGCCACCGCCGCCGGACGGCCGCGGTCCGGCCGGCTGGACCAGCCACGTCCGCCCCGGCGCCGGCTGCTGCCGGAGTGGGACCCGGACGCCTTCGGGCGGCTGTCCGAGCGCATCGCGCGATTCCTGGGCACCGGGCGGTTCATCGTCTGGATGACGGTGATGATCGTCGTGTGGGTGCTGTGGAACGTGGCCGCGCCCCGGCATCTGCGGTTCGACGAGTACCCGTTCATCTTCCTGACCCTGGCCCTGTCCCTCCAGGCCTCCTACGCCGCCCCGCTGATCCTGCTGGCACAGAACCGGCAGGACGACCGGGACCGGGTCAACCTCGAACAGGACCGCAAGCAGGACGAGCGGTCGATCGCCGACACCGAGTACCTGACCCGTGAGATCGCCGCGCTGCGCATGGGCCTGGGCGAGGTGGCCACCCGCGACTGGATGCGCTCGGAGCTCCAGGGCCTGGTGAAGGAACTGGAGGAACGCACCGTCGACGGGCACCGCCGGCACGGGGTATTCCCGGCGGATCACCCGCGCGCGGGTGACATGGACGACCGCTGACGGGGTCCCGGGGGCCGCACGGGGCGCCGTACCATCGTCCTATGGCTACGGAAGACGCGGTGCGCGCAGCTCTGGCGACGGTTGACGATCCCGAGATCCACCGGCCCATCACCGAGCTCGGCATGGTCAAATCGGTGGAGATCGGCGCGGACGGAGCGGTCGCGGTCACCGTCTACCTGACGGTTTCCGGCTGCCCGATGCGCGAGACGATCACCCAGCGGGTGACCGACGCCGTCTCTCGCGTCGAGGGGGTCACCCGGGTCGACGTCACGCTCGACGTGATGAGCGACGAGCAGCGCCGGGAGCTGGCGACCGCGCTGCGCGGCGGCCAGGCCGAGCGCGAGGTCCCCTTCGCCAAGCCCGGCAGCCTCACCCGCGTCTACGCCGTCGCCTCCGGCAAGGGCGGCGTCGGCAAGTCCTCGGTGACGGTGAACCTGGCTGCGGCGATGGCCGCCGACGGCCTGAAGGTGGGCGTGGTCGACGCCGACATCTACGGCCACAGCGTGCCGCGGATGCTGGGCGTGGACGGCCGCCCGACCCAGGTCGAGAACATGATCATGCCGCCGTCGGCGAACGGCGTGAAGGTCATCTCCATCGGCATGTTCACCCCGGGCAACGCGCCGGTCGTCTGGCGCGGCCCGATGCTGCACCGCGCGCTGCAGCAGTTCCTGGCGGACGTGTACTGGGGCGACCTGGACGTCCTCCTGCTGGATCTGCCGCCCGGCACCGGCGACATCGCGATCTCCGTGGCCCAGCTGGTGCCCAACGCCGAGATCCTGGTGGTGACGACGCCTCAGCAGGCGGCGGCCGAGGTGGCCGAGCGGGCGGGCTCCATCGCCGTCCAGACCCACCAGAAGATCGTCGGCGTGGTCGAGAACATGTCCGGCCTGCCCTGCCCGCACTGCGACGAGATGGTCGACGTCTTCGGCACGGGCGGCGGCCGGGTGGTCGCCGAGGGCCTGACCCGCACCACGGGCGCCACGGTCCCGGTGCTCGGCTCCATCCCGATCGACGTCCGCCTGCGCGAGGGCGGCGACGAGGGCAAGCCGGTCGTCATCACCGACCCGGACTCCCCCGCGGGATCGGCCCTGCGGGACATCGCCGACAAGCTCGCCGGCCGGCAGCGGGGCCTCGCGGGGCTGTCGCTGGGAATCACCCCGAAGAACAAGTTCTAGGCCGTACGGGGCCCTCCGCGGCCCGTACCGTCCGCACCGCCCGTACGGCGGCAGGGGCGCCGTCCTTCGTGGACGGCGCCCCTTCGTGTCGTTTCCGCCCTGTGCCGCGGGGCGTCAGGCGTACGCGCCGATGTCCTTGATCACGGCGAAGCCGAGCCCGTACGCGCTCATGCCCCTGCCGTACGCCCCCAGGTGGACCCCCTGGGAGGTCGAACCGGCGAGCACCCAGCCGAACTCCGACTCCCGGTAGTGGAAGGGCGTCGGGACGCCGTCCACGGGCAGCGAGAGCATCGACCACGCCGGCCCTGACAGATCGTCGGCCAGCTCCCACGCGGTCTCCGTCTGCTGCTCCAGCCAGTCGTCCCGCAGGGTGTGGTCCACCTGCCCGGGCCAGGTGAAGGAGAGCAGGCCCACCGCGGCCAGCCAGGCCGCAGAGGAGACCGAGGTGGCCTCCAGCTGGCCCGTGCCGTCGGCGAGGCGCCGTTCGGGGTGGGCGGCGACGGTGACGACGACCGCGAACCTCTCCTTGGGCTCGTCCGGCGACCCGGACACGAACTCGTTGCGTACGGACGGCTCGTCACCGTGCCCGGTCGAACCGTGTTCCACGGCACCGTCGGCCGAGGTCCCGACCTGCATCAGCCAGCGCGGCCCCGTGAAGGCCTCGTCGAGGCCGTACCAGGGGAAGGGCGCCAGCAGGTAGCCGTCGGCCGTACGCCGGGCGAAGGGGGACTGTGGGCCACCCTCCGCGGCAGACGCCTGCGCGCCTGCCCGACTTGTCGTCTCCATGTGCCGGACGCCTCCTCGCTCTCGTCGAACCGGGGCGGCCCGCCCCCCTTCGGGCGTACTCGTCCGGTCCGCACAACAACTCGGCAGCATATCCATCCCGCTCCGGGCGGCCGGGAAACCGCTCGGCGCGTGGGGCGCGGGTACAGCCGTTTCGCGCCGCGCACGGACCGCGCGCGGCGTGAAACGCGTCACACGGGACGCGGCTCAGGTGGCGTCCGCGTCGAAGGGCGGACGCTCGTCCTGGCCGATGCCCTCGGGCTTCTTGGTCATGTCGATCCGGCCGCCGGACGGACCCGGGGAACCCGCGGAGCCCGAGGAGGACCCGGAGGACGCGGCGGAGTCGTGCTCGTTGCCGTTGACCGCGTCCGTGATCTCGGCCATCTCCTTCTTCAGGTCGAAGCCGTTGCGGATCTCCTTCAGCCCCAGCTCGTCGCTTTCCAGCTGCTTGCGGATGAACGTCTTGGGGTTGAGGTCCTCGAACTCGAAGTCCTTGAACTCCGGGCCGAGTTCGCTGCGGATGTCCTGCTTGGCGCTCTCCGAGAACTCGCGGATCTTCCGGATCGTGCGCGTGACGTCCTGGATGACCTTCGGGAGCTTTTCGGGGCCGAACACGAGCACGGCCACGATGATGATCGTCAGCAGCTCGAGCGGTCCTATGTCATTGAACACCTGAAGCTCCTTGCGATGTCCTCGGTCCTCGGCCCTCGGGTGGTCCGGTCTGTGTGGGGCTGTCCGTGGTCCGGGCCGGGTCCACGGTACCCGTCCCACGTGCCGGACCGGTACCGCCTCGATGTGTCGGACTGCGTGTACACGACGAGCTTTCCGGCCGGTTCCTCATGCTATGTGTCAGTTGTTGTTCGAAGACCCGAGTATCAGGGACACCTTCCGTGTCTTTCCGTCGCGTTCGACGGTCAGCTCCAGGCGGTCGCCGGGGCGGTGGGCGCGGGTCTTGACTATCAGCTCCTCGCCCGAGTGGACGCGTTGGCCGTCCACCGCGGTGATGACGTCTCCGGCCCTGATGCCCGCCTTGGCGCCGGGACCGCCGGGGGTGACCGGGGGGCCGCCGTCCCGGCCCTTGGTGCCGACCCTGGCTCCGTCGCCGGGGTAGTTCATGTCCAGGGTCACCCCGATGACCGGGTGGCTGGCCCTGCCGTGCTTGATCAGCTCCTCGGCGACGCGCCTGGCCTGGTTGACGGGGATGGCGAAGCCCAGGCCGATGGAGCCTGCCTGGCCGGTCTGCAGGTCGGAGCCGGTGTCCGCGGAGCGGATCGCGGAGTTGATGCCGACGACCCGGCCCCGGGAGTCGAGAAGGGGCCCGCCGGAGTTGCCGGGGTTGATCGGCGCGTCGGTCTGGAGGGCGTCGACGTAGGACACGTCGCTGCCGTCGCCCTTCTCACCGCCGGCCGTGATGGGCCGCTCCTTGGCGCTGATGATGCCGGAGGTGACGGTGTTGGCGAGGTCGAAGGGCGCGCCGATGGCCACGACCGGGTCGCCCACCTGCACGTTGTCGGAGTTGCCGAGGGGGATGGGGGTCAGGCCGCGCACGCCGCGGACCTGGACGACGGCGAGGTCGTAGCCGGAGTCCCGGCCGACGATCCTGGCCTTGGCGGTCTGGCCGCCGCTGAAGGTCACCGATATGTCGCCACCGGATGCGGCGTTCTCGACGACGTGGTTGTTGGTGAGGACGTGGCCGAGGCCGTCGAGCACGAACCCGGTGCCGGTGCCCTGCTCGCCGGAGCCGCTGACGTGCAGCGTCACCACACTGGGCAGGGCCCGCGCGGCGATCCCGGCGACGCTGTCCGGGGCGCGCCCGGCGGGCTCCTTCCCGGCCTGCGGCAGCTCCACGGTGCCGAGGCCGCCGTTGCGCTCGATGTACGCCCCGGCCAGCCCGCCGAGCGCGCCGGACACCAGCGCGAGCACCACGGCCCCGCCGACGAGCGCCCGCGTGATCCTCCGGTGCCGCTGCTCGGCGCTGAGCACGCCACTCCCGCTCTGCTGCAACGGCGCGGCACCCCAGGGGTCGTAACGCCCCCAGGGACCGGCGGAGACACCGGCACCGGGAGAGGGCACGCCGTGCCCGTCACCCACCGCCTGAGCGGGCGCGCCGTGCGTCGGGTCGCCCGCGAGCGGCGTCCCTCGCTGTGGGCCCGTCGGCACGGCGTCCTCGGGGGACGCCCAGTGCGATGCGGCGCCGGCCGTGGATGCGTCGACCGGCGCCTGCGGCGGCGAGGGCGTGCCGGAAGGCACGGGCGCCGGACCGTACAGCGGGGCGTCCGGGGCGGGCGTGCCCTGGGGCGCCGCGGCCGGCGCCTGCGGCGACGAGGGCGGGCCGGGCGGTGCCGGAGGCGTGGGAGCCGGGGCACCCGGCTGAGGTGCCACGGGCGCCGGACCGTACAGCTCGGCGTCCACGGCGGGCGTGCCCTGGGGCGCCGCGGCCGGCGCCTGCGGCGACGAGGGCGAGCCGGGCGGCGCCGGAGGCGTGGGAGCCGGGGCACCAGGCTGAGGTGCCACGGGCGCCGGACCGTACAGCTCGGCGTCCGGGGCGGGCGTGCCCTGGGGCGCTGCGGCCGGTGTGCCGGAGGAGTGCGCGGGTGTCACCGTCGGGTGCTGAACCGGTGGTGCGGGCGCCCAGGGGCCGGGCTCGCCGTACGGAGGGGTGCTGTAGGGGTCGGGGTCGTGCAGGGGGCTGGGACGCTCGCCGGAGCCGCTGGAGGAGTCGACGGGCCCGGAGAGGCCCTCCAGGGGCCGGTCGGCGCCCGTCTCGCCCGAGACGGCGGGGGCACCGGGACCGACCGGGGTCGCCGGCGCGGCGGGTGCGGCAGGCTCGCCGGGCACCGCCGGCGCCGCCGGTGCGTCCGCCGCCCCAAGGTGGGTGTCCTCCACCCCGGCGAACGGCGGACGGGGCTGAGCGAGTTCGAAGTCGCCGGAAGCCGGGAGCGGGCGTTCCAGCTCGTAGTCGCCGTCCCCGACGGCAGGTCCGGGCACCGCGGTCTGTACGGGGTCCGAGCCCGGGTCCGAGCTCGGGGTGGACGCCCCACCCGCTGCCACGCCGCCGTCGGAAGCCTCGTCGGCCGACGCGTCCGGCGCCGGCGTGCCCTCCGGCCGGGCGTCCGGAGGGACCGAGCGGCTCCACCACTTCGGGCGGGCGGACTTCGTGGGCTTGCCCTCGTTCATGTTCTCCCCACAGCGGGACGCGGCACGGCGTCGACTCCGCGCCCCGACCGGTGTCATGGGCGCGACCACCGTGGATTCAACCAGGTTCCCGGACCGCTGCGCAGGGACCGGTCAGTGCGTGGTACGGGAGGAGACGGAGGGAGAGGGCGCCCTGAGCAGGCTCGGGGCCATGTAGTCCGGGTCGGCGGACCACGAGGTCAGGGAGATGGGCGGGTTCGTGGTGAGCGGACGTATCAGCGGGGACATCACGGCCGCTCCGGCGACCACCGGGGTGGTCAGCGGATGCATCACGTCCTGCGCCTGCCCGCCGGGAGGCACGGCCCCCGGCAGCAGCGGTGCGGCCAGCGGCGTCGAGGCCGCCTGCGCCGAGCCCGACGACCGCTGCCCCTGTGCCGACTGCGGCGTGGCCGACTGGCGGCGCCGCGCGGTGTCGGAGCCCGATGCGGCGCCCGTGCCCGCCGTGCGCGCCGGAGTCACATTGCTGCCGTTCCCGGAGCCTCCGCGCGCCTCCACGGCGTCACCCGCCGAACCGGTGGTCATCCCGCCCAGGGCGAGGGCGGCCAGCGACACCGCCCCGGCGGCGACGAACGCGAACCGCAGCCCCCGCGAGGCGGACCGCTCGCTGTCGGCACGGCCCACGGGGTGGATCCGGAAGCCGTGGTCCTCCGCGGGGTCGGTGGGATGCGGGCGGGCCGGCACATAGCCGAACTCGAACTGCTCGCCGCGGTTCACCCCGAACACTCCGGAGCGGGAGGACAACCCTCCGGGCAGCCCTCCCCCGCCCAGCGGTGAACCGCCACCAACGTCGGTACCACCCCCCGGGAGGCCCTGGAGGCGTGCCAGGAAGCTCTCGGAGGGAGGCGGCGGGGCCGCCTGGGCGAAGACGTTCTTCAGACGGCGCTGCGCGTCGACCTCCGCCTTGCACTTCGGGCAGGTGGCCACGTGCGCCAGGGCACGGTCGCGCATGTCGTGACCGAGCTCGCCGTCCACGAGGGCGGCGAGCCGGTCTCCCAGGTGCTGTTCCGCGAGACGCCCCGCGGGGTCAGGTCGTGATCCACTCACGCGGGCGCGCCCCCTCCCCCCAGCGCGGGGACCGTGGCCACGAAGCCGCGGCGTCCCGCCCGGGCCTGCGGCGAGCGGTGCGCGAGGGCCTTGCGCAGCTGCGAACGGCCGCGGTGGATGCGGGAGCGCACCGTGCCGAGCTTGACGCCCAGGGTCGCGGCGATCTCCTCGTACGACAGTCCTTCGATGTCGCACAGGACGACCGCGGCACGGAACTCGGGCGCGAGGGTGTCCAGGGCCTGCTGGACGTCCGCGTCGAAGTGCGCGTCGTTGAAGAGCTGCTGCGGGGTGGGCTCCTTGCTGGCCAGCCGCTCGGCCGCGTCGTCGCCCAGCGCGTCGAAGCGGATGCGCTGCTTGCGGCGGACCATGTCCAGGAAGAGGTTCGTGGTGATGCGGTGCAGCCAGCCCTCGAAGGTGCCCGGCGTGTAGGTCGACAGCGAGCGGAAGACGCGGACGAAGACCTCCTGGGTGAGGTCCTCGGCGTCGTGCTGGTTGCCGGTGAGGCGGTAGGCCAGGCGGTAGACGCGGCCACTGTGCGTGCTGACGATCTCCTCCCAGGTGGGCGGAGTCCACGCCTGCCCGTCCGCGTCGGTCGAGAAGGTCGCGGTCTGGGCGGATTCGGTGGCGTGGGTCACGTCGGCAGCGGTGTTGGTCACGGATTTCGGCCTGCCTGCCGATCCGAGAAAGCGCCGTAGCACTCCTCTCCGATCCACAGGTGCAGCCGCACCTCCCCTGTCGGCTCTGGTGGTGTCCAGTGGAGCCCCTACCATAGCCACCTCGCCCGTTAGCTCCGGATAAGCAGTTTTACGAGAATTTGACACGTGCTGGTCCGGCTGGTGCGGCTGCGTCAGCACTTGCTCCGTGTCCCGATCCATCCCATACCCCCCGTCCACACCGCCGTCGCGCCCGGTGTCGCTTCCTCACCCCTTCAAACGACCGGTCCCATCTGCGGGTTCCCGGCCCCAGCGGATACAGTCACGCCCAGGCAACCACGGGACAGGAGAGGGTCATTACCGGCAACCGGCAGACGAGCTGGGCGTTCGCCGACGCCTATGTCGCCGAGGACGACGCGCTGCGCTGGGCCCGTGAGCGGGCCCGTGACGCAGGGCTGCGCTCGGTGTCGCCCGGCGCGGGCGCCGCGCTGCGGTTGCTGGCCGCCACCGTGGACGCGAAGGCGGTCGCGGAGATCGGCACCGGCACCGGGGTCTCCGGGATCCACCTGCTGCACGGCATGCGCCCCGACGGGGTGCTGACCACCGTCGATCCCGAGCCGGAGCACCAGCAGTTCGCCCGCCAGGCCTTCCGCGCCGCCGGCTTCGCGGGCAACCGCGCCCGCTTCATCCCCGGCCGCGCCCTGGACGTGCTGCCCCGCCTCGCGGACGCCGGATACGACCTCGTGTTCTGCGACGGCGACCGGCTGGAGTTCCCCGAGTACCTCGCTGAATCGTTGCGCCTGCTGAGACCGGGAGGCCTCGTCGCCTTCGAGGGTGTCTTCGCGCACGGGCGGACGGTGGACTCGGGACCGCAGCCGACGGAGGTCGTGCGGCTGCGGGAACTGCTGCGCACGGTGCGCGAGAGCCCCGATCTGACGCCGTCACTGCTGCCGGTGGGCGACGGACTGCTGTGTGCCGTCAAGCGCTGAGCGCCCCCGTCACCCGCGCGTCGCGCACCCCTGGAAAGACAGCGACCCCGACACCGCTTACGATGCCGGGGCAACTGAAAGGGTATGGTCGCTTGCGCGTCAGCCGACGACCTTCTTGAGGGCGTCGCCGAGCGCATCCGCCTCGTCAGGGGTCAACTCGACGACGAGCCGACCGCCGCCTTCGAGCGGAACGCGCATGACGATGCCCCGCCCCTCCTTGGTCACCTCGAGCGGGCCATCACCCGTCCGCGGCTTCATGGCCGCCATGCTCGTTCCCCTTCCTGAAACCCAGCTCATCGTCAAAGCCGACGGCCCACCGAAAGGGCACGCGCACGGTCCCTGCCCAGAACGGCACAGGACACGCGACACCGGCATCGAACACATTGCTTCCAAGCCATTATCCCGCATCCCAGGACCCGATGACCAACATCAGTTGGCATCGCTTGGGCAACGCGCGCGAGCAAAACCACCCAATTCGGCGATGTGGCTGCGATACTGCGCTCCCACGCGTCCGCCCGCCGGCCGCGGACGCGCCGGAATTCTTTGACGCAGGTCACATGCCGGGTCCGCACCCTGCCCGGTGATCTCCGTCATGCTGTCCTCGGACCGCGACGGACCACGACGTACCGAGCGGTACGTCGACGAGGCGACACCGGAGGGGATGCCCCATGGCCGACACCGTGCTCTACGAGGTGAGCGACGGACTCGCGACGATCACGCTGAACCGCCCCGAGGCGATGAACGCGCTGAACGTCGATGCCAAGGTCGCCCTCCGGGACGCGGCCCGGGAGGCGGCGGACGACGGCGCCGTGCGGGCGGTGCTGCTGACCGCCGCCGGGGACCGGGCGTTCTGCGTGGGCCAGGACCTCAAGGAGCACATCGGGCTGCTGGCCGCCGACCGGGAGACCGGGTCCGGGCAGGTCATGAGCACCGTGCGGGAGCACTACAGCCCGATCGTGCGGGCGCTGGCGGGGGCACGGAAGCCGGTGGTCGCCGCGGTGAACGGGGTCGCTGCCGGGGCGGGCTTCGGCTTCGCGCTCGCCGCCGACTACCGGATCGTGGCGGACACGGCGTCCTTCAACACCTCGTTCGCGGGCGTCGCGCTCGCCGGGGACTCGGGGATCTCGTGGACGCTGCCGCGGGTGGTGGGACCGTCCCGCGCCACCGACCTGCTGCTCTTCCCGCGTCGTATCACCGCCCAGGAGGCCCTCGACCTGGGCATCGCCAACCGGGTCGTGCCGGCCGCCGAACTGCGGGCCGAGGCGGAGCGGACGGCGCGGGCGCTGGCCGAGGGCCCGACGGTGGCGTACGCGGCGCTGAAGGAGGCGGTGGCCCACGGGCTGACGCACTCCCTGGAGGAGACCCTCCTCAAGGAGGAGGAGCTCCAGACCAGGGCCGGGCAGTCCGAGGACCACGCGATCGCCGTGCGGGCGTTCGTGAACAAGGAGAAGCCGGCGTATCTGGGCCGCTGACCGCGCTGCGGGTCGGTGCCGCCCCCGGCCGGCCGGGTCAGGGGCGGCGCGCCACGCAGTCCGCGAGGTGGTCGTCGACCAGGCCGCACGCCTGCATCAGGGCGTACGCCGTCGTCGGGCCGACGAAGCGCAGGCCGCGCTTCTTCAGGGCCTTCGACAGGGCCGTGGACTCGGGAGTGACCGCCGGAACGTCGGAGAGGGTCCTCGGTACCGGGCGGGTGGCGGGGTCGGGGGCGTGGGACCAGATGAAGGCGTCCAGTTCGCCCGGGGCCCAGTCGACGAGCACGCGCGCGTTGGCGATCGTCGCGTCGATCTTGGCGCGGTTGCGGATGATGCCCGGGTCGGCGAGCAGCCGCTCCCGGTCGTCGTCGGTGAAGTCCGCCACCGCCGCGATCTTGAAGTCGGCGAAGGCTGCGCGGAAGCCGGTGCGGCGGCGCAGGATGGTGATCCAGGACAGGCCGGACTGGAAGGCCTCCAGGCAGAGACGTTCGTAGAGCGCGTCGTCGCCGTGGACCGGGCGGCCCCACTCCTCGTCGTGGTAGGCCACGTACTCCGCCGCGGACAGCGCCCACGGGCAGCGCGGGGCGCCGTCCGGGCCGGCGATCGCGGCGCCCGGCGTCAGGGTGTCGTCCGTCACCGCTGGTCCTCCTGCTCGGGCTTGGTCAGGTGGACGTGGGCGGCCGCGGCCCGGGCGCCGGCCAGTGCGGACTCCAGGTCGGCGATCCGCGCGTCGCGCTCGGCGATTTCGGCGCCGATCCGGCTGAGGGCGTCGTCCACGTCCGCCATGCGGTAGCCCCGGACGGTCATCGGGAAGCGGAGGCTCTCCACGTCCTGGCGGTCCACGGGGCGGTCCGGCGGCAGCGGGTCCAGGAGCCGCTCGGGCGCCGCCTCGGGCAGCGGCCCGGTTCCCTCGCCGCCGCCCACCACCGCCAGGGTCACCGCGGCGACCACGACGGCGAGCGCGACGACCAGGAAGAAGAACATAACCATCGCTCGGTCCCCACGGAGTCTGTCGTATCTGTCAGGGTCCGATCGTGCCATGCGACGCTGACAGTTAGGGTCGCAGACGGCCGATGACCGGGGAAAGACCGGGCGGGGCCGGGCAGGACCGGGCAGGACCGGGAAGAAGAGGAAGAGGTCACAGGGGATGCTCAGGCTGGGCAGGCGCGAATTCGACGCGCACGAGCCGGTGATCATGGCGATCGTCAACCGGACCCCGGACTCCTTCTACGACCAGGGGTCGACGTTCCGTGACGAGCCGGCCCTCGCGCGCGTGGAGCAGGCGGTCGCCGAGGGGGCCGCGATCATCGACATCGGCGGGGTGAAGGCCGGGCCCGGTGACGAGGTGAGCGCCGAGGAGGAGGCCCGGCGGACGGTCGGCTTCGTGGCCGAGGTGCGGCGGCGGTTCCCGGACGTGGTCATCAGCGTCGACACCTGGCGGGCCGATGTCGGCGAGGCCGTGTGCGAGGCGGGTGCGGACCTGCTGAACGACGCGTGGGGCGGGGTGGACCCGCGGCTCGCCGAGGTCGCGGCGCGCTACGGGACCGGCCTGGTGTGCACGCACGCGGGCGGCGCGGAGCCGCGGACCCGGCCGCACCGGGTGACGTACGACGACGTCATGGCCGACATCCTCCGGGTGACCGTGGGGCTGGCCGAGCGGGCGGTGGCGCTCGGCGTGCCGCGGGAGTCGGTGATGATCGATCCGGGGCACGACTTCGGCAAGAACACACGGCACAGTCTGGAGGCGACGCGGCGGCTGGGCGAGATGGTCGCGACCGGGTGGCCGGTGCTGGTGTCGCTGTCCAACAAGGACTTCGTGGGCGAGACGCTGGACAGGCCGGTGAAGGAGCGGCTGGTGGGGACACTGGCGACGACGGCCGTCTCGGCGTGGCTGGGGGCCCAGGTGTACCGGGTGCACGAGGTGGCCGAGACCCGGCAGGTACTGGACATGGTGGCGACCATCGCGGGCCACCGGCCCCCGGCGGTGGCCCGACGGGGACTGGCGTAGAACCGGGAGCCCACTCCCCCACCGCACAGACTCCGGAGCCCCGCCGCGCGGGTCACGAGCCCTGCCGTACGGACGGCACTGGCCCCGCCGCACGGGCGCCAGTGCCGCACCGCGCGAAGTGCCGGAGCCCCGTCGTCCCGACCCCGGGGCCGCGCCGTGCCGACGCTCGGAAGCACCGTACGGGCGCCAGTGCCGCACCGTGCAGGTGCCGGCGACCCGTCGCACCGAGCCAGTGCCGCGCCATGCGAAGTGCCGAAGCCCTGTCGTCCCGGCCCCGGGGCCGCGCCGTGCCGACGCTCGGAAGCACCGTACGGGCGCCAGTGCCCCGCCGTACCGTCGCCACTAGCGCCGGTCCTGCGGACGCCAGTAGCCCGGGTTGTACGGGCGCCAAGCAGGGGCGCCAGCAGCCCCGGTCGTGCGGGCGCAGGTCGTCCGCCGGGCGGGTTCTGGCCGCCCGCAGGACGGGGATCAGCGGCCGCAGGGCGCAGGCCGGCGGCCCGCAGGACGGGGCCAAGGTCTTTCGTTTGGATCAGGCCGGATCAGGGAGCGGGGTCTGATGCCGTGTATCGCAAGGCGGAGGAGGGCGGCAGGGCGGAGCCCTGCCAACCGACGACAACGCCGCTGGGGGCGCCCCCAGCTCGAAGAGCTTGGGGGAGCGGTGCCAGACCCCGCGAGCCCGGCATGATCCAAACGAGAGGCCCTAGCGGCCTGCCTCCTTGGACATCAGGGCCACCGCCTCGCTCACGTCGTCCGTGACGTGGAACAGGGTGAGGTCCGCCTGGGCCGCCTTGCCCTGGGCGATCAGGGTGTTCTCCAGCCAGTCGACCAGGCCGCCCCAGTACGCGCTGCCGAAGAGGACGATCGGGAAGCGGGTGACCTTCTGGGTCTGCACCAGGGTCAGGGCCTCGAAGAGCTCGTCCAGGGTGCCGAGGCCGCCGGGCAGGACGACGAAGCCCTGCGCGTACTTGACGAACATCATCTTGCGAACGAAGAAGTACCGGAAGTTGAGGCCGATGTCGACATAGGCGTTCAGGCCCTGCTCGAAGGGCAGCTCGATGCCCAGGCCCACCGAGACGCCTCCGGCCTCGAGAGCGCCCTTGTTCGCCGCCTCCATCGCGCCCGGGCCGCCGCCCGTGATCACCGCGAAGCCCGCCTCGACCAGGCCCCGCCCGAGCTTCACCCCCGCGTCGTACTCCGGCGAGTCCACCGCCGTCCGCGCGGAGCCGAACACGCTGATGGCGGGCGGGAGTTCGGCGAGCGTGCCGAAGCCCTCGATGAACTCCGACTGGATGCGCAGCACGCGCCAGGGGTCGGTGTGGACCCAGTCCGTGGGGGCGCGCTCGTCCAGCAGCCGCTGGTCCGTGGTGCTCGCCTGGACCTGACCGCGCCGCCGGAGGACCGGCCCCAGTCGCTGCTCGTCCGGTGGCCGCTTCTTGCCCTCGGGATTCCCTGTTGGCATGTACGCTCCCTCCGCTTGTGTGACGTTCCACCTCAGCGTAGATCCGCGGGGGTCAGGAGAGGGGGACGTCGGTATGTCCGCAGTGGTCAGTCCGTGAGCCAGGCCCGCAGACGCTCCTCGCCCGCGAGGATCTTGGCCGTCTCCACCCGCTCGTCGCGCTTGTGCGCCAAGTGTGGGTTGCCGGGGCCGTAGTTGACGGCGGGGATGCCCAGCGCCGAGAAGCGTGAGACATCCGTCCAGCCGTACTTCGGGCGCGGGGTGCCGCCGACCGCCTCGATGAACGCCGCCGCGGCCGGGTGGTTCAGACCCGGCAGGGCGCCGCCGCTGTGGTCGTCGATCACGAACTCCTCCACTCCGCAGTCCGCGAACACCTCGCGGACGTGGGCGACGGCCTCCTCCTCGGTGCGGTCCGGGGCGTACCGGAAGTTGACCGTGACCACGCACTCGTCGGGGATGACGTTGCCCGCCACCCCGCCCAGGACGCCGACCGCGTTGAGGCCCTCGCGGTACTCCAGGCCGTCGATGACCGGATGACGCGGCTGGTACTCGGCGAGCCGCCGCAAGATCGGCGCGGCGGCGTGGATGGCGTTGGAGCCCATCCAGCCGCGCGCCGAGTGGGCCCGCTCGCCCGTGGTCCTCAGCAGCACCCGCAGCGTGCCCTGGCAGCCGCCCTCGACCTCGCCGTCGGAGGGTTCGAGCAGCACGGCGAAGTCGCCGGCCAGCCACTCCGGGCACGCCTCGGCGACGTGCTTGAGCCCGTTCAGCTCGGCGGCGACCTCCTCGTTGTCGTAGAAGACGAAGGTCAGGTCGCGGTTGGGGGCGGGGACCGTGGCCGCGATGCGCAGCTGGACCGCCACTCCGGACTTCATGTCGCAGGTGCCGCAGCCCCACAGGACGCCGTCGTCGTCGAGCCGCGAGGGGACGTTCCCGGCGATCGGGACCGTGTCGATGTGGCCGGCCAGGATCACCCGCTGCGCGCGCCCGAGGTCCGTGCGGGCGACGACGTTGTTGCCGAGACGGTCGACCGTCAGGTGCGGCAGCGCCCGCAGTGCGGCCTCGATCGCGTCGGCGAGCGGCTTCTCGGTGCCGCTCTCCGAGGGGAAGTCGACGAGTCGCGCGGTCAGGCGCGCGGCGTCCAACGTGAGATCAAGCGGGTTATCGGCCATGCGATCGACCCTAACCCGGCGAACCGCCGCACTGCCGCCGCGCATTGTCCACACCTGCCTCACCAGTCCCGCCTGCCTCCAGTACCTTGTAGGCGTGCCGCACCCTCCCCCCTCTTCCAAGCGTCGTGGCCGCCTCCTCCGGTTCGGGGCGGCCTTCGTGGTCCTGCTCGGGCTCGCGGGCTACCTCTCGGTGCAGTACCTCACCGGAGGCACCTCGGGTCCGGGCTGCGAGGTCGTCTCCGGCAAGGGCGACGGAGCGTCGTACCGGTTCACGCCGGAGCAGGCGGTGAACGCGGCGACGATCGCGGCCGTCGGCACCGGGCGCGGCATGCCCGAGCGGGCGGTGACCATCGCACTGGCCACCGCGCTCCAGGAGTCCGCGCTGCGCAACATCGACTTCGGCGACCGGGACTCCCTCGGCCTCTTCCAGCAGCGGCCCTCGCAGGGCTGGGGCACACCGGAGGAGATCATGGACCCCTCCTACTCGGCGGGGATCTTCTACGACCATCTGAACAAGGTGCCCGGCTACACGCGGCTGCCGCTGACCGTGGCCGCGCAGCGCGTGCAGCGCAGCGGCTTCCCGCAGGCGTACGCCAAGCACGAGCCGGACGCGACGCTGCTCGCCGCCGCGCTCACCGGCCGCTCCGGGGCCACGCTGGCCTGCCAGGGCCGCCCCGGCCCGACCCGGTCCAGCGGGCCCGACGCGGTGCGTGCCGCGCTCGTCCGGGACTTCGGCCGGGACGTGGTGCAGGAGGCGGGCGCGGAGGTCGGCGGCACCGCTTCGCCAGCGCCCTCGCCCACGCCGACCCCGGTCGCGGGCGGGGAAGGGCGGACCGTGACGGTGCCCGTGCCCGACGACACGGCCGCCGCCGGGCGCAGCGCGCGGCAGCGGGGCTGGCAGTTCGCGCACTGGGCGGTGGCCAACGCCTCCGCGCTGCACATCGAGCAGGTCTCCTACGGCGGCTGGCAGTGGAAGGCCGGGATGACCGACAGCCGGTGGCGGGCGGCGCAGACGCGGGGTACTGCGGGAGCGGAGCGGGCGGCGGGCTCGGTGCACATCACCACGACCGGGCGTTAGTACGACTCGTCACCCTGTGGCGTGAGTGAAGCTTTTCCGCGTACCTGATAATGCGACGCGTTACCAACTCTTTACGTTGGCCCGCCGCAACCTTCGCGGACTTCGAGCGGTAGTCAGAGCGTCCGTTCCCTCCGTCGAAGGAGCAACATGTCCCTCCCCCTGACCCGCCGGATCGCCCGTGCCGCGCTGCTCGTCGCTGCGGGAGCGGCCGCCGGGGTCGGTGCGGCCGGTGCCGCCAGCGCTGCCCCCGAGCTGCCCGCCGCCCCGAACCTCGGCGGGCTGACCGCCCTGGACTCGGCGAGCGTCGGCAACACCGTGGACGGTGCCGCGCAGCACGTCACCGGGGTCGCGGGCGACTCCGGCGGCAAGGTCGTTAAGCAGGCGGCGCCGGCGGCCCAGAAGGCGGCGGGCGGCGCGGCGGGGTCCGCGGGCGGGCTGCTCGGCGGCGCCGCGCAGACGGCGAAGAAGGGCGGGCTGCCGACGCCGTCCCTGCCGGTCTCCGGCCTGCCGATCGGCTGAGCACCGCGCGCACGACCCGACGGGGTCCGGGGGTTTCCAAACCCCGGACCCCGTCGTCGTAAGGCTTCGTCGCCGTGCCGGCGCGGGTTAGCCGTCGCCGGCTACCCGGCCAGGCGCTCCACGGCCGCGCGGACCCGCTCGTCCGTCGCCGTCAGCGCGACGCGTACGAAGTCCGCGCCCGCCGGGCCGTAGAAGTCGCCCGGGGCGACCAGGATGCCCCGCTCGGCGAGGTCGGCGACCGTGGTCCAGCAGGACTCGTCGCGCGTGGCCCACAGGTAGAGGCTCGCCTCGCTGTGCTCTATGCGGAAGCCGTGGGCGAGCAGGGCCCCGCGCAGGGTTTCGCGGCGGGCGGCGTAGCGCTCGCGCTGCTCGCGGACGTGGGTGTCGTCGCCGAGGGCGGCCACCACCGCCGCCTGCGTCGGCGCCGAGGTCATCATGCCGCCGTGCTTGCGGATCTCCAGCAGCGGGCCGAGGACGGCCGGGTCACCGGCCAGGAAGGCGGCGCGGTAGCCGGCCAGGTTCGAGCGCTTGGACAGCGAGTGGACCGCGACGATGCCCTCGTACGAGCCGCCGTTCACGTCCGGGTGCAGGACCGAGACCGGGTCGGCCTCCCAGCCCAGCTCCAGGTAGCACTCGTCGGAGACGACCAGCACGCCGTGCTCGCGGGCCCAGGCGACGATCCTGCGCAGCTCCTCCTTGGGCAGCACCTGACCCGTGGGGTTGGAGGGCGAGTTCAGCCACAGCAGCCGCAGGCCCGCCGGGTCCAGCTCCGTGGGGCCCGGCACGCCGACGCCCGGTGTCGTCGAGTAGACGAGGTGGTCCGCGCCGGCCAGGCGGGCGCCGACCTCGTAGGTCGGGTAGGCCAGGCGCGGGTACGCGACCTTGTCGCCGGGGCCGAGGCCGAGCTGGGTCGGGAGCCAGGCGACCAGTTCCTTGGAGCCGACGATCGGCAGGACGTGCCGGTGGGTGACGTCCCGCGCGCCGAGCCGACGCTCGACCCAGCCGGTGAGCGCCTCACGCAGTTCGGGCGTGCCCCACACGGTCGGGTAGCCCGGGGAGTCCGCGGCCGCGATCAGCGCCTTCTGGATCAGATCGGGGACCGGGTCCACCGGAGTGCCGACCGACAGGTCGACGATGCCGTCCGGATGGGCTGCGGCCGTCTTCTTGTACGGCTCGAGCTTGTCCCAGGGAAAGGCGGGGAGCCGGTCGGAGAGTGCGGACACGGGGATCAGGCTCACTTTCTGGTCCGGAAAACGCCTCGGTCCCGTGCGGCGAGCGGAGCGCTGGAGTGCGATCAGGCCGTACGGGACCGAGGCGGCGCGAAGACGGGCCGCTGTTACTGGTTCTGCGGCGGCAGCGCGGCGATGATGGGGTGGTCGCGCTCGATCAGCCCCAGCTTGCTGGCGCCACCGGGAGAGCCGAGCTCGTCGAAGAACTCGACGTTGGCCTTGTAGTAGTCCTTCCACTCCTCGGGAGTGTCGTCCTCGTAGAAGATCGCCTCGACCGGGCAGACCGGTTCGCAGGCTCCGCAGTCGACGCATTCGTCCGGGTGGATGTACAAGGACCGCTGGCCCTCGTAGATGCAGTCGACCGGGCACTCCTCGATGCACGCCTTGTCCTTGACGTCGACACAAGGCTGCGCGATGACGTAGGTCACGCTGTCGTTCCTCCTCGATAGGGCGCCGGCGGGCCTCCACAGGCTCCGCCGCCTGGCGCGCGGGAGCGCGGCGTCGTCGATGCCCGCCCCTAGTATCTCCGTTCCGGGGCATGATCCGAACAGGAGGGGTGAACAGACCTGTGGAAATATCGGCAACAGGACGCCTCGAGGTCCGTATCACCGCTGCTGATGTGGGCAAACGGGTCTCAATTCGGCGCTTGAGCGAACCTGGCGCGCCGGGTGAGAAGTTCACCGACACGGTCGGAGTTCTCACATCATGGGACCACGGTGTGCTGCTGATCACACGGAAGAGTGGCGAGACCGTACAGGTCGCCGAATCCTCCCTGGTCGCGGGCAAGGTGGTACCGGCCGCACCGGCCAGGCGGCGGGGTCCGGCGGCCACGTACGAGGAGCTGGCACGTGTGGCGGCGCGGGCCTGGCGGCCGGTGGAGAGCGAGCGGCTGGGCGACTGGGAGCTGCGGGCGACCGCGGGATTCACCCGGCGTGCCAATTCAGTGCTGCCGCTCGGCGATCCCGGGCTTCCGCTCGACGCGGCGCTGGATGCCGTACGACGCTGGTACGGCGAGCGTGGCCTGCCCGCGTACATCCAGACGGCCACCGGCGCCGAGGGCACGCAGGAAACGCTGTGCGCGGAGCTGGAGCGGCGGGGCTGGGTGCGCGAGGTGAGCGCCGAGCTGTGGATCGGGGCGCTCGCGCCGGTCGCCGACCGGGCCGAGGGCTCCGGGGTCGTGCTGTCCCGCACGGCCGACGAGGCGTGGCTTGCGCGGTATCAGCGCAAGGGGGTGAGCGAGGTGGCCCTGAAGGTGCTCGGCAGCGGGCCGTCGGTGTGGTTCGCGACGGTTCCCGGCGAGGGCGGTGTTCCGGCGGCGATCGGACGGTGTGTCGTCGACGGCCGCTGGGCGTCCTTCGCCGCCGTCGAGGTCGATCCGGCGCTGCGGCGTCGGGGCCTGGCCACCACCGTGCTCGCCGCGCTCGCCGGCCGCGCCCTCGACGAGGGCGCCTCGGCGGCCTGGCTCCAGGTCGAGACCGGGAACGACGCGGCTCGGGCGCTGTACGCCGGGATGGGCTTCGGCGCGCACCACGCGTACCACCACTACCGCGCCCCGGAGCCCGGCGACGGCGGACACCCGCGGCCGTCGCCGGCGGAACCGGAGCCTCGGTCCCCGCGGAACTCCGGCGCTGGTCCGTCGTAGGGAGCGTCGTGAAAGGGCACGAGCCTGCTATGAGTCCCCCGCATCCGCCGTCTCCGGAACGGGCCGCCGCGGTGCGCCGGCGGTTCGGCGAGGAGGCGCGGTCCGAGCGGCCGGACCTCGCGGCGCTGTGCCTGCTGATGGGTGCGGCGGCCGACGGGGCGCTGGACGAGGCCGGCATGGACGCGGCGCAGCAGGAGCTGGACCGGCTCGCCGGGGAGCTGCCCTACCGGCCGGGCGGGCCGCGGGAGTGGGCGCGGGCCCTGTGCCGGCTGCTCGGCGAGCGGTACGGGTTCCACGGCGCGGCGGCGGACTACCAGCGGCTGGAGTCCTCCCTGCTGCACGAGGTGCTGGTGCGGCGGCGCGGGCTGCCCATCCTGCTGTCGGTGGTGTGGATGGAGGTCGCGCGGCGGGCCGGGGCCCCGGTGTGCGGGGTCGCGCTGCCCGGGCACTTCGTCGTGGGGTTCGGGGCGGCGGAGGAACTGGTGCTCGCGGACCCGTTCGACGGGGGCCGGGTGCTCACGGGGGCGGACGCCGACCTGCTGGTGGCCGGGGCGACGGGCGCGCCGCTGGACCCGTCGATGCTGGTGCCCGCGACTCCGTTGGAGGTCGTGTCCCGGATCCTGAACAACATCCGGGCCTGGGCGGCCGTGCGGCCCGAGCGGTCGGACGTGGCGCTGTGGGCGGTGGAGCTGTCGCTGCTGCTGCCGTCGCATCCGGCGCGGTTGCGGTACGAGCGGGCGCAGCTGCTCGTGCAGCGGGGCGACTTCGTGGGCGGGGCCCGGGAGCTGGAGGCGTACGCCGAGGTGCTGGGCGCGGTGGACGAGCCCGCGGCCGAGCAGGTGCGGGGACAGGCGCGGGCGGCGCGGGCCCTGCTGAACTGAACCTCGCGGGCCGGTTGAACCGGACCTGCCGGAAACGCCCGCGGAGCCGGCCTACAGCCAGCCCTTCTCCCGCGCGATGCGCACCGCCTCCGTCCTGTTGCGCACGGCGAGCTTCTGGATCGCGGTCGACAGGTAGTTCCGGACCGTGCCCTGGGACAGGTGGAGGGCGGCGGCCAGCTCGGCGTTGGTGGAGCCGTCGGCCGCGGCGCGCAGGACCTCGCGCTCCCGGTCGGTCAGCGGGTTGGCGCCCTCGGCGAGGGCCGCCGCGGCCAGCGTGGGGTCGATGACCCGCTCGCCCGCGAGCACCTTGCGTATCGCCGCGGCGAGCTGCGCGGCCGGGGCGTCCTTGACCAGGAAGGCGTCCGCGCCCGCCTCCATGGCGCTGCGCAGATAGCCGGGGCGGCCGAAGGTGGTGAGCACGACCAGTTTCACCGCGGGCAGTTCCTTGTGGAGCCGGGCGGCGGCCTCGATGCCGGTGCAGCCGGGCATCTCGATGTCGAGCAGGGCCACGTCGACGCCGTGGGCGTGCGCCGCCGCCACGACCTCGTCCCCGCGCGGCACCTGGGCGACGACCTCGATGTCGTCCTCCAGGCCGAGCAGGGCGGCCAGTGCCTCGCGGACCATCGACTGGTCCTCGGCCAGGAGGACCTTGATCGTTCGGCTCATGCCGGGGATCCTACGTCCGCGCGGGAGGCCAGAGGCACGCGGGCGACGAGCCGGAAGCCGCGCCTGACGCGTCCCACCTCCAGCTGCCCGCTCACCTTCTCCAGACGCTCGGCCAGGCCCGTCAGACCGTTGCCGGGGCCCTTGGCGACGCCGGTGGTGCCGCCCGAGCCGTTGTCCTCGACGCACAGTTCGAGGAACGGCCCGTCCAGGGTCTGGCGGCGCACCAGGCCGACGGCGCACCGGGTGGCGCCGCTGTGCCGTACGACGTTGGTGATCGCCTCGCGCAGCGCCCAGGCGAGCGCGGACTCGCTCTCCTCCGTGACGCCGTGCAGGTCGGGCTCGGCGGGCACGTCGGCGACGACGTCGGCGGCCGTCAGCGCCACCTGGGCGCCCGCCAGTTCGGCGTGCAGGCGGGGGCGCCGGTAGCCGGTGACGGCCTCGCGGACGTCGACCAGGGCCTGGCGGCTGACCTGTTCGATGTCGGCGACCTGCTGGGCCGCCTTGCCGGGGTGGTCGGGCAGCATCCGGCCGGCCAGCTCGCTCTTCAGCGTGATCAGCGACAGGGAGTGGCCGAGCAGGTCGTGCAGGTCGCGGGCGAGCCGCAGCCGTTCCTCGTTGGCGGCGAGCTGGGCCACGGTGGCGCGGGCCTTGCGCAGGTCGACCGTGGTGCGCACCAGTTGCCGTACACCGGTCATGGCGAAGCCGACGAGCGTCACCAGCAGGAACAGGGTCCACTCCCCCTGTGCGCCGGTGTGCTGGGCGACGAGCAGCATCACCGCCGTGGTCAGCGGGATCGTCCAGTAGGCCATCCGCAGCGGGTTCGTCGCGCCGCAGGCCACGGAGACGTACACGAACAGGCCGATCCACTGCGAGCCGAGGGTCAGGCACAGCACGACGGCGAGGACACCGAGCGCGGCGACGAGGCAGCCGACGACGCGCCCGGAGAACGGCCGTCCCATGTTCCGGTAGACCAGCGCCAGATAGGTCCCGGTGAAGGCCGTGAGGCCCGCCCAGCCGGCCGCGGTGGCGGCGGTCGTGTGAGCGCCGGAGACCAGGTCCCGCACCGGCGAGCTGAGGAAGATCAGCCAGGGCAGGATCCACACCAGTTTGCGCAGCGCCTCGCCCCTGTTCCGGGGTGGCTCCCCCATGCGCATCAGCCGGTCCGCCCGTGCTTCGCCGGGCCGCGGGTCTTCCGTCATGACGCTCACGCCTTCAGCGTGTCCTTCCGGTACAGCCAGGCCGCGCCGCCCGCGAACAGGGCGAAGAAGACGACGAGGATGGCGAGGTCCTTCGCGTGCGGGGCCTGGCTCTCCTCGATCGCGCGCCCCAGTGCAGCGTACGCGTGCGTCGGCAGCCACTCGGCGATGTTCTGCAGCCACTGCGGGAAGGTGGTCGAGGGCATCCACAGACCGCCGAGCATGGACAGGCCGAAGTAGATGATCATCGTGATCGGGCGGACCGCGTCCCCGCTGGCGAGGTAGCCGATGGCGACGCCGAGCGCGGCGAAGACCAGGCTGCCGGCCCAGATCGCGCCGGTGAGGGCGAGCCACTGCCAGGCCTCCAGACGGACCTGCTTGACGGCGGCGGCGACCACGAAGACGACGACGATGGACGGCAGGCTGACCACGGCGGCGCCGGCGGTCTTGGCGAGGACGTAGCCCCGCCCGGGCAGTGAGGTCAGCCGGAGCTGCCGTACCCAGCCGCTCTCGCGCTCCTTGGCGATCCGCTCGCTGTTGCCCATGAGCACGGCGGTGAGGGCGCCGAAGGAGGCCATGGAGACCATCATGTACGTCGGGACGGTCAGGCCGGTGCCGTCGACCTTGGTGACGCCGTCCGCCTTGCCCGCGATGATCAGGAAGAGGATCGAGGGGTAGAGCACCGAGAAGAACAGGAACTTGCGGTTGCGCAGGGCGCGGGTGAGTTCCAGTCTGATCAGACTGTTCACGACTGCTTGGCCTCCTCGGCCTCGGTGATGGCGACGAAGGCCTGCTCGAGTCCGAGCCCGGCGACTTCGAGGTTGCGGGGGTAGACGCCGAGCCCGTACAGGGCGTGCACGGTCTTGTCGGCGTCGGAGGACTGGATGCGGACGGTCTGGCCGCTCACGGTCATCGAGGTCAGGAAGGGCAGAGCGCGCAGCACGGCCTCGTCGATGTCGCCCTCCAGGTCGAAGGCGACCCGCCGGGCCCCCGCCTTCGCCTTGATCTCGGCGGCGGTGCCGTCGGCCAGCAGCCGTCCCCGGTGCAGGACGAGCACCCGGTCGGCGATGGCGTCGGCCTCTTCCAGGTAATGCGTGGCGAAGAGGACCGTACGGCCGTGGTCGGCCTGTTCGCGCATGGTGGCCCAGAATGCCTGGCGGGCGGAGACGTCCATGCCGGTGGTCGGCTCGTCCAGGACGATCAGGTCGCTGTCGCCGGCGGTGGCCAGGGCGAAGCGGACGCGCTGGGCCTGGCCGCCGGAGAGCTTGTTCACCTTGCGGTCGGCGATCTGGGAGATACCGGCCCGGGCCAGCACGTCGGCGGTCCTGAACCGCTTGGGGTGCAGGTCGCAGGCGAGCCGCACCAGTTCGGCGACGGTGACGTCCTCCATCAGCCCGCCGCTCTGCAGCATGGCGCCCACGCGCCCGGCGACGATCGCCTCGCGCGCGGTGGTGCCGAAGACGCTGACGGTGCCGCTGTCGGCCTGCCTGAGGCCGAGCAGCAGGTCGAGGGTGGTCGACTTGCCGGCGCCGTTCGGGCCGAGCAGGGCGACGGTCTCGCCCGGATGCAGGGCGAGGGTCAGCCCGTCCACGGCCCGTACGTTCCCGTAGGTCTTGGTCACCTCGTCGAACCCCACCACCGTGGTGGTGCCGGCTCGCTCCGCTGTTGTCGTCATGCCGGACATGCTGGCCGACGGGCGGGGATGCCGGGCAGTGTCGCGGGTCCTGACTGCCGGATGACAGATGTCATGTTCGCGAGGTGACAGGGCGAGGGAGCGGGAGCGGGAGAAGGACGAGAGGGCACCCTGTCCTTGCCGGACGGGGTGCCCTCTGCCGCTGCTGCGGTGTCTAGCTGGGGTCGGTGTCGATGACTCCCACGCGGTTGGTCTTGCTCATCAACGCCGGGCGCAGGGCGCCGATCACGTCCTGGACCGTGACGGGGGTCTTGTCACCGGTGGCCCTGGCGATCGTGACCCCGTCGAAGGTGTTGCCGTACAGCTCCTTGAGCGCCGCCTCGTCGTAGGAGTCGACGAGCTTGCCGTCCACGGCCTTGACCCGCAGGAACTTCCACAGGGAGTTCTGCGGGCTGAACTCGATGAAGTGCGTGGCGTCCGTCCTCGCGATGACGTTGCCGGACATCGCCGGCTCCGCGAACTCCTTCATCATCCGGTCGACCTCGGCGTTCGGGACCGTCGGCTGCTGGGTGACCGTGGGCAGCTGGACCGGCGTGGCCGAGCCCGTCTCCACCTGGACGCGGTACGCCTGCTGGACCAGCTGGATCGAGCCGCCGACGTCGATGCCCTTGCCCGGCTTGCCGTACACGGGAACGGCCTTGCCTGACTGGAACTTGATGCCGCCCTCGGTCATCGATCCGGCGCCGCCCGAGACGCTCTGCAGGGCGACCTGGAGCTTCTCCTCGTCGACCGGCATCTGCGGCTGGATCACCCGGTGGTTGCCGAACAGCGAGCCGATCACCGACACGGGGTTGTAGTCGCTCGTCGCGGCCGCGCTGGCGGTGGCCTGGGTGTCGAACTGGAGCCCGGCCTGGTCCGGCTTGAGGGTCACGGACTTGCCCTCGACCGACAGCTTCAGCGGCTGGTTCACATGGCTGCCGAAGGCGTCGTCGAGTTTCTTGACCGCGTCGTCGCGGGTGCCGCCGCCGATGTCGACGCCGAGCACGGTGGTGCCCTTGGGCACGTCGGAGTGGTTCATCAGCAGCCCGGCGCCGTAGGCGACACCGGCGAGACCGATCACGGCGACGCCGAGCAGGACGAGCTTGTTGCGGCCCTTCTTCTTGGCCTTGGGCGCGGTGGCCGCGGCGGCGCTCTGCGGGGCCGGCTGGGACAGTCCGGGCGGCGTCTGCGTCTGAGGCCCGCTCCAGTCGGCCTCCGGCCCGAACGGGTCCGGCCCCGGCTGTATGACGGGCATGCCGCTGGTGACGGTGTTCCCGGAGACGTTGTCCGGCCGGGCGCCGTAACCGGGGGTGCCCGGCTGGGGGGACTGCTGCTGCGGGGTGAGGACGGCGGTGTCATCGCTCAGAGGGCCGCCGGGGTGCCCCGTGCGCGCGCCGGGGACTCCGCCCGGGCGTCCCGCGCCGCCGGGTCCGCCGCCCGCGGGCGGCCGCAGCGACGCGTCGCCGGTGACGGGGCCGCTCGTCGGGCCCTTGGGGCCCTGCGGACCGCCCGGCGCTCCGGGGACGCCCTGGCCGTTGTCGGAGAAGTACGCCAGGTCTTCACGGCGCGGCTGGCTGTGCGGGCCCGCGCCCAGCGCCTCGGTGACGTCGAAGGACCCGGTGCCGCCGCCGTGGCCAGGGGCGACGGGGCCGCCGGTGACCCCGGGCAGCCCGGCGCCGGGCGAGCCGGGCCGGGAGCCGCCCGCCGCGCCGGGCAGGTTCATGGCGCCGGTCACGCCGCCGGGGCGGCCCCCGCCGGACGAGCCCGGCCCGGAGGAGCCGGCGCCCACGGGCCGGGGCACGGAGCTTCCCGGGCCGGAGGCACCGGGGCCGGGCCCGATCGCCGCGCGCGCGCCCGAACCACCCGGCAGTCCCGCGCCGTTGGTGGAGCCGCCGCCCTGACCGCCTTTGCCGGCCTGGGGCTTGCGGGGGGCGAACCAGTCGCTGGTCGGCTTCTCCGCCGCGGGCGCCGCGGGCTCGGCGGGCGGTTCCGGGGCGACCTCGGGCGCCGGGGCGGCCGGCTGCTCGGCCTCGCCACCGATGTCCTCGGCGTCGCTCTCGGACCCTTCCGAGGAGACGGGCGTCCGCACGACGACCGGCGGAATCGGCCGGGATCCGGGGATGTTGATCCGGATCCGCGTCGTCAGCGTGGTCTCGGTCTTGCGTTCCTCGGGCTGCGCGGCCGAACGGCCCGCGTCCGCTCGGTCGTCGGAGACCGCCGGGATTCCGTACGGCGGGGTTCCCGAGGGGTAGGCGGCTCCGCCGCGCCCGTTGGGCCCGGACGACGGAGTGTCAGTTTCACGACTCAAGGCAGGTTCTCCCGATTGGCTCCGCCGCACGTTACGACCTCAGTGCGGGCGGCTCGGCGGCGCGCGCACCACCATACTGGCCGCTCGGGGCCCTTATCCCGGGACCGCTGGGTAAACCCCTAGTGGACCCCTGCCGGCACCCCGGGAAGAAGTGGTACGTCACTTGCCAAGTCGGGCGTCGTCGCCGTGCGGTTGCCGTCTCGGAGCCAAGGTGGCACAGATCACAGCGACGGCCATGCCGCCGAGCAGGAAGAGGTAGGAGCCGCTGTCGGCCGCGAAGAAGAAGTCGCCTTCGGGCCGGCTGGCGGTGAGCACGAACACGGTGACGACCCAGCCGGCCGCACCCGCCACGGCCCCACCCCGGCTGCGCGCGGCCCGCGCCCCGCCCAGGAACAGCCCGGCGGCGCCCGCGAGCGCGAGCAGCAGCCCGCCGGGGAACCAGGCGGCCTGCACCAGGGCACCGGCGACCGCGACCACCGCGCCGAGCAGGAAGAGTCCCACGTACGCGGCGACCCGCCCGGCGGAGGGCGGCTTGAGGGGCTGCGCGAGCATGGAGCCCCCTCCCCCTGAACTCATGACGCCTCCTTCTCCGTGCCGGCGAACAGATCGGTCTCCCGCTCCCCCGGCGCGGCGACGGGTTCCCCGCGCACCAGCTCGTAGAACTCGGTGGTGAAGACCGGCTGGGCGAGCCGGTTGGACAGGGCGAAGTACGGCTCGGCCATCTCGATCTGGGTGGCGTGCGCGCGCATCGCGGCGGCCTTGGCCGCGGCGTACACGCCGCCGTCGATCGCCGTGGTGACCCGCTCGTCGCCGACGACTCCGGGAACGTCGTCGATCGCCGCCGGCTCGTCGAACGGCAGCCCCGCCAGATCGTCCTTCAGCCGAGCGAAGGCGGCCTCGGCGACCGGGCGCGGGACGCGGTTCCAGTACACCTTGGCGATCCGCCAGGGCTCGCCGAGGTCGGGGCGCACGGCGGGGTCGGCGGCCAGGTCCACGGCGCGCATGGCGACGCGGTGGGCCTGGATGTGGTCGGGGTGGCCGTAGCCGCCGTTGTCGTCGTAGGTGACGAGGACCTGCGGGCGCACCTCGCGGATCACGGCGACGAGGTGCTCGGCGGCGTCGTCGAGGCCGGCCTGCCACAGACAGTCCGGGTCGTCGTTGTCGGGGAGCCCCATCATCCCGGAGTCCCGGTACCGCCCGGCCCCGCCGAGCAGCCGGAAGTCCGTGACTCCCAGCTCCCGCATGGCCGCGGCCAGCTCCTGCCCCCGGTACGGGCCGAGCCCGGCCGCTCCCTCCAGGTGCCGCAGCTCGTCCGGGATGACCTCGCCCAGCTCCCCGAGCGTGCAGGTCACCAGCGTCACCCGGGCACCCTCGGCCGCGTAGCGCGCCATGGTCGCACCGTTGTTGATCGACTCGTCGTCGGGATGCGCGTGCACCAGCATCAGCCGCCGAGCGGCCCGTTCCGTCATGGCCCCAACCCTACGAGGCCGCCGCGGCCCGCCGGCCGCTTCCCCGGCGTTTCAGCGGTCGGAGCCACGGCCGCCGGTGCCGACTGCTCCGCCCGTGCGCCTGCCGGCCGCCGACCCTTGGCCGGAGCCGCGGACGGCCCTGCCGGAGAAGGCACCCATCGCCGCACCCGCCGCGGTCCGGCGCCCGGAGCCGCGGCCGCCCGCGCCGCCGTCACCACCCGTGGGCCGGCCGGCTGCCGCCCGGCGGGAAGCGCCGCGCCCGCCGGACGCGTAGGCGCCGCCGGCCGCCGCCGTCCCGTCCGCGGCCCGCCGACGCCCGTCAGGCGCACATAGGTTCATGGGGACCACAACTGCAACGCCTTCGCCGTAGCGCAGCTCGGCGGCCCGGGGTGGATCAGACGCCCGTGGACGCTCCCGGGTCCGCGCCGGCGTCCGCGGCGGCGCAGCGGGTCAGCACGTGGGTGACGCTGCCGTCGGCCTCTTGGACGTCCCGGACGTGCTCGAAACCGATCCTCCCCAGCAGGGCCAGTGAGGCCGTGTTCTGCGCGGCCACGGTGGCGTGCACCTCCGTCAGCACGAGCGTGCCGAAACCGTGGGCGACGATCCCCTCCGCCACCTCGGTCCCCAGACCGCTTCCCCAGGCCGCGGGGGCCAGCGCGTAGATGATCTCGTGGCCGTCGACAACGTCGCTCGGCTTGATCTCGGCGTGCCCGACCAGGACGCCGTCCCGGCGCACGGCCCAGACGTCGAACAGGTCCTGGGCGTAGACCTTGGTGAAGATCCGCCCGAACATGGCCCGGTCCTGCGCCTCGGTAGCCGGGCCGTCCCCCATCCACCGGGACACCCTGGTGTCCTGGAACAGAGCGACGAAGTCCTCTTCGTCCTCCGGCACGTACGGGTCCAGGACCAGGCGCGCGGTCCGCAGAGTCGGGGTCATGGCCCGGACGGTACCTACGCCGGATCCCGCACGGCAAGCCAATTCGGGCTGCTCACGGCTCCTCAGGTGAGTCCCGTCCAGGTGAGGACCGCGAGGAGGGCGGGCGCGGGACAGGCCAGGGCACCCAGCAGGAGCAGGCGGCTCTCCGGGGCCAGCCGGCGGACGCCGGGCGCGAAGGCGAGTGCGGTCAGCGCACCCACGGCGGCGGCGACGATCAGGGCGCACCAGAGCAGGAAGCCCCCGAGGGACGCCCCCTCCGTCACGGCCGACACGACCACCACGCCGACCAGGTACGCCAGCCAGGCACAGGACACCAGCGTCACTCCCCACAGCACGGCGGCCAGTGCGGCAACGCCGGTCCGGGCGCGGCGTGGCACCGGCGGGCAGGCGCCACTTGCACATGCGATCGGATTCACTGTCGTCCCCTTCCGTCCCCCAGTGACAACGGATCATGACCGCACCCCGCCCGACTCGGCATGAGTACGCGTACTCAACTCCCCGGAGCTCCTGCCTCGCGGCCGCTGTGACGCCAAGTCCGCCCCGAGCCGCCCGCGGTGGCCCCTGCGTCGCACTCGCCCGACGGGGACCGGGCGGCGGGTCCGGGCATCGGGGCGGGGACTGCGGTCACTCGCCCTGGGGCGCGGAGGATGGGGCTGGACATCTGCTGCATCAGCAGAAGCGGGGGCGTCGCGCGGACACGGCCTGCGGCGATCTCCTCCGTGAGCCACTGACCGATGCTGGCGAGCAGGCGGGGCAGGGAGTACCGGAGCACGGCCTGGACGTTCGCGTCGTGGGGGCGCGCGAGGGCTTGAGCCATCATGGCGGGCAGCACACGGGGTTCGCTCTCCAGGGCATCGGCCAGGAGCCGGTAGAGGCGGCGGACGGTGTCCTCGAAGCTCTTGCGCGGGGCCGCCAGAACGGCTTCGACGTCGAGGATGAAGACCACGTGCAGAAGTTCGTCCCGCCCGCCGAAGGCGGCGTGCAGGCTGTGCACCGAACACTGGGCCGAGGCCGCCACCCGTTCGAAGGTCACCGCGGACCACGAAGTGGGGGCGGTGGGAGGTGGCTCGCGCAGCTGATGCAACTGCGCCGACTCCGCCTCAGACGGCCGTCCTGGCCGTCCGTCCCTTTCCCCTTCCTGATCACGCCTCCGAGAAGACCTCTTCGGCGGACGGCACGGTGACGGCGCGGGCGAGCCAGCAGCGCAGGAGCTCGAGGTCGTCGCAAGCCGTGATCCGTTCACGGATCGCGTAGGGGACGTCGATGCCACGCGTCTCCAGGACCAGCAGGATGTCCTCGGCAGCCCCTCGGGTACGGCCTTCGTCACGGATCTCTTCGGAGAGGTACGACTTGTAGAAGGAGAGGTCCGCGGCCACCAGGTTCCTCCAGAGTGCTGCGGCCCGGCGGTTGCCGCCGAGGCCTTGTGCGGTGAATTCGATGATCGTGTCGGCGACGGCTTCGGGCACGTCCTGCAGAGCTGTGGACAGGGCTTTCAGTATCCCATCGACGGCCGGTTCCTTCGCGTGGGCGATGGCTGACAGCGTGGCCAGTGCCAGGTCGGCGCGGGCATCGGCCGGATCGGTGATCACGGGCATGTTGTGCGGACCGACCACAAGCGGATACACCCTGAGCGCGGGCCATTGCCGAGGCCCGATGGGCACGGGCCGGGCGGCCCACTCGGCTGTGGACCGGTCCTGGCAGACGACCAGCAGCAGGGGCGGGATCCTGTACTTCGCGTAGAGAAAGGACAAGTAGTAAGCCCAGCTTGCTGGTTTGTCCCCGTCCTTCCCGCTCTGCGCTTCCACAGCCAGCAGGAAGGACTCCTCGCCCTCGGAGTCGAATCGCAGCAGCGTGTCGACACGGCGTTCGACGGTCCGCGCCTCGGTGAGATCGGTCGGCAGAACCGTGACGGCCGTGGGCGGGACGAACGGAAGTCCGAGGACCTCGGAGACGCCGGTGAACAGGCCGGGGTACTCCTGGAAGATGCGGTGCATCGCCTCGTGGGACGAGTTGACCATGCGGTTCCTTGCGCTTGGACGGATCTTCGAGGGCGGGCGGGTGATCAGGCCCGGCAGGTGCGACAGCGGCCGGGGGCGGGGGCGCGGAAGGCGCGGTCGCAGCCCTCGCAGCTCTGGAGCGGGTGACGCGCGGGCGGAGGGACGGCCGGGGCGCGGAACGGGAGCGGCGGGGGTAGCTGGGCGGTGAGGCGGTGGGCCAGGACGGCAGCGGGTCGCCGTAGTCCCTCCGGTGGGAGATCGGCGGTCAGGGCGTGGCGCACGGCCGCCGGACCCACCTCACGTTCCAGCCAGGCGGCGACGCCCGGGGCCAGGTGGGCCGTGTCGCAGGCGGAGAGCAGGAGGCGGGAGTCGTGGCGGCGGAGGTCCGCGAGGAGGTCGGTGGCCGCCTTGAGGAGTGCAGGGGCGGGATACGCGGGGCGGGGGACGGCGGGAAGCGGCTTGCGGGGAGCGCGCTTCTCGCGCGACCCGCCCGTCTCGCGCGCCGCCTGCTTCTCGCACTGCTCCTGCTCCGGCGCTGCCGTCACCGGGCGGTCCGGTGCGTCGGGCACGGTGTGGGGCGGTTCGTCGTGGTGACGGCGGCCCGCGGGCGGCTGGTTGCAGGAGATCGTGCGGGTGACGATACGGCCGCCGGGGGCGCGTTCGCGGGGGCGGCGGAGGTAGCCGTGGGCCTCCAACTCCCGTAGGGCGGCGGCGATACGGGTGGCCCCTTCGGGGAAGCGCACGGTGAGGGTCTTGATGTCGACGCGGGCGCCCTTCGGCAGCGACTGAAGGTGTACGCCGAGGCCGATCGCGAGGAGCGACAACTCGCGGTGCTGGGCGAGGTGGTTGCCGATCACCGTGAAGCGGGTGGTGTGGCGGGTGTTGTCGTGGACCAGGCCGCCTGTGTGGTGACCTCGGTTCGGGTGCCTGTCGCCCGCAATACGGGACTGGGCGTGCGGGGGCACGCTAGGGTTCTGGATACCCATCGGGAAGTTGCCTCTTCCTCGGTGGTCAGGCCCTCGCACTGGGATTGCCGTCCCGGCGGGGGCCGTCGCATGTCTGCGGTTGTCGTGCTGCGTTGGGCTGAGCGTAGAGCCGTCGGGGGCCATGAAATCCAGCCGAGCCGGGGATGTTCACCCTCCCGAGTGAGCGCGGGCCACGGGCGGGAGGGGTGGGGCTTGGTGGGGGTTCTTTCCCCCTCGTTCCTTTGCTTTCAGTCGTCGTAGCCACCGGAACTCGTGGGGGCGCGTTCCGGTCGCGGCAGGCGCAGTTCGGCCCAGATGATCTTGCGCGGGAAGCGGTCCTCGGTCACACCCCAGCGGTCGGCGAGGGCGTCCACGAGCAGCAGGCCCCGGCCGGACTCGGCGTCCGTGTCCGGCTCTTGGAGCTTCGGGCGACGGTCACCGCGCGTGTCGGTGACTTCGATACGGAGCGTGCTGCCGACCACGTAGAGCGTCAGGCGGAAGCTGCGGCCGGGAAGCCGGCCGTGCGTGGCCGCGTTCGCCGCCAGCTCGGCCACGACGTGGCTCGCCGCCTCGGCCGGGAACTCCCACCTGCGGAGCTGGTCGGCGGCGAGCAGCCGGGCCAGGCGGGCGCCCCGCGGGGTGGACGACAGGAGGACGCTGAAGTTTTGGGCGCGGGTGTCGAGTTGGGTCGTGGGCTCGGCAATTTCCTGATTCACATCACTCAGCGTGGCCGCGCAGGCTTACCGTGGCGAGTAATCAGGCTGTTGCGTAGGGTCACCGTCCACTGTTTGTCCGGTGCTGTCCAAGCTGTCGATGGCGTTCTTACGAGTACGGCACGGCACTACGGAAGGGCGCGCACATGTCGGTGGACGGTGAGGCAGTACGGACTCGGGTCGACTCCGAGGCGGCGGACGAGCCGGGGTGGGAGGTGGACCCGGACGACGACTGGGCGCTCGCCGTAGTGGCCACGGTGGGCCGACAGTTGAGACTGCGGCGGGAGGCGGCGGGGATGCGGGTCGCCGAGTTCGCCGCGGCGGTCGGATACGGCGACGACCTGGTCTACAAGATCGAGAGCGGCAAGCGGATTCCCCGGCCCGAGTATCTGGACGCGGCGGACGTGGCGCTGTGCGCGGGCGGACTCGTCTCGGCGATGCAGGAGGACCTGAAGAAGGTCCGGTACCCGAAGAAGGTTCGGGATCTCGCACAGTTGGAGGCACGGGCGGTTGAGCTTCAGCTCTATGACCCACTGCACGTCCACGGCTTGTTGCAAACACGCGAGAGTGCGCGCGCCCTCCTTACGATGCGGCGTCCCGCGTATTCAGCGGAAGAGGTCGAGCGGTTCATCGCCGCGCGCGTGGCCCGCAAGGCGATCTACGAGCGCGACCCGGCACCTGAACTCAGCTTCGTACTGGAGGAGTGGACCCTTCGGCGCCCACTAGGCGGGAGGGCGGTCCTGCGCGGACAACTTGAGCACTTGCTTGAGGCGGGGCAGTTGCCGAATGTCGAACTCCAGGTCATGCCAGTGGAACGCGAAGAGCATGCTGGAGTGGACGGCGGGATCGAGGTGCTGAAGTTCGAGGACGGCTCAGCAATCGGCCGTTCTCCGGTGGTGGCCAACGGCCGACCGGTCACGGAGCCGAGGCAGCTCCGTATTCTGGAACTCCGGTATGGCATCATCCGGGCGCAGGCGCTCACGCCTCGTGAGTCGGCTGCGTTCATCGAGCAACTGCTGGGGGAGACATGATGCGCACCACCTCGTCCGGGGAGGCCTCCAACCTGGCGTGGTTCAAGAGCAGCTACAGCAGCGGCAGCGAGGGTGACTCCTGCGTCGAGATCGCCACCGCGTCCAACACTGTCCGCGTCCGCGACTCGAAGCACATCGAAGGCCCCCGGCTCATGCTGACGCCGAGGGCTTGGGCTCACTTCGTTTCGTACGCCTCCGAAGACTGACGATTACTCGACCTCGGCCCCCGGTACGTCCACCTCGCCGCCCAGGGAGCGGGCGATGGCGGTGAACTCGTTGAGGGCGGACTGGAGGTCGCGGTCGCTCTCCTCAGCGAGCGTCTCGGCCACAACCCACTCGACCGACTGCACTCCGTACTCGCGCAGCGCGGTGTCTCGCCCGAAGCGCTCGCCGAAGTCTGCGAGGCGGACCCCAAGACGGTGAGCCAGCGGCTAGGAGCGTGGGTCGGTAACGAGCAAGCCGTCGAGGGTTGGTGGTCGGCTCCCTGGCGGTCTGGGGTTGTCGGCGGTGTCGGGGCGGGTGCGGGGTGTGGTTGCTGTGGATGGAAGATCACGACCAGGAGGCGGCGTCGGGCTCAATCGCCTGATCGACTGCCAAGATCCGCGGACAGCGCCGCGTAGATGTACTCGCTGCCCCAGCGATCCCCGTCGAGGTCGTTCTCGACCAGGTGCGCCTCCCGGCGCATCCCGAGGCGCTCACAGACCCGCACAGACCCGGTGTTCTCCACATCCAGCCGTGCGTAGAGCCGGTGCACGCCCAGCGTGTCGAAGGCAAACCCGGCCAGCGCCGCGGCCGCCTCGGTCGCATAGCCGTGCCCCTGGTGACCTGGGTCGAGAGTCCAGCCGATCTCGGCCTGGGCGGCGCGGGCATCGGCCAGGGTGAGGCTCACCTCGCCAAGGACGCCGGGCTCATCGCGTCGGCAGACAGCGAGCGCCAGCTTGTCCCCGTCGGCGCGCCAAGCCGTCTGCGCCGCGCGCTCGGCGGCAACCTGCTCGCTGCGCTCACGCGTGTGCGCCGGCCGGTACAAGTAGCGCGCCACGCTCGGCAGGCTCTGGTAGGCGTACAGGTCGTCGGCGTCGCCGGGAGTGAACAGACGCAGCGACAACCGGGCCGTGGTCAAGGGCAGCAGCGAGGCGACGTCCATGCGGACCTCCGGGACGCGGATGTGGATCAGGTTGCGGACTGATTTTCGCATCACGACTGCCCGGCAGCCACGCCTTTTCAAGAGCAGCGCCCGGCAGCCGCACTTCACCACGAGGCGCGGCATTCCAGGAGTTGTTTACTGACCCACGCTCCTAGGTGGGCGGGTTCCACACCCACGGCATCGCTTCCGCGCCACCTGCCACCTGCCACCTGCGTGGAAGGTGCTCACCTGAGGGACTCAAGAAGCTCGGCGGCGACTTCCGCTCCGCCCTGCCGGCGAGCGCCGTCCGCTGCTGAGGCGGGACACCCGCGTGTGGTGGGGCAGGTGCCGCCCCACCACCGAAAGCACAGCCCGCGGGGGCTAGAACTTGAAGCCGCTGATCATCCCCGCGATGTTAGTGGTGAGTTCGCTGATCGTGGGCGCTACCGTGGACGACGCCAGGTAGAAGCCCAGGAGCATGCACACGATCGCGTGACCCGCCTTGAGGCCCGACTTCTTGATCAACAAGAAGACGATGATCACCAGCAGCAGCACCGCCGAAATCGAAAGTGCCACGGCGGCTCACCTCCAAAGTTCCCGGGACGCGGGGGGTGTCGGGGGTATCGGGGGTCGTCGGACGATGGGGGCAGATAAATCCACACAGCAGGCAGCAGGTTCATACCCACTATGCGCTAACGATCATAACTTTCCGCACGCGCGCATCGGTCGGCGCACGGCCGCACAAGGGGGCGCATGGCCAATATGGTCATGGCATGACGACCGAGCCTGTCTCCTTCCCCCGACGGCACGCGCGCACCCAGCGGTTCACGCTCGGCGCGCCGCGTGCGTTCACCGTGGCCCCCGACGCCTCCCATGTCGTGTTCCTGCGCTCCGGATCCGGCACAGACCGGGCCAACTCCCTCTGGGTGCTCGACCTTGGTGGCAATGCGGAGCGGGTGGCCGCCGACCCGCGCGCCCTCCTCGCCGGCGCCTCCGAGGACCTCTCGGCCGAGGAACGGGCACGCCGTGAACGCAGTCGCGAGGGCGGTGCCGGCATCGTCGGCTACGCCACCGACACCGCCGCGGAGTTGGCGTCTTTCGCCTTGTCAGGGCGGCTTTTCACCGCCGAGTTGCGGGCGGGTACGGCACGTGAACTGCCCGTTCCCGGACCGGTGATCGACCCCCGCCCCTCTCCCGACGGACGGCACGTCGCCTACGTCACCGCCGGGGCCCTGCGGGTGGTCGGTGCCGAGGGCGACGGTGACCGGGCGCTCGCCGAACCGGAGTCCGAGGGTGTCGTCTACGGCCTCGCGGAGTTCGTCGCGGCCGAGGAGATGCAGCGTTCGCGCGGCTTCTGGTGGGCGCCGGAGTCGGACCGGCTGCTCGTGGCGCGCGCGGACGACACGCCGGTGCGGCGGTGGTGGATCTCCGACCCGGCGCATCCCGAGCGAAAGCCGGGCCGCGTCGCCTACCCGGCCGCCGGCACCCCCAACGCGGACGTACAGTTGTTCGTGTTCGGTCTGGACGGGGCCCGCACGGAGGTCCTCTGGGACCGGTCCCGCTACCCGTATCTGGCTCATGTGCACTGGTCAGCGGCGGGGGCGCCACTGCTCCTCGTGCAGGCTCGCGACCAGCGAAGCCAGCTGTACCTGGCGGTGGACCCGGAGTCCGGGGCGACCCGCATGGTGCACGCCGACGAGGATCAGGATTGGCTTGATCTTTTCCCTGGGGTGCCGTGCTGGTCCCCCTCGGGGCAGCTCGTGCGTGTCGCCGACGAGGGCGGCGCGCGGGTGCTGGCGGTCGGCGAACGACCGCTCACCGGGGCACAGTTGCATGTGCGGGCGGTACTGGACGTGTCGGACGACGACGTGCTGGTCTCCGCCTCGGCGGGCGAGGAGGCGGCCGAGCCGGAGACCGGCGAGACGCACGTCTACCGCGTCAACGAACTCGGCGTGGAGCGCGTGAGCCAGGAGCCCGGTGTGCACACCGCGGTGCGCGCCGGGGACGTGGCCGTCCTCGTCTCCGCCACGCTCGACCGGCCGGGCGCCCGGGTACGGGTGGTGCGCGAGGGCCGGACGGTGGCCACCATCCGCTCCCATGCCGAAGACCCCGGTTTGTCCCCGCGCGTGGCCCTCACCCAGGGGGGCGCACGCCGAATCCCGTGCGCCGTGCTTATGCCTACGGACTACCCCCGTGACACTGCCGGCTCCGCTCCCCTGCCCGTCCTCCTGGACCCCTACGGCGGCCCGCACGGCTCCCGCGTGGTGGCCGCGCACAACGCGCACCTCACCTCCCAGTGGTTCGCCGACCAGGGCTTCGCGGTGGTCGTCGCCGACGGCCGCGGCACCCCGGGCCGCTCCCCCGCCTGGGAGAAGGCCGTCCACCACGACTTCACGGTCACCCTCGACGACCAGATCGAGGCCCTGCGGGACCTCGCCAGGACGTATCCGCTCGACCTCGGCCGGGTCGCGATCCGCGGCTGGTCCTACGGCGGCTACCTGGCCGCCCTGGCCGTGCTGCGCCGCCCGGACGTCTTCCACGCGGGCATCGCGGGCGCCCCGGTCACCGACTGGCGCCTGTACGACACCCATTACACCGAGCGGTACCTGGGCCACCCGGACCAGGTACCGCAGGTGTACGCCCACAGCTCCCTGGTCACCGACGACGGGCTGTCCTCGCCCGCCGAGCCGCACCGGCCGCTGATGATCGTGCACGGCATGGCCGACGACAACGTGGTGGTCGCCCACGCCCTGCGGCTGTCCTCCGCCCTGCTCGCCGCGGGGCGCCCGCACGAGGTGCTGCCGCTGTCCGGGGTCACCCACATGACTCCGCAGGAGCAGGTCGCCGAGAACCTGCTGCTGCTCCAGGTGGACTTCCTCAAGCGCTCCCTGGGACTCGGCTGAACGCCCCGGCCCGGCGCCCCCACGGCGCCCTCTCACGGGCCGTGAGGGCGCCGGGCCGCCGACGGGGTCACGGCGCCCTGGTGCCGCTGCCCCGTCCGTCGGTGTCCCGCTCCTCCGGCGGCACCACCTGGAGCTCCGCCGCGTAGTGGCACGCCGAGTCGTGCACGGCCGGCCCGGTGTCGTGCCGGAACTCCTCGGGCACCGCCAGCTCCGGCACCTCCAGCGTGCAGCGTTCCCGCGCCTTCCAGCAGCGGGTGCGGAAGCGGCAGCCGGAGGGGATGGCCGTCGGCGACGGCACGTCCCCCGAGAGGATGATCCGCTCCCGGCGCTCCCGTGCCCCCGGGTCCGGCACGGGCACGGCGGACAGCAGCGCCTGGGTGTAGGGGTGCGTGGGGTGGTCGTAGATCTGCTCGTCGGTGCCGATCTCGACGATCCGCCCGAGGTACATGACCCCCACCCGGTCGGAGATGTGCCGCACGATCGACAGGTCGTGCGCGATGAAGACGTACGACAGGTCGAACTCGTGCTGAAGCCGCTCCATCAGGTTGATCACCTGGGCCTGCACCGAGACGTCGAGCGCGGAGACCGGCTCGTCGGCGACGATGATCTCGGGCCGCAGCGCCAACCCCCGTGCGATGCCGATGCGCTGGCGCTGACCGCCGGAGAACTGGTGCGGGTAGCGGTTGACGTACTCAGGGTTGAGGCCGACGACGTCCAGCAGCTCCTGGACCCTCCTTCTCCGGTCGCCCTTGGGCACCGCCTCGGGGTGGATCTCGTACGGCTCCCCGATGATGTCGCCCACCGTCATACGGGGGTTGAGCGAGGTGTACGGGTCCTGGAACACCATCTGGATGTTGCGGCGCACCGCCTTCAGCGCCCGGCCGGACAGCCGGGTGATGTCCTCGCCCCGGTAGCGGATCTCGCCCGCGGTGGGCCGCTCCAGGTTGCACAGCAGCTTCGCGACCGTCGACTTGCCGCAGCCGGACTCGCCCACGATGCCGAGCGTTTCGCCCCGGCCCAGGGTGAAGTCGACGCCGTCGACCGCCTTGACCGCCCCGACCTGCTTCCTGAACAGCACGCCCCGGGTGAGCGGGTAGTGCTTGACGAGCCCGCTGACCTCCAGGATCGGCTCGGCGGTCCGCTCAGCCGTCTGCTCTGCCATCCAGGCACTCCCTCCAGAAGTGGCAGGCGCTGACGCGGCTTTCGGAGACCTCGTACAGGGGCGGTACCTCCGTGCGGCACACGTCCCGGGCCATCGGGCAGCGCGGGTGGAAGGCGCAACCGGGCGGGATCGCCAGAAGGTTGGGCGGCAGGCCCTTGATGGCGTAGAGCTCCCGGCCCTTGTGGTCCAGGCGCGGGATCGAGTCCAGCAGACCCCTGGTGTACGGGTGGGCGGGCGCCTTGTAGATGTCGTGCACCGGCGCGGACTCCACGATCCGGCCCGCGTACATCACCGCGATCCGGTCGGCGACGTCCGCGACCACGCCCAGGTCGTGGGTGATGAGCACGAGCCCCATGCGGTACTCGCGCCGGAGCTCGGCGAGCAGGTCCATCACCTGGGCCTGGACGGTCACGTCGAGGGCCGTGGTCGGCTCGTCGGCGATGATGAGCGCCGGTTCCAGGGCCAGCGCCATCGCGATCATGATGCGCTGGCGCATACCGCCGGAGAACTGGTGCGGGTAGTCGCCGACGCGCTGCCGGGCGGCCGGGATGCGCACCCGGTCCATCAGTTCCACGGCCCTGGCGCGCGCGTCCTTGCGGGACATGCCCCGGTGCACGACGAACATCTCGCCGAGCTGGTCGCCCACGGTCAGCACCGGGTTCAGCGCGGACAGCGAGTCCTGGAAGATCATCGCCATCTCGGCGCCCCGGATCCGCCGCCGTTCGTCCTCCTTCAGTTCCAGCAGGTCCCTGCCGCGGAAGAGGATCCGCCCGCCGCTGATCCGGCCGGGCGGCACGTCGAGGATGCCCATGACCGCCTGCGCGGTCACGGACTTGCCGGAGCCGGACTCCCCGAGCACGGCGAGCGTCTCGCCCGCCTCCACCTCGTAGCCGACTCCGTTGACGGCGTGGACGATTCCGTCCCGGGTCCGGAACTCCACGTGCAGATCGCGGACTTCGAGCAGCATGGCGCCGTCACCTCAGCTTCGGGTCGAGGGCGTCGCGCACCGCGTCGCCGAGCATGATGAAGGCCAGGACCGTGATCGCCAGCGCCCCGGCGGGCCACAGCAGCGCGTGCGGGGCGTTGCGGACGTAGGGCGAGGCGGCGGAGATGTCGATGCCCCAGGAGACGCTGGGCGGCTTCAGCCCGACCCCGAGGTAGGACAGGGTGGCCTCGAGGGCGATGTAGGTGCCGAGCGCGATGGTGGCGACGACGATCACCGGGGCGACGGCGTTGGGCGCGATGTGCCGCAGCAGGATGCGGGAGTTGGAGGCGCCCAGGGCGCGGGCGGCCTGGACGTAGTCGAGCTGTTTGGCGGTGATGACGGAGCCGCGCGCGATCCGGGCGACCTGCGGCCAGCCGAGCAGCACGATGAACCCGACGACCGGCCAGACGGTGCTGCTCGGGACGACGGACAGCAGGACGAGACCGCCGAGGACGACGGGGATGGCGAAGAAGACGTCGGTGGCCCGCGACAGCACGGCGTCCCCGGCGCCGCCGAAGAATCCGGCGAGCGCGCCCAGCACCGAGCCGAGGAGCGCCACCCCGAGCGTGGCGCACACGCCGACCGTGACGGACGCGCGGGCCCCGTAGACGGTGCGCGTGTAGACGTCGCAGCCCTGGCCGTCTAAGCCGAAGGGGTGGCCGGGCGCGGACCCGTCCTGGGCGCGGGCCAGATCGCACGTGAGCGGATTGCCGGAGGTGATCAGGGACGGCCGGATCGCGATGAGGACCAGGAAGCAGATCACCAGCGCGGAGAGCAGGAAGACCGGGTTGCGGCGCAGGTCGCGCCAGGCGTCGGACCACAGGGAGCGGGGCCTGCCCGCCGGCCCGCCCGGTGCCTGCTCCAGCGTCGTCGCCTCGCTCGCCGCGAGGTCCATCGCGCCGCCCATGCCGGTCCCGGCGATGGCGCGCTCCGGCTCCCGCGGCTGCTCAGGCATAGCGGATCCTCGGGTCGAGTACGGCGTAGAGCAGGTCCACGAGCAGGTTGGCGACCAGGAAGACCAGGACGAGGACCGTCACGAAGCCGACGACGGTCTGGGTGTTCTGCCGCAGGATGCCCTGGTAGAGCTGGTAGCCGACGCCGTGGATGTTGAAGATCCGCTCGGTGACGATGGCGCCGCCCATCAGCGCGCCGATGTCGGTGCCGATGAAGGTGACCACGGGGATCAGGGAGTTGCGCAGCAGGTGCCGGACGACGACCCGGCGCCGGGGCACTCCCTTGGCGACGGCCGTGCGCACATAGTCCGCGCGCCGGTTCTCGGCGATGGAGGTACGGGTCAGCCGGGTGACGTAGGCGAGGGAGACGGAGGCGAGGACCAGGCCGGGCACGATCAGCTCGCCGAAGGCCGCCGCCGGGGACACCGAAGGCCTGATCCAGCCCCACTTGACGCCGAAGAGCAGTTGCAGCAGGAGGCCGGTGACGAAGGTGGGGACGGAGATGACGACCAGGGTGAGGACCAGGACCGAGGTGTCGACGGGCCGGCCGCGGCGCAGCCCGGTCAGCACGCCCAGGGTGATGCCGACGACGATCTCGAAGAGGATCGCGACGATGGTCAGCCGGATGGTGACGGGGAACGCCGACGCCATCAGCTGGGTGACGGGCTGTCCGTTGAAGGCGGTGCCGAAGTCGCCGGTGAAGACGTTGCCCATGTAGGTCGCGTACTGCTGCCACAGCGGCTTGTCGAGGCCGAACTCCCGTCTGAGCTGGGCGGCGGTCGCGGTGTCGCAGGCGCGCTCCCCGCACAGCCCGGCGATGGGGTCGCCCATCACGTTCACCATCAGGAAGATCAGCATGGTGGCCCCGAAGAACACCGGGATCATCTGGAGCAGCCGTCTGGCGACATAGCGTCCCATGCGGATCAGCCGACCCTGATCTCGTCGTAGACGGGGACGCTGAACGGGTTGAGCGTCACGTCGTGCAGCCGGTCGGAGTAGCCTGCGCTGCCGTTCTGGTACCACAGCGGGATGGCGGCCATGTTGTCCCGTACGACGCCCTCGGCCTGCTGGAAGAGCCGGATCGCCCGGGGCCGGTCGGTCTCGGCGTTCGCCTGGTCGACAAGGTGGTCGAATCGCTGGTTGGACCACTTGCCGTCGTTGGATGACGCATTCGTGTAGTACAGCGGCTGGAGGAAGTTCTGGATCAGCGGGTAGTCCATCTGCCAGCCGGCCCGGAAGGGTCCGGTCATCCGGTGCCCGCTGATCTGGTTGCGGAAGTCGGCGAAGGTGCCGACCGGGTTGCCCACGCACGCCCGGTCGTTGCCGAGCACGTTGTTGATGGAGTTGCACACGGCGTCCACCCACTGCTTGTGCGAGCCCGTGTCCGCGTTGTACGTGATCCTCACCTGGCCGCCGGGGAGTCCGCCGCCCTCCTGGACCAGCTTCCTGGCCCCGGCGGGGTCGTAGTCGCAGGCGTGGCCGCACAGGTCCGGCTTGAAGCCGCCGTCCGTGCCGAGGACGGGTGAGGTCCAGTCGGTGGCCGGGGTGCGGGTGCGCCGGAAGATGGTCTCGGTGATCTGCTTGCGGTTGATCGCCATGGACAGGCCGGTGCGGACCTTGCGCGCCCCGCCGGTGTTCCACTTCGGGTCGTAGAACGGGAAGGCGATCGTCTGCAGGATGCCGGCCGGGCTGTTGATGTAGCGGCCGGCCAGGTCGGTCCGCACGTTCTTCAACTGCCCGGCGGGGATGTCGTCGACCAGGTCGAGATTGCCGCCCAGCACGTCGGTGTACGCGGTGTTGCTGTCGGTGTAGACCACCAGGGTCACGCCGTCGTTGCGCGCCTTGTCCGGGCCCGGGTAGCCGTCCCACTTCCTGAGCGTCATCTGCGCGCCCCTGGTGTACGACTCGATGGTGTACGGGCCGTTGCCGACGGGCGTGTCCAGCCAGGCGGCGTGGTGGGTGAAGAAGGTGCGGGGCAGCGGGACGAAGGCGGCGTAGCCGAGGGTGTCGGGGAAGGTGGAGAACTTCTGGCCGAGGGTGACGGTGAAGGTGCGCGGGCCGGTGACCTTCAGACCGGAGAGGGTGTCGGCGCTCTGCCTGCCGCTCTCGGGGTGGACCTTGTCGTAGCCCTCGATGTAGCCGAAGAAGTAGGCGTTCTTCTGGTTGTTCCGCAGGCTCGCGCCGTAGTTCCAGGCGTCGACGAAGGAACGGGCGGTGACGGGTTCGCCGTTGCTGAACCTCCAGCCGTTCTTGACGGTGATGGTGAAGTGCTGCGAATCGGTGGTCTCGATGCGCTCGGCGAGCATGTTCTCGGCCTTGGCGGTCCTCGGGTTGTACCGCTTCAACCCGCGGAAGATCATGTCGAGCACCTTGCCGCCCTGCACCTCGTTGGTGTTGGACGGCTCCAGCGGGTTCTGCGGGTCACCCCAGGACGCGGTCAGTGCCTTGGCACCGACGCCTGCTCCCCCGCCCCCGCAGGCCGCGAGGACGAGCACGGCCGCCATCGCACCCGCGGCGGCCCACCTGGGGCCTCGAAAGGCCCTGGTGCGCGCGACTCCACGCATGGGTGCCTCCTCGGGACGCGGTGACCTGAGACATATCAGCACATGAGCCGCACATCACACGGTCGCCGCACCGGACACCCCCGCCGGACGGGTGGCAGGGATCCGCGGAGGACCGGCGGTCAGCCGGCGGCCGGGTACGGGTCCGTCGCGAGTCGCGCGTGGAGGTGGGTGTCGTAGTACGTGCCCGGCTCACCGGCGGCGGGCAGGAAGCCGCGCAGCACGCCCTCGTAGGCGAAGCCGCAGCGGTCGGCGACCCGGCAGGAGGCAGTGTTGCCGACGGCGTGCCCCAGATCGATACGGTGCAGGCCGAGCTGTTCGAAGCCCCAGCGGACGCACAGCTCGACGGCCCGGGTCACCGTGCCGCGGCCGCGTGCCTCGGGCAGGAGCCAGTATCCGACGCCGCCGTGGCCCATGCGGAGCTCTATCTGGTGCAGTTCCACGCTGCCGAGCACCTCGTCGGTGGCGGCGTCGGTGACGCAGTACGGCGCGTGCCTGCCACGTTCCCAGTGCTCGATGCGTTGGGCGACGTAGGCCAGCGCTTCGGCCTCGTCCATGGGGCCGGCCTGCATGGAGGACCAACGCAGCGACTCGGGATCGTTCAGGCCCTTCAGCACGGCGGGCACGTCGTCCTCACGCCAGGCCCGCAGGCGCAGGCCGAAGCCGTCGAGTTCCGTGTACGGCAGGGCGTTCGCCGCCGTGGTCTCCGTCATGGGGTGCTCCTTGGGGGCAGTAGGGTGCCGGTCCGCCCGGCGCGGGATCGCTCGGCAGGCGGGCGTCGCTCGGTGTCACTGGTGTTCGCCGGGCGGTCCGGGGTCCGCTGCGTCCGGTGGGGCGTCGGTGGGCTCACCCGTCGCCTCCGGGCGGGCCACCAGCTCGACTTCGAAGCCGTCGGTGTTCTCCAGGTAGGCGGCGTAGTGCCCGGGGCCGCCCGCGTACGGGTGGCGGTCGGCGAACATCAGCGTCCAGCCGTGCCCGGGTGCCTCGGTGACCAGGGCGTCGAGCTCGCACCGGGTGGGCACGTGGAACGCCAGGTGGTTGAGGCCGGGGCGGAGCCGGTCGTGCCGGTCGCCGCGCAGGGCCGGGGACCGCTCGATCACGAGGTAGGTGTCGCCGGACCGCCAGCTCACCCCTGCCGGCCAGTCCTGGTACGGCGACCAGCCGAGCCGTTCGAGGAGCCAGCCCCAGCAGGCGCGGGCGCGCTCCAGGTCCGCCACCCAGAGCTCGATGTGGTGCAATGTCACCCAGCCGCTCCCCTCCTCCGCCGTCCCGTGACGTCACCCCGTGACCTCGCCCGCCGATCAGGAAACGGCCTGCTGATACGCCTGGTTCCCGGCACCGTCCTGCGGTACCGGGAACCAGTCGGGGATCAGGCTGTTCCGCTCAGCGGGTCACGCCGCGCCGACGACGTCCTTCTCCTCGGCGAAGTGGCAGGCCGACTCGTGGGCCGCCGGGGAGTCCGAGCCCTTGAAGCGCTCGGGCACGGCGAGCAGCGGGATCTCCTCGGCGCACTTGTCCTGCGCCTTCCAGCAGCGGGTGCGGAAGCGGCAGCCCGAGGGCGGGTTGGCCGGGGACGGCACGTCGCCGGCCAGGATGATCCGCTCCCGGTGCTCGCGGGCGTCCGGGTCCGGCACCGGAACCGCCGACAGCAGCGCCTGGGTGTAGGGGTGCGTCGGGTGCTCGTAGATCTGCTCGTCGCTGCCGATCTCCGCCATCTTGCCGAGGTACATCACGCCCACGCGGTCCGAGATGTGCCGGACGATCGACAGGTCGTGCGCGATGAAGACGTAGGAGAGGTTGAACTCGTCCTGGAGGCGCTCCATCAGGTTGATGACCTGCGCCTGGACGGACACGTCCAGGGCCGAGACCGGCTCGTCGCAGATGATGACCTCGGGGTTGAGCGCGAGGCCGCGGGCGATGCCGATGCGCTGGCGCTGACCGCCGGAGAACTGGTGCGGGTAGCGGTTGATGTACTCCGGGTTGAGACCGACGACGTCCAGCAGCTCCTGCACCTTGCGGCGCCGGTCGCCCTTGGGGGCCACCTCGGGGTGGATGTCGAAGGGCTCGCCGATGATGTCGCCCACCGTCATACGGGGGTTGAGCGAGGTGTACGGGTCCTGGAACACCATCTGGATGTTGCGGCGCACCGCCTTCAGCGCGCGCCCGGACAGCCGGGTGATGTCCTGGCCCTTGTAGAAGATCTCGCCGGCGGTCGCCTGCTCCAGGTTCATCAGGAGCTTGGCGACGGTGGACTTGCCGCAGCCGGACTCTCCCACGATGCCCAGGGTCTCGCCCTGGTACAGGTCGAAGGAGATGCCGTCGACGGCCTTGACCGCGCCGATCTGCTTCTTGAACAGGATGCCCTGGGTCAGCGGGAAGTGCTTGACCAGGTTGCGGACCTGGAGGATCGGCTCGCCGCGCTCGACGGGCGCGTCGATCGCCGCGACCGCCTCCTCCTCGGAGGCCGCGTCGACGGTGTCCACCTCGGAGACGTTCGGCGTGGCGTCGTCCTGCGGCTCGTTGTCCTTCGCGAGCTTCGTGGGCTCAGCCATGGATCGTCTCCTTCCAGAAGTGGCATGCGGAGCGGCGGCCCGGCAGCTCCGTGCCGTCGCGCTCGGTCACCGGCACCAGCGGCGGTGCGTCGGTGCGGCAGACGTCCTGAGCCATGCTGCAGCGCGGGTTGAACGCGCAGCCCGGCGGGATCGCCTGGAGGTTGGGCGGCAGGCCCTTGATGGCGTACAGCTCCTGGCCCTTGTGGTCCAGGCGCGGGATCGAGTCCAGCAGGCCCTTGGTGTACGGGTGCGCGGGGCGCTTGTACAGCTCGTGCACCGGCGCGGTCTCGACGATCCGGCCCGCGTACATCACCGCGATCTTGTCGGCGACGTCCGCGACCACACCCAGGTCGTGGGTGATCAGGATCAGGCCCATGTTGTACTCGCGCTGAAGCTCCGCGAGCAGGTCCATCACCTGGGCCTGGACGGTCACGTCGAGAGCCGTGGTCGGCTCGTCGGCGATGATCAGGTCCGGCTCCAGGGCTAGGGCCATGGCGATCATGATGCGCTGGCGCATACCGCCGGAGAACTGGTGCGGGTAGTCGCCGACACGCTGGGCGGCGGCCGGGATGCGCACGCGGTCCATCAGCTCGATGGCCTTGGCCTTGGCGTCCTTCTTGGACATGCCCTGGTGGGCCCGGAACATCTCGCCGAGCTGGTAGCCCACCGACAGCACCGGGTTGAGCGAGGACAGCGCGTCCTGGAAGATCATCGCCATCTTGGCGCCGCGCAGCTTGCGCCGCTCGTTCTCCGGCAGGCGCAGGATGTCCTGGCCCTGGAAGAAGATCTCGCCCTTGGCGATCCGTCCGGGCGGGCTGTCCAGAATGCCCATGATCGCCTGCGCGGTGACGGACTTGCCGGAGCCCGACTCACCGAGCACGGCGAGCGTCTCGCCCGCCCTGACGCTGTAGTTGACGCCGTTGACCGCCTTGGTCACGGTGTCACGGACCTTGAACTCCACGTGCAGGTCGCGGACTTCGAGGAGCGGCGCGGTCCCGTCCGCCCCGGCGTTGCTGGGTGCCATCTCCAGGCTGGTCATGCCGTCACCTTCATCGTGCTTGGTCACAGGGGTTCGACTCATGGCGGTACCTCACCGCAGCTTCGGGTCGAGCGCGTCGCGCAGGCCGTTGCCCAGCAGGATGAAGCCCAGCGCGGTGATGACGATGGCGAGGCTCGGGTACGTCCACATGAAGTCCTTGACGCCCATGAAGCCGCGGCCCGCGGAGATCATGTTGCCCCACTCGGCGACCTCGGGGTCGACGCCGACGCCGAGGTACGACAGGGACGCCTCCGCCACGATCGCGATACCGACGTTGCTGGTGCCGTACACCAGCACCGACGTCAGCGAGTTGGGCAGGATGTGCCTGCGGATGATCCGGCCCTGACTCGCACCCAGCGCCTTGGCCGCGTGCACGTAGTCCATCTCGCGCACCGAGAGGATCTGGCTGCGCAGCAGGCGGGCGAAGGTCGCCCAGGTGAAGATGCCGAGCGAGAGCACGACGGGCAGCACGCCGCGGCCCATCACCAGGATGATGACGATGGCGCCGATGAGCAGCGGGAAGGCGAAGAAGACGTCGGCGACGCGCATGATCACCGTGTCGACCCAGCGGCCGTAGTAACCGGCCAGGGAGCCCAGCAGGATGCCGATGGTGAGGGCCACGAGGATCGAGGCGAGACCCACGACGAGGGCGATGCGGCTGCCGTAGATGAGGCGGGAGAGCTGGTCGCGGCCGAGGGCGTCGGTGCCCAGCAGGTGATCGCCGCCCGGGGACTGCAGCGTGTTCATCAGGTTCTGCTTGAGCGGGTCGTACGGCGCGAGCAGCGGCGCGAAGATCGCGACCAGGATGAGGGCGACGATGATCGCCAGGCCCACCACGGCCAGCTTGTTGGCGAAGAAGCGGTGCCGGATGTCGGACCACTGACTGACCCTGGCGACGCTGGGTTCGGCGTCCGGGCGCGCGGGGGCGGGGCCGGCCGCCGTCGGCTCTCCCGTGCCCGAGACGAGTTCGGTCATTGTGTGACTCCTAGAGGAAAACGACCCTGCGGGTCAGGCAAGGCGGATGCGCGGGTCGAGAGCGGCGTAGAGCAGGTCGACGATCAGGTTCAGCACGACGAAGACCGCCACACCGATCGTCACGACCCCCACGATGATGGGGTTGTTGTTCTGCCCGATCGCCTGGATCAGCGCGAGGCCGATGCCGTTCCAGTTGAAGATCGTCTCCGTGATGATGGCGCCGCCGAGCAGCGAGCCGAAGGAGATGCCCAGGTAGGTGATCACCGGGATGACCGAGTTGCGCATGATGTGCCGGGCGAGCACCGTCCGGCGGGGCAGGCCCTTGGCGATGGCCGTCTTGACGTAGTCGGCGCGCAGGACCTCCAGCATCGTGCTGCGCGCGAGCTGGGCCACGAGGGCCGCGTCGATGATGGCGAGGGTGATGGCGGGAAGCACGATGCCCTCGAAGCTGTCGCCGGCGATCAGCGGGAACCAGCCCAGCTTGATGACGAAGATGCTCTGCATGATCATGCCGAGCACGATGGAGGGTACGCCGATGGCCAGGGTCGTGAGGAAGGTCGCCGACACGTCCCAGATGGAGTATCTGCGCATGGCGGCGAGCACGCCGACCGAGATGCCGATGACGACGTCGATCACGATGGCCGCGATCGCCAGCTTCGCCGTGTTCCCCAGCTTCGGGGCCAGGATCTCGGTCACCGGCCGGCTCTGCGTGTAGTCCGTGCCCAGGTCGCCGGTGACAAGCTTGCCGACGTACGTCCCGTACTGGACGACCAGCGGCTTGTCGAGTCCGTACTGCTTGTGCATCTCCGCGATGACGGCCGGGTCCCGCGCCTTGTCGCTGCCGGCGATCTGACCCACCGGGTCGCCGGGGATCACGAACAGGCAGGCGAACAGAATCATCGTCGCGCCGAGCACGACCACGACGAGCTGGCCCAGCCTGCGGACCACGTACCTTCCCATAACTGCCTCTCTACCTCGCTGCCACTTCCTCAGCAGCTCCCTCGCGCCCCGGAATGTGGGGGGTGGGGTGGGGGCGGGTGAGGTGGATCACACCTCTCCCGACGGTCGGCGGGGGTCGTGGTGTCCGAGCCCCAGCTCGAACCCCACGACCCCCGGTTTCCGGATTCCGCGCCGTGCGCGGCGACCCGTTACTTCAGCTTGATCTCAGCGAGGTTCGGGTCCTCGTGGAAGTCCATCGCCATGTTGTCGAACTTCTTGGTGTTGGCGAGGCGCAGCTGGTGACGGTTCCAGAGCGGGATCAGGGCCATGTCGTCCATGGCGACCTTCTCCGCCTCCTTGTAGATCGCGTTGCGGCCGGACTCGTCCTCGGTGGCGCGGGCCTTGGCGAGCAGGTCGTCGAACTTCTTGTTGCTGTAGCGGCCGCGGTTGTCACCGGTGACCTTGCCGGAGGCGTCCTTGTTGATGGACGCGGTGTCCAGCAGCGGGAACAGGAAGTTGTCCGGCGTCGGGTAGTCGGCACCCCAGGCGAAGCGGTACAGACCGGTCGCGTTCGGCTTCTGCTGGTCGCCGAGGAGCTCGGCGAACGGCTTGCCGGTCGCCTTCACCTTGACACCGAGGACGTCCTCGAGCTGCTGCTTGACGGCCTGGATCCACTCCTCGTGGCCCGCACCGGTGTTGTAGCCGAGCTCGATGGTGGTGCCCGGCTTCAGGCCGCCTTCCTTGGCGAGCTGCTTGGCCTTGGCCGTGTCCTGCGCGACACAGGAGGTGCACAGGTCCTTCTGGTACACGTCCTTGAACGCCGGCGGCAGGATCGTCGTCGACTTGCTCTGCATGTTCTGGAAGACGCCCTTGATGATGGCGTCCCGGTTGATCGCGTAGGAGACGGCCTCGCGCGCCTTGACGTTCTTCAGCGGACCGTTGTCGGTGATCGGCAGGAGGTAGTTCATACCGTTGGTGTCCTGCTCGAGCCACTCACCCTGCGGGTCGTACTTGGCCTTGGCGGCCGGCAGCTGCGGGGTGGGCATACGGGCCCAGTCGTACTGGCCCGACTCGAAGCCCTGGTACTCCAGCGTGCTGCCGTTGTTGGAGTTCAGGATGTCGATCTGCACCTTGTCGAGGTGGGCCTTGGTCAGGCCGTAGTCGTCGTTGCGGACGAGCGTGATCGACTTGTTGTGCTCCCACTTGCCCGACATCTTGAAGGGGCCGTTGCCGATGGGGGCGTCGTTGTACGCCTTGTTCTTCGCGTCGCCCGCGACCTTCGGGACGGGGCTGAAGACCGTGTGCGTGAGCTTGACGTAGAACTCGAAGTCCGGCGCGGACAGCTTCACCTGGAGGGTGTACGGGTCCGGGGCGCTCAGACCGGACAGGGTCTTGGCCTTGCCCGACTGCACGTCGCCGAAGCCGTCGACGCCGGCCATGTGGTAGGCGACGTCGGACGCGGCCGACTTCTGCGCCACGCGGTTCCAGCCGCGGATGAAGGACTCGGCGTCCACCGCTTCACCGTTGGTGAACTTGGTGTCCTTCTTGATGCCGAAGGTCCAGGTCTTGCCGTCCTTGCTGACCTTCTTCGAGGTGGCCAGCGCCGGAACGACCTGACCGTCCGCGGTCGGCAGGTACAGACCGGTGAACAGGTTGGTCGTGACGAGGATGCCCTCGGACTCCTGCGCGTTGTAAGGGTCAATGGCCACCGGCTCGGTGATACCCATCCGGAAGGAGCCACCGTCCTTGCCGGAGCCCTTGCTGCCGCTGCTGCTGTCGTCGCCGCCTCCACAAGCGGTCGCAGCCAGAGCTATGACGATTGCACCAGCGACCCACTTGGCGCTCCTGGCACCACGCATGGGTTCCTCCTCTGAGTCCTGTGTTCACCGCAAGGCGGAGCACGCGACATTCCACGGCCATGAAGAACGGGGAAGATCTAGTGCGCCCGCAACGCTCGTGAGTCGGCGCCTCCTGCCAGCGCATGACCCGTCGACCCGAGCTCTACGCGCCTAACTATCTGCCATCGCTCACCGCTCGGACCACTGCCATTCGGTCTCGGTTCGATCACACCTGACAGCTACATCTTCCAAAATCCGGACAAACCGTTTCGCGAAAGATCCCTGCGAAACGGACTTGTTACACAACTATCGGAATCACGCGTCCGGATAGCGGACAATCTGACGGGAAATCAGTTGCGCTCGTCGGCGGAGTCATGCTCTCGACGCCGCAAGCGGGAGGAACCAGGACACACCTACCGGCGGGTGTGCACATTTGCGCCACCTTAGCGCCGCGGGGTCGCCGACGCGATCCCTGAGCGGCCCCGGGCCGTTCCCTAGGGAAAACCCTCGATCGGCCGATCCCATCTGCGAACGGATCGCGGCCGAGGCTCCCGGCGGAACCCCGGCCGCGTCCGACGCGCACCGAGCCGGCGGCGCGTCCCGGTCAGCGGGCCCCGCAGGGCCCGGGGACCGTCAGCAGTACCCCCTGGCCGCGAGCTTCACGGTGCCGCTCTTCGGCTTCTCGCTGCACTTGACGGCGCCCTCCGCCTGGACGTTCCAGCTGTGCGCCTTGCTGTTGCAGGTCTTGGCCTTGTAGTAGCCGGAGGCCTTCTTGACGCCGCTGAAGACCACGTAGGTCCCCGGCTTCTCCCCCGCCTTGCTCAGGGTCCCGGAGGCATGGGCGTCCATGCTGGAGATGACCCAGCCGGCCGAGTAGCCGGCCCCGGCGGTGACCTCCCGGCCGGACGCCGCGGCCAGACCCGTGGCCGCCACCGCCGGCATCAGCTTCTTGGCCACTGTCTTCTCCCCGCTTCCACTGGCCCGGCCTGGTCCCGGCCGGGTTCCCGGCCGCGCCGAATGACGAGGTCAGGTCAAAGTAGACAGTCGTGATCCAAAGGGATACCAGCGACTTGAGAGAAACGTGAGCTTGCGGCCGGTTGCGGCCTTCGCGTCGGTCGGGGACGACGACAGGGTGACAGGACCCCGTACGATGGGGTGAGGCCGTGGCGGGTCCCCGCCCGGCAGGGCCCGCGTAACACCGACGTACGCGCAGGTCGTCCGCACACTTCGGGAGTACGCCTCACTATGGCCACGCGCCACGACATCCGCAACGTCGCCATCGTCGCCCACGTCGACCACGGCAAGACCACCATCGTCGACGGCATGCTGAAGCAGGCCGGCGCCTTCGCCGCGCACCAGCTCGACCAGGTCGACGAGCGCATGATGGACTCGAACGACCTGGAACGTGAAAAGGGCATCACGATCCTCGCCAAGAACACGGCGGTGAAGTACCACCCCAAGGACGGTGGGGAGCCCATCACGATCAACATCATCGACACCCCCGGCCACGCCGACTTCGGCGGCGAGGTCGAGCGCGGCCTGTCGATGGTCGACGGCGTCGTCCTCCTCGTCGACGCCTCCGAGGGCCCGCTGCCGCAGACCCGCTTCGTGCTGCGCAAGGCCCTTCAGGCCCGGCTGCCCGTCATCCTCTGCATCAACAAGACGGACCGGCCCGACGCCCGGATCGACGAGGTCGTCAACGAGGCCTACGACCTGTTCCTGGACCTGGACGCCGACGAGGACCAGATCGAGTTCCCGATCGTCTACGCCTGCGGCCGGGACGGCATCGCCTCGCTGACCAAGCCCGAGGACGGCACGGTCCCCACGGACTCCACCAGCCTGGAGCCGTTCTTCTCCACGATCCTCCAGCACATCCCGGCCCCCACCTACGACGAGGCCGCCCCGCTCCAGGCACACGTGACCAACCTGGACGCGGACAACTTCCTCGGCCGTATCGCGCTGCTGCGCGTGGAGCAGGGCGAGCTGCGCAAGGGCCAGACGGTCGCGTGGATCAAGCGCGACGGCTCCGTGCAGAACGTGCGGATCTCCGAGCTGATGATGACCGAGGCGCTCACCCGCAAGCCCGCCGAGAAGGCCGGCCCCGGTGACATCTGCGCCGTCGCCGGTATCCCGGACATCATGATCGGCGAGACCCTCGCGGACACCGAGAACCCGATCGCGCTGCCGCTGATCACGGTCGACGAGCCCGCGATCTCGATGACCATCGGCACCAACACCTCCCCGCTGGTCGGCCGCGGTGGCACCGGCAAGGGCGCCGACGCGAAGGCGGTCGTCAAGGACCGCAAGGTCACCGCCCGCCAGGTCAAGGACCGTCTGGACCGCGAGCTGATCGGTAACGTCTCGCTGCGTGTCCTGGACACCGAGCGCCCGGACGCCTGGGAGGTGCAGGGCCGCGGCGAGCTGGCGCTGGCCATCCTGGTCGAGCAGATGCGCCGCGAGGGCTTCGAGCTGACCATCGGCAAGCCGCAGGTGGTCACCAAGGAGGTCGACGGCAAGACCTACGAGCCGGTCGAGCGCATGACGATCGACGTGCCCGAGGAGCACATGGGCGCCGTCACCCAGCTCATGGGCGTACGCAAGGGCCGGATGGACAACATGTCCAACCACGGCTCCGGCTGGGTCCGCATGGAGTTCGTCGTGCCCTCCCGCGGCCTGATCGGCTTCCGCACCGAGTTCCTGACCCAGACCCGCGGCACGGGCATCGGCCACTCCATCCACGAGGGCTTCGAGCCCTGGTTCGGCACGCTGCAGACCCGTAACAACGGCTCCCTGGTCGCCGACCGCTCCGGCGCCGTCACCGCGTTCGCGATGACCAACCTCCAGGAGCGCGGCGTGCTGTTCACGGACCCGGGCACCGAGGTGTACGAGGGCATGATCGTCGGTGAGAACTCCCGCTCCGACGACATGGACGTCAACATCACCAAGGAGAAGAAGCTCACGAACATGCGGTCGTCGTCGGCCGACTCGTTCGAGGCGATCGTCCCGCCGCGCAAGCTCTCCCTGGAGCAGTCGCTGGAGTTCTGCCGCGACGACGAGTGCGTCGAGGTGACCCCGGAAGCGGTCCGCATCCGCAAGGTCGTCCTCGACCAGCGCGACCGCGCCCGCGCCGCGAGCCGCGCCAAGCACTCCTGACCCTCGGGCACACCAACCGGCAGGCGCCGCTCTCCGGAGCGGCGCCTGCCGGCGTGTTCGGGCACTGTCAGCCCTTCGGCGAGGCGCCGCCCGACGGCTGCGCCCCCTTCTTCAGGAAGCCCATGTCCTCGTAGACGGGGGTCTGGAAGCCGAAGGCCCCGACGTTCGCGAGGTTCCTGCGGACGGCCGTGAGCTGGGGGCGCTGATAGAGGGGGATCGACCCGGCCGCCGCCCAGATGCGGGCGTCGGCCTTGCGCAGCAGGCCCGCCTGCTCGCCCTCGTCCAGGGTGGTGAGGGCCTGGTCGAAGAGCTGGTCGACCTGGTCGGTGCCGACGCGGCTGTAGTTCTGCTGGACGTTCAGGGAGCCGTCGGCGGCCGGCACCGGCTTGGCGTAGATGGGCCGGGCGTCGGTGGCCGGCCACGCGGAGGCGGGCCAGGAGTACAGCGCGAGGTCGAACTGGCCGGAGGCGATGTGGTCCCGGAAGTAGCTCTCGTCGGGGACCTTGGTGATCTCCGTGCCGATGCCGACCTTCGCGAGCATGGCCGTCACCCGGTCGGCCACCTTGCGCAGCGTGTCCGAGCCGGGGCCCGAGGGAACCACGAAGCGCAGCGTGAGCGGCTTGCCGTCCTTGGCCAGCGGCCCCGCGGCGGCGGGTCCCGGAGCGGCGGTGCCCTTGGGGGCGTAGGCACCGGGCGCGCCGCCCTGCCTGAGGTGGTCGTGGGTGTACTGCCTGCCGTCCTGAGCGAGCTGCTTGGCGCCGCCGTCGCCCGGCCCGCTCTGCTCCTGGTCCTTGTGGTCCCGGTCCTGCTCGCTCCGGCCGGGTCCCTTGCCGTCCTCCACGTCGTCGTTCTGGCCGACGACGTACGTCCCGTCGCCGGCTGAGTTCTGCGAGCCGTGGCCCTCGCCGCCGGCCGCCTTGTCCCCTTTCTTGGCCTTCTCGGCCTTCTTGGCGTCCTTCTGCTCCTTGACCGGGCCGGGCACCCAGCCGGCGTCCGCGAGCAGGTCCCGCGCCTGGGCGGCGTCCTCGCCGCCGAGGGCGTCGCTGCTGTCGGCGTAGGCGTTCTGGCCGGACAGGGCGAGGTGGCTGCCGACCGGGACCGCGGGCAGGCCGAGCGGCTTCAGGACGATCTCGGCGAGTTCCTTGCGGTCCAGCGCGTGCGCCACCGCCTGGCGGACCCGCTCGTCGGCCAGGGGGCCCTCGGAGCCGTTGAGGGCGAGCTGGGTGTACGAGGGCTCCAGCGACTTGCGCACCTGGAAGTCGCGCAGTGACTCCTGCTGCCGCAGATAGGCGGTGAGCGACGTGCGCTCCGCCGCCAGGGCGCGGCGCTCGCGGCCGGCGGCCTTGTCGTCGGAGCCGTGCAGCACCGCCCAGGAGCGCAGCGCCTTGGCGGCGGTGCGGCCGCCGGCCGGGCCCCGGAAGGGGCTGCCGCCCTGGACGGCGGCCGTGATCCGCTGGACGTCGCCGGGCTCGATGTCGGCCACGTCCACGGAACCCTCGGCGAGGGCGGCGGCCCGCTTGTCGCCCGGCACCTCGTGCAGCACGATCTCGGACAGCTTGGCCGGGTGGCCCCACCAGCGCGGGTTGCGCCCGAGGACGATGTCCTTGGACTTGGTGTCGATCTTCCGCACGGCGAACGGTCCGGCGCTGACCGCGAGCTTTCTGCGGGCGCCGTCGTTGAAGGCGTTCGCGGTGCCCATGACGTCCTTGGGGTACAGCGGCGAGAACAGCGACTGCCAGTCGGCGTAGGGGCGGGCGAAGGTCACGCGGACCTCCAGGTCGCTGGCACCGCGCTCGATCTTCTCGATGCGGTCGTACCCGGCGTTGCGGGCGGTCCAGTACGCCGAGTCCTTGCCGGACAGGGCGCGCCACTGGGCGGCGAAGTCGGCGGCGCCGATCTCGCGGCCGTCGCTCCAGACGGCCTGCTGGTTGAGCCGGTAGACGACGACCTGCTTGGGCTCGGTCTCGACCACCCGGGCGGACTCCAGGAAGTCGGCGTCGCGCTGCGGACGGCCGTTCACGTCGAGCCGGAACATGGCGGGCAGCACTGCCTGGGCGATGCGGGTGGTGCCGGCGTCGGCGTCCGCCTGGAAGGTGTTCAGCGTCTGCGGCATCGCGTCCACGGCCCAGCGCAGTCTGCCTCCGTCGGTGATCTGGTTGCGGGCGGCGGGCGCGATGTCCTGGGCGGCCAGCGGCTTGCTGCCCTCGTCGTCCGAGCTGCAGCCGGCGAGCAGGGGCACCGCGAGGGCGCCCGCGGTCAGGAAGGCGACCGAGCGCATGACCGCGCGCGGACCGACACCGTCGTAGGACATCTGTGCTACCTCCGTGGAGCCGCTCCCGCCGGTGGCACGGGTAGGGTTTGATCGCATTTGGCGGTATTTTGGTGTTCATCAGATCTACGGCCCACTGAAGAGGAAAGGGTTCGTCAGCCGGAGGCGACACGGCGGAGCGGGCTCGCAAGGTCACCCGTTCGGCGCAGGAGCCTCCGGCGCCCCCGGAGCGCGTGCGGGCGCGCGCGTGGGGTGTGCAATCCGCCAATCGGTGCACATCCCTTCCCACCGACAGGTGTGACGCGCAACACTCGCAGGCGCATGAACGTCGCCGCCTAGGGTCTTCCGGCCCGTGGAAGTGAGGTCACGTCATGTCCGTTCACGACGACCTGACGTCGGTCCAGCGCGCTCTCGACGATCTGCTGCGGTCGGTGGGCCGACTGGAGCACCAGCTCGCGGGCGGGCTGGAGATACGCCGCGTACGCACCGACGCCGACCACCTGCGGGAGAGTGTCGCCCTGCTGCGCGAGGCCTCCGAGGACCGGGCCGCGCCACAGCAGCCCGCGCTCGTCACCATCTCCGACGCGCCCTACGACATCTCCCTGTGGACGGACTCGGACGACGAGGGACTCGGCGCCCGCGACCGCCACGCCCCCTGAACCGACCGCGAGTGACCCGAAGGGGCTCGACACCGGCTCCAGTGCCCCGGAGACGAGCCTGACAGGAAGGTGCGTCCCGCATTGGCCACAGGTACCGAACCCCCCGGCACGCAACCCCATACGCTCGGCGGCGGTGTCCGCTCCCCCGGACGGGCGAAGATCGCCGCCCGGCATCTGCGGACCGACCGCTGGTGGCTGGCGCCCGCCGCCACCGCGGCCGGACTGCTCGCGTTCGTCGTGTACTCGACCTGGCGGGCCTTCGCCAACGCGCACTACTACGCGGCGCCGTACGTCTCGCCGTTCTACTCGCCGTGCCTGGCGCAGAACTGCCGGACCATGCACGCGGGCCCCAACGCCGACCTGTTCGGCAGCTGGTGGGCGATCTCCCCGGCGATCATCATCCTGATCTTCCCGCTGGGCTTCCGGCTGACCTGCTACTACTACCGCAAGGCCTACTACCGGGGCTTCTGGGCGTCGCCGCCGGCCTGCGCGGTCGCCGAGCCGCACCGCAAGTACACCGGCGAGACCCGCTTCCCGCTGATCCTGCAGAACATCCACCGGTACTTCTTCTACGCGGCGATCCTGGTGGCCGGCGTGCTGACCTACGACACCGTGCTGGCCTTCCGCGACCAGCACTACCGCTGGGGTCACATGGGGCTCGGCACCGTCGTCTTCCTGGTCAACATCGCGCTGATCTGGGCGTACACGGTCTCCTGCCACTCCTGCCGGCACATCGTGGGCGGCAAGATCAAGCACTTCTCGAAGCATCCGGTGCGCTACCGCCTCTGGCAGTTCGTGAGCCGGCTGAACGCCCGCCACATGCAACTGGCCTGGGCCTCGCTGTTCAGCGTGGCGCTCGCCGACTTCTACGTGTACCTGGTCGCCTCCGGCGCCTTCGACGATCCGCGGTTCTTCTGATGAGTACGACGACTGGGGCCTTGTGATGTCCGTGGTGGACCGGCAGGAATGGGACGTCGTCGTGGTCGGCGCGGGCGGCGCCGGGCTGCGGGCCGCGATCGAGGCGCGCGAGCGCGGGGCGCGCACCGCGGTGATCTGCAAGTCGCTGTTCGGCAAGGCGCACACCGTGATGGCCGAGGGCGGCATCGCGGCGGCCATGGCCAACGCCAACGAGCACGACACCTGGCAGGTCCACTTCCGCGACACCCTGCGCGGCGGGAAGTTCCTCAACCAGTGGCGGATGGCCGAGCTGCACGCGCAGGAGGCCCCGCAGCGGGTGTGGGAGCTGGAGACCTGGGGCGCGCTGTTCGACCGCACGAAGGACGGCCGGATCTCGCAGCGCAACTTCGGCGGGCACGAGTACCCGCGCCTGGCCCACGTCGGCGACCGCACGGGCCTCGAGCTGATCCGCACGCTCCAGCAGAAGATCGTCTCGTTGCAGCAGGAGGACAAGAGGGAGACCGGGGACTACGAGTCCCGTCTGAAGGTCTTCCAGGAGTGCACGGTGACCAGGGTCCTCAAGGACGGCGACGGCGTCTCGGGGGTCTTCGGCTACGAGCGCGAGTCCGGCCGCTTCTTCGTGCTGGAGGCGCCCGCGGTCGTCGTCGCGACCGGCGGCATCGGCAAGTCGTTCAAGGTGACGTCGAACTCGTGGGAGTACACCGGCGACGGGCACGCGCTCGCGCTGCTCGCCGGGGCGCCGCTGCTGAACATGGAGTTCGTGCAGTTCCATCCGACGGGCATGGTCTGGCCGCCGTCGGTGAAGGGCATCCTCGTCACCGAGTCGGTGCGCGGCGACGGCGGCGTGCTGCGCAACTCCGAGGACAAGCGGTTCATGTTCGACTACATCCCCGACGTCTTCAAGGAGAAGTACGCCGAGTCGGAGGACGAGGCGGACCGCTGGTACGAGGACCCGGACCACAACCGGCGCCCGCCGGAGCTGCTGCCCCGTGACGAGGTCGCCCGCGCGATCAACTCCGAGGTCAAGGCGGGCCGCGGCTCACCGCACGGCGGGGTGTTCCTGGACGTGTCGACGCGGATGTCGGCCGAGGTCGTGCGGCGCCGGCTGCCCTCGATGTACCACCAGTTCAAGGAGCTGGCCGACGTCGACATCACGGCGGAGCCGATGGAGGTCGGGCCGACCTGCCACTACGTGATGGGCGGTGTCGCGGTCGACTCCGACACGGCGGCGGCCCGCGGGGTGCCGGGACTGTTCGCGGCCGGGGAGGTCGCGGGCGGCATGCACGGCTCCAACCGGCTCGGCGGCAACTCGCTGTCCGACCTGCTGGTGTTCGGGCGCCGGGCCGGGTGGCACGCGGCCGAGTACGCGACGGGGGCCGCGCCCGGACGCCCGCGCGTGGACGACGCCCAGGTCGACGCGGCGGCCGCGGAGGCGCTGCGGCCGTTCTCGGCGGAGGGCGGGCAGGGCGGGGAACCCGCGGGCGGGCCGCCGGAGAACCCGTACACCCTGCATCAGGAACTCCAGCAGACCATGAACGACCTGGTCGGCATCATCCGCCGCGAGGGCGAGATGGAGCAGGCCCTGAAGAAGCTCGGCGAGCTGCGGGTACGGGCGCGGCGGGCCGGGGTCGAGGGGCACCGGCAGTTCAACCCCGGCTGGCACCTCGCGCTCGACCTGCGGAACATGCTGCTGGTCAGCGAGTGCGTGGCGCGGGCCGCGCTGGAGCGCACGGAGTCCCGCGGCGGGCACACCCGCGAGGACTGCCCCGCGATGGACCGCGACTGGCGCCGGATCAACCTGCTGTGCCGGCTGACCGACCCGACGGGCGGGCTGGCGGCGACGGACCCCGTGCGCGGCCAGATCACGCTCTCCCGGGAGACCACCGAACCCATCCGCTCCGACCTGCTCGCCCTCTTCGAGAAGGAGGAGCTGGTCAAGTACCTCGCCGAAGAGGAGCTGTACGAATGAGCAGCTATGAGGCCCGCTTCAAGGTGTGGCGGGGCGACGCGGGGGGCGGGGACCTGGAGGACTTCGCGGTCGAGGTCAACGAGGGCGAGGTGGTGCTCGACATCATCCACCGGATCCAGGCCACCCAGGCGCCGGATCTCGCCGTGCGCTGGAACTGCAAGGCGGGCAAGTGCGGTTCGTGCTCCGCGGAGATCAACGGGCGGCCCCGGCTGATGTGCATGACCCGTATGTCGGTCTTCGAGCCCGAGGAGACGATCACCGTCTCCCCGCTGCGCGCCTTCCCGGTCGTGCGCGACCTGGTGACGGACGTCGGCTACAACTACGCCAAGGCGCGCGAGGTTCCGGCGTTCGTCCCGCCGGCCGGTCTCGGTCCGGGCGAGTACCGCATGTTCCAGGAGGACGTGGACCGGTCGCAGGAGTTCCGCAAGTGCATCGAGTGCTTCCTGTGCCAGGACGTGTGCCATGTCGTGCGCGACCACGAGGACAACAAGCGGGCGTACGCGGGCCCGCGTTTCCTGATGCGCGTCGCCGAACTCGACATGCACCCGCTGGACGCCGCCGCGGACGCGGGCCTGGACCGCAAGCGCGCGGCGCAGGACGAGCACGGGCTCGGCTTCTGCAACATCACCAAGTGCTGCACGGAGGTCTGCCCCGAGGGCATCAGGATCACCGACAACGCGCTGATCCCCTTGAAGGAACGGGCCGTCGACCGCAAGTACGACCCGCTGGTGTGGCTGGGGTCGAAGATCGGGCGGCGGTCGTCCTAAGCCGCGTCCTGGGGGCGGTTCAGGGAGTCCGTGCGGGCGGGGCGCCGGGACACGAACTGAAGGAACGAGCCCAGGAGGGACACGGCCATGCCCACGAGCGCGAGGTTGAAGTGGGCGGCCGGCCTGCTGCCGAGCATGCCGAGGCACAGGAGGAACGCGCCCGTGCCGACGGCGGCGGTCAGTGTGCCGTACCCCCACAGCTGGGGCCGCAGGACCTTTTTCCGGCCGGCCGGCGGCACCCATCCGGTCGTGATCGCCAGGATCCCGGTCACTGCCCCGCCCGCCGCGACCACGAGAGCCAGGGCGGTCGTCCACATCGCCATCGAGCGCATGCCGCTCATCCTCCCATCGACGCCGTGATCATGACAGGTCGGTCCAGCCTTCCCGGTACGCGGTCCAGTCGTCCTCCGTGGCGGCGAAGTCGACGTACAGCGCGACGCCGAAGCGCTCGCGGCCGGCGTCCGTGCGGGAGAGGCCGAGGCGGACACCCCGGACGGCGGCGGGAACGGTCTCGGCGGAGGCGCGGTGGCCGAAGCGGTTGTCGTGGAAGAACGGCAGACCCATCAGCAGGTCGGTCGTGGGCGGGGTGACCTCCAGGGCGAGGGAGGTCTGCTGGGCGACGTAGCCGCCGTACAGGCTCGGCAGCGGCTGCATGGTGTCGTACGACATCACGGCGATCTGGTCGACGCGGCGGGCGACCTGGGCGAAGTACGCCTGCGACCACCACTTGGGGTGGTTGGTGAGCGTGCCCCACAGGCTGTGGAAGGCGGGCAACGGGTCGATCTGGTGGGCGGCGACGGACAGGGGGACGCCGTGGGCGCGGGTGACGGCGCGCAGGTCGTCGAGCAGGCCGAGGTAGTCGCGGTCGCCCGAGTGCAGCGGCTCCAGGTCGAAGTGCGCTCCGTCGAAGCCGGCCGCCAGGATCTCGCGGGTGGAGGTGACGACGGCCGCGCGCGTCGCGGCCCGCTCCAGCCGCATCCCGTCCGGGCTCTCGGTGGCCAGCTCGTCCCCGAGCCAGGCCTGCACACGGACGCCGGGCAGCGCGCGGTGCACGGCGGGTATCAGCCAACCGGCCCCGGAGTACGCCGACTTCGGCAGGGTGCCGTCGTGTTCGAGCGGACCCGCGTGCACATACAGGTCACGGATACCGGTTCCGCGCAGCCGACGGGCGAGGGCGGCGACATCGGCGTCCTTCTTCCGCCCGTCCACCCAGGCATGCCCGAGCCAGATCGCGTCCTGCCCCCTGGTGTACGTCCCGTCGGCGAGGTCACCCATGTAGTTCACGCGAAGGGCGGCCTCGGCCCCGGCCAACGGCAGCACCAGCAGCAGTACGAGCCCGAGGGCGACCCGCCGAACCCAGCGAAGACCACGCCGCGAGCGCCGGGCCGGACCCGCTCGGCCCTGGCCGGGGTCGGCGGCCGCGGTGTCGGGGTCGCGCCGGGCGCCGGTGGGCTCTTGCCGGGCGGCCGCGTCGTCCGCGCCGGGCGCGTTCACGGCGGCGGTGGTGCCCTGCCCGCCCGGCGCGCTCGGCGCGCCGAAGGGCTCCTGCCCACCGGTGATGTCGTCCGCACCGGGCGCGGTCGCCGCGCCTGCGGTGTCCTGGGCACCCGACGCGTTCGCCGGGGCGGAGATGTGGTTTCTGCCGGTCCCGCTCTCCGCGTCGGCGGTGCCGTGCGTACCACCGGCTTCGCCGCCCGTGACGGTCGCGTTCTCCGCGCCGGTGCCACCGGCCCGACCGGTGGGCGCGCCCGCCGCACCGGACGCGTCCGCTGCGGCGGCAGTCTCCCGGACGGCGGCAGGGGCGTCCGCTCCGGCGGCGTTCTCCGGGTCGGACGTGGGCCCCGCGTCGGACGTGGGCCTCGGGTCGGCGTTCTCCTGCTCGCCGGTGGTGTTCTTCATGTCGGGGCCCCTCCCGTGTTGCCGTGTACCGTCTGCCCCACCAGTGCCTCGGCCCGGTCGCGTGCCCGCTCGGGGGGTCATACGCTCCCGAATGTGACGGCATCGGTGTTCCGGGTGGCCCGGCCGCGGTGCGCGGCCCGCCGGCTGTCGGGGCGGGTGGCGCACATCGTGCTGGGTGGCGCGGCGGGCATCGTGTGGCTGGTGCTTCCGGGGATGACGATCAACAGCGGCACCGCGGTTGCGCTCCCCGAGACCCGTCCGGTGACCGCCATCGCCGCACAGCGGCACGACGAGACGTCGCCGGGCTATCTCGCCCTGCCGCTCGTGGCGGTGGGCACGGCGGGTGTGCTCGCCGGGTACGCGTACGTCCGGCGGACCCGGCGGGCCAGGACCCGTACGACCCCGGGCGGCGGCCCCGCCCCGCCGTCCGCGCCGTGGCGGTCGCCGCCGGCGTCCGACGGACTCGACCGGCGCTCGACGGAGTTGATCACCCTCGCGGACGACTGGGTGCGCACCAGCCGGGAGGAACTCGGCTTCGCCGAGGCGCGGTTCGGCGCGGCGGCCGTCGAGCCGTTCGCGCGGGCGGTACGGGAGGCGGACGCCGAACTCGCCGCCGCCTGCAGGATGCGGGAACGCTACGACCACGGGGTGCCCGAGGACGCCGCGGCCCGGACGCAGGCGCTGGCCGGCGTGGTCGGACGCTGCGAGGAGGCGGGACGGCTGCTGGACGCGGAGGCCGCCTCGTTCGACGAACTGCGCGGCCTGGAACGGGGGTCGCGCGAGGCGCTGGAGGTCGCGGAGACACGGTTCCGTGAGCTGGCGGGGCGCACGGGAGCCGCCGCTTCGACCGTCGCCGGACTGCGCGAACGGTACGGGCCGGCGGCCGTCGCATCCGTCACGGGACACGTGGAGCTGGCCAAGGACCGGCTGCTGCTGGCCACTTCCCGGCTGAACCGGGCGCACCAGTCGGCCGACGCGGGAGACGCCGCGGCGGCCGCCCGTCACCTGCGCGTGGCCGAGGGCGCGGTCGCCCAGATCGGGGTGTTCGTGCACGGCGTCGAACGGCTGGCCGAGGAGCTGTCGACCGCCGGGCGCCTCGTACCGGCGGCGCTCAGCGGCGCGGAGGCGGACGTGGACGCGATCCGGCGCGCGGCCGCGTCCGCCACCGCACAGCTGACCGCCGGTTCCCCCGGCACCCCGGGTCCCGGAGCGGCGTCGCGGCCCTCGCCCGGCGCGGGCACGGACACGGCCGGCGCCTCCTCGGCCGCCGTCCCCGTCGACGTCGCCGCCGGTGAGCTGCGCGCCCGCGTCACGCACGCCGACCTGGAGCTGGCCCACGTACGCGTACGCGCCCAGCCGGCCGCGGGGCCGTACGACCCGCTGGACGCGCTGCGGCGGATCGTACGGGCGACCGCGCCGGTCGGCACCCGGCGCTCCGGTGTCCTGTCGGCCGCCGAGGAACTCGTCGCGCGCAGCGCCCTCGCCGCCGCCGACGACTTCGTCGGCACGCACCGGGGCGTGGTCGGCGCCACGGCCCGCATCCGGCTGGCGGAGGCCCGGCGCCTCCTGCCGACCGACCCGCAGACCGCCGACGTCCTGGCCCGCCAGGCCCGCGAACTCGCCGAACAGGACGTGCGCCTGCACGGCAACCCCAGCGCCGCCGGCGACCCGTCCGCCGGCGCCACCGCGGCGGTGCTCGGCGGCATCCTCCTGGGCGAGGACCCCGACGGCGGTCCGCCCGCCTGCTACGGCGGCCCGGGCACCCGGGCGCGCCGCCGCCCGAAACCGGCGTAGGCCTGGCCGGGCGGGCGGTCAGAACAGGCTCAGCAGTGCCTCCGCCGGATCGGTCAGGACGTTCTCCCCGTCGGGCAGCGGGAGTTCGAACCAGACCGTCTTGCCACGGGGGGTACGGCGCGAACCCCAGGCGGCGCTGAGCAGGCCCACGAGCTGGAGGCCGCGGCCGCCCTCGTCGGTGTCGCGGGCGCGGCGGCGGCGCGGCTGGACGAGGCCGGAGTCCCACACCTCGCAGACCAGGGTGCGGTCCAGCAGCAGGCGGAGCCTGATCTCGCCCTCGCCGTAGCGCAGCGCGTTGGTGACCAGTTCGCTGACGAGGAGTTCGGTGGTGTCGATCAGCGGTTCGAGGTCCCAGGCGGTCAGCTGGGCGCGGGCGTACTCACGGGCCCGCCCGACGCTGCGGGGTTCGCGTGGCAGGGCCCAGTCGCCGACGGACTCGGCGGGCAGGCCCTGGACGCGGGCCATCAGCAGCGCGATGTCGTCCTCGCCGTGGTGGGAGCCCAGCGTGTTGAGGATGTGGTCGCAGACGTCCTCCAAGGGGCGGGAGGGGTCCGTGAGGGCTCCGACGAAGGCCTGGAGACCCTCGTCCAGGGGGTGGTCGCGCGATTCGACCAGGCCGTCCGTGTAGAGCGCCAGCAGGGCGCCCTCGGGGAGTTCGACCTCCACCTCCTCGAAGGGCTCGCCGCCCACGCCGAGCGGCATGCCGGGCGGCACGTCCAGCATCAGCGCGGACTCGCCGGGTTCGACGAGCACCGGGGGCAGGTGGCCGGCGTTGGCGAAGGTGCACCGTCGGGTGACCGCGTCGTAGACGGCGTAGATGCAGGTCGCCAGGTACACCTCGGAGAGGTCGGCCTCGCGGGGGCGGCGGGCGGCCCGGGTGGCCTGCTGGACACCGCCGGGCGCGCCGAGCCCGCGGGCGATCTCGTCCAACTGGGCGAGCACCTCGGCCGGTTCCAGGTCGAGAAGGGCGAGCGTGCGAACTGCCGTGCGCAGTTCACCCATGGCGACGGCGGCGCGCAGACCGCGGCCCATGACGTCTCCGACGACCAGCGCCGTGCGGTGACCGGGCAGTTCGATGACGTCGAACCAGTCGCCGCCGACCTCGCTCGGCCGGCCGGTGGCGGCGCTGCCGGGCAGGTAGCGGCAGGCGATGTCGAGGCCGGAGGCCTCCGGGTCGCCGGGCGGCAGCAGGGACCGCTGCAGTATCAGCGCGCGTTCGTGCTCGCGCCGGTACAGGCGGGCGTTGTCGATGCAGACGGCGGCGCGCGCGGCCAGTTCGACGGCGAGTTCGCGGTCGCGCTGGCCGAACGGCTCGCTGCCCTTGGTGCGGGCGAACTGCGCGAGTCCGACCACCGTGTCGTGGGCGACCATCGGCACGGCCAGCGTGGTCTGCACGAGGCCGCCGTCCTCGCCGGGCACGGTCGTCGGGCGGGCGGTGCGCAGGGCGTCCGCGCGGGGCGAGTTGAACGGATAGTGGTGGACGGCGCCGAGTTCGACGTGTGCGACGGTGCCGCCGAACGGCGCGCCGGAGACCGCGCTGGCGAAGGCGACGCGGCGCAGTTCGGCGCTGCCGTCGGCAAGTCCGGGCGGGGTCTCGTCGCCGGCCAGCAGGCCCTGGTAGAGGTCGACGGTGGCCAGGTCGCAGAAGCCGGGGACCACGACGTCGAGGAGTTCGCGCGCGGTGGTCTCCAGGTCGAGGGAGTTGCCGATGCGGGCGCCGGCCTCGTTGAGGAGGGCGAGGTTGCGGCGCGCGGCGGCGGCCTCGCGGGCGGCGTCGCGGCGGCCGGTGATGTCGGTTCCGAGCCAGGCGATGCCGATGGGCCGGCCGCTGCCGCTGTGCACGCGGTACAGGTTGATGGACCAGTGGCGGCGCTCGTCGGTTCCCGGCACGAAGCCGGAGACGTGCATGTCCGTGATGGACTGGCCGTCCTCCAGCACCCGGCGCAGGGTGGCGGTGACCCGCTCGGCCTCGCCGCGCGGCAGGTAGTCGCGCACGCCCTTGCCGCGGTGGTCGTCCGGCGTGCCGCCGAAGACGGAGGCGAACCGCTCGTTGGCGCGGCGGACCTTGAGGTCGGCGTCGATCAGGAGGAAACCGAACGGGGATTGGCCGAAAATCGCCTGCGAGGCGGCGAGATCGGTCTCGATCCGCCGGAGGGTGCGGACGTCGACGACGGTGCACACGGCGGCCCTGTCGCCCTCCACCGTGGTCGTCGGCATCACATAGACCTCGGCGAGTCCCTCCTCACCGCGCCGGCCCTCCTCGTCGTCCGGGATCCGGAAGGGGACCACGCCGGTCCACTCCCGCCCGTCGAGGATCTCGGCCATCTTGCGCTGGCCGTGCTCGCGCAGGTCGGGGTCGACGAACGCCTCGATGGGGTCCATCCCGACGGCGCGTTCGGCGGAGATGCCGAAGAGCCGCTCGGCGCGCAGGCTCCACTGGTCGACGTGTCCGTCGGGGCCGATGGAGAAGGAGGCCACCTTGATGTAGTCGTACATCGAGCCGGGCGGGCTGCTCTGCCACATCGCGTCGGCGTACGGCGCCCCGTCGGCGGCACCGCCGCCCGCGGATCCCGCCCTCGCGCCGTCCGACGGGTCCTCGGACTCCGTGGCCTTCGCTGGTATCTCGCTCACGCGAACCGTCCCCTCCAGCTCACCGCGCCCGGCACCGGTCACCGGGGGCGGCTGCCCGCAGTATCCAGCACTACGGCGCCGCACGACACGGTGTTCACGATCACAGGACCATCCCGATGCTTTCCGGTCCGGCCTGCGACAACACCAACAGTCTTCTAACCAGGCAGGACCGGGTCGAACCCCGCTGCGCTCACTGCGGCACGGCCAGTTCGAACCAGACCGTCTTGCCGGTGTCGTCCGGCCGGGTGCCCCAGCGGCGGGAGGTGGAGGCGAGCAGTTGCAGCCCGCGGCCGGACTCGTCGTCCGCGCGGGCCGGGCGTTCGTGGGGCGGCTCGGGCAGCGGGTCGGAGACCTCGACCAGGAGCACCTCGGGCACGTCCGCGGGGCGCCGCAGCCGAACTCCGATGGGACCGGTCGCGTACCGCAGGGAGTTGGTGACCAGTTCGCTCACCAGCAGGGCCGCGGTGTCGCCGAGCGCGTCGAGGTCCCAGCTGCGCAGCTTGCCGCGGACGGCGGCGCGGGCCGAGCGCACCGCGCCGGGATCCGCGGGAAAGGTCCACTCGGCGATGTCGCCATCGGTGTCGATCACGCCGTTCACTTCCCGGGCACGCCGATCACTTCGCAGGCCCGCAGGCCCGCAGGCCTGCCCATGTCCGGTTTCATGGGACTAGAGGAGGCATACCCGGTATCCCGCGTGAGTATCGCGATCCGCGGGGCTGTAGCGCAGACGACGGCGTGGTGTGGCACGAACGGCGTACCCGGAGCGCGTCCCACGTCTCGCGCGCTCCGGGAATGCAACGGAGCACACGGTGGCGCTCACTCCTCGGGGGCGCCGTCCGCCGGGCCGGCACCGAGGTGGGCGAGGGTCTGCCGCACGGCGGCCACGTCCTGGTCCAGCCAGGGGACGCTCCAGATCTCCGCCGGAGTGAGCCAGCGCAGGTCGTCGTGGTCCTGGAGGGGCTTGGCGTCGGCGGAGCCGGGACGCAGCCGCGCGGTCCACACCTGGAGTTCGTACGGCGGCCGCAGCGGCCAACTGCCCGGCACGCGCTCGACGGCCTCGGTCTCGACGCCGAGTTCCTCGCGCAACTCGCGCACGAGGGCGGCCTCGGGGCGCTCACCGGGTTCGACCTTGCCGCCGGGCAGTTCCCAGCGGCCGGCCAGCTCGGGCGGCGCGCTGCGGCGCGCGGCGAGCAGGCGGCCGCCGTCGAGCAGGGCGGCACCGACCACCACGATCCGTTCGCTCATGCGCCGGAGCCTACGGGAGCGGGCCGGCGTACGGCGAAGTCGTCAGCCGTCGCCGCCGGCGCTCTGCCCGATCCGCTCGACCCAGTACAGCTGGGTGTCCGGGCCGTCGAGGCTTTCCGCGATCTTCTGGGCCTCGGCGCGGGTGGCGTACCTGCCCACGCTGTACCGGTTGCCGTTGTCGTCCTGCCGGACGACGAGCCAGGGAAGGGTGATCGTGCCGTCGTTCATCGCGCCCCCAGTGCTCCTTCCCGCCCCTGTGCGTCCGGCTCCCGGCCCCCGCCGCGTCCCGCCCGTTGAGGAAACCGCACTCCGCATATGCCTGAGCCTACGCCCAACCTTTACGCAGCGAATACGGCTTTTCACAAAGAGGTAGGCAACCGGCCAGTACGGGAATCGGCCGCCCGGGGGCGCACGGGGACGAACGCGCCGTGCGAGGTGCGCTGGACATCCGCTCGGGGGCATGTGGCAGGCGCGACGGCGACCTGCGAGAACGGCCGGAATGCGGCGCCCGGGCGGGGCGGCGCGGCAGACGGGCGGACGGTCCTGGCGCCAAGGGGGCGCACACCACCCCCGCGGAGTCACCCCTTCCGGACCGGCGCCCGCCCCGCCGTGGTCTCCAACCCCCGGCCCCTGCGCCGCGTCTCCTACTTCACCGGCAGGTGGTACGCCACCCGGTACCGGTCGGCGGGGATCACGACGTCCGCCGTCTCGACGGGGCGGCCGGAGGCGTAGAAGGTGCGCTGGACCACGACCACGACATGGCCGGGGACGCCGCCGAGGGCGTGCAGTTCCTCGGCGAGGCCGGGACGGGCGCCGACCTCCTCCGTGACGTTGTCGACGATGAGGTCGATGGCGCGCATGCGCTCGACCACGCCCATGCCGCCGAGCGGGCCCTCCTCGGGGAGCATGACCGGGGTGCGGCCGGTGAGCGCGAGCGGCTCCCAGGAGGTGGAGAGCATCATCGCCTCGCCGGCGTCCCGGAACACGTACTTGGTGCGCATCACGCGGTCGCCGGGCTTGATGCCGAGCCGTTCGGCGATGGCGCCGCTCGCCTCGGCCTGCGTACTGCCGGACTCCCAGGTGCCGCGGGCCTCGGCGTCGGCCTGCTCCTGCCGGAACGGCGTGGCGCCGCCGGCCAGGCGGAAGCCGGAACGGGCGACCCGGCGCGGCACGGGCCGCTCGCGCACGTACGTTCCCGAACCGGAGCGGCCCTCGACCAGCCCCTCGGCCATCAGCACCTTGCGGGCCTCCAGCGCGACCGTGTCCGAGACGCCGTACTCCTCGCGGATTCTGGCCTGTGAGGGGAGCCGCGTGTGCGGGGGCAGCAGACCGTCGACGATCTTCTTGCGGAGATCACCCGCGACGCGCAGGTACGCCGGCTGCTCACCGAAAGTCACTGGCCGCTCCCATCGAGTTGTACAGACAGCAACAGCGTGGCAACCGCGGGTTGTACTTGCAAGCGAGGGCCAGAGAATCACTCGAAGTGATGACTTGCGGAGCGCGAAGGCATGCCCAGGCGCTTTCTGCCCCCAGCGGCCGCCCTCACACCTTCGCGGGACGGAAAGCGGAGGCGACGGGGGCGTGGGGCCGGGCCGAGAGGGACGGACGTGCCGTACGGACGTGCCGTACGGGAGAGATGACGGGGCGTCGGCGAACGCCGCCCCTTAACCTGCGTCCATGACACCTCTGCCGGACCGCTACTGCCCCACCGACGGCGTCCGCGTCCCCGGCGACTCCCTCGCCTGGTGCTGCCCGACCTGCCGCGGCCCGCTCGACCTCGACTTCTCCCCCACTCCGGCATCCCTGAAGTCCCTCACCGGGCGGGTGAACTCCCTGTGGCGGTACGCGGAGACGCTGCCGATGCCGGCGCCCACGCTGTCCCTCGGCGAGGGCCGCACCCCGCTCGTGCCGCTGACGGACGAGGTCTCGGCGAAGCTGGACTTCCTGATGCCGACGCTGTCGTTCAAGGACCGGGGCGCGGTGCTGCTGGCCGAGCTGGCGCTGCTCTCCGGCCCGCGCCGGGTGGTCGCCGACAGCAGCGGCAACGCGGGTACGTCGATCGCCGCGTACTGCGCCCGCGCGCGGCTGCCGTGCACGGTGTACGTGCCACTCGGCACGTCCGCGAAGAAGCTGGAGCAGATCGAGGCGCACGGGGCCCGCGTGGAACTGGTCGACGGCAACCGCGAGGCGGCGGGCCAGGCCGCGCAGCGCGCGGCGGACGAGCCGGACACCTTCTACGCCTCGCACGTCTACAACCCGTACTTCCTGCACGGCACCAAGACCTACGTGCACGAGCTGTGGGAGGACCTCGGCGGGCGCCTGCCGGAGGTCCTGGTCCTGCCGGTGGGCAACGGCACGCTGCTGCTGGGCGCCGCGCTGGCGATCGCCGAGCTGTTCGGTGCCGGTCTGCTGGACCGGCGCCCGGCGCTGTGGGCGGTGCAGGCGGCGGCGGTCGCCCCGCTCGCCCACGCCTGGGCGGAGGGCGCGGAGGAACTCACCGGCACGACCCCCGTGGCCCCCACCCACGCCGAGGGCATCGCGATCCCGCGCCCGCCCCGGGCCCGCCAGATCCTGCGTGCGGTACGGGACTCGGGCGGCACCTTCCTGACCGTCACGGAGGACGGCATCCGCCACGCCCAACTGGACCTCGCCTCCCGCGGCCTGTACGTCGAGTCGACGGGCGCGGCCTGCTGGGCGGCGATCCGCGAGGGCGCCCTCGCCGGAAAGTCGGCGGTGGTCCCCCTCTGCGGCGCAGGCCTGAAGTCGGGCCTGGCACACCCCTGACCCCCGCCCGCCCCACCCCGGAGCCACAACCGGCCTGCCCCGTCCCGGCCCGCCCCGATCCGGTCAGGCTCGGCCTGGCCCAACCTGGCCTGGTCAGGCTCGGCCCTTCTCGGCCTGGTCTGGCCCGCCCCGTGGCTCAGCTCGGACCGGCCTGGCCTGGTCCGGCTCGGTTCAGACCGGCTCGGCTCGGCTCGGGCCGGTCTGGCTTGGCTCGGCCTGGTCCGGCCTGGTCCGGTCCGCCCTGATCCGGTCAGGCTCGGCCCGGACCGGACTGGCCTGGTCCGGCTCGGCGCTGCTCGGCCCGGTCTGGCCCGGCCCGATCCGGTCAGGCCCGGCTCGGCCTGGCCTGGCCTGGTCCGGCTCGGCCTGGTCCGGCCTGGTCCGGTCCGCCCTGATCCGGTCAGGCTCGGCCTAGCCCAGCCTGGCCTGGTCCGGCTCGGCGCTGCTCGGCCCGGTCTGGCCCGATCCGGTCAGGCCCGGCTCGGCCTGGCCTGGCCTGGTCCGGCTCGGGCCGGTCTGGCTTGGCCCGGTCCGCCCTGATCAGGTCAGGCTCGGCCCGGACCGGACTGGCCTGGTCCGAGCCAGCTCGGCTCGGTCTGGCCCGGCCCGGCTCGGCTCGGTCCGCCCCAGCCCGCTCCAGCCCCGCTCGGCTCGGTGCAGTTCGGCTCGGACGTGGGGGTTCGGTGGGTCAGGTCGTGGTGGCCTTCGTGGGGGCGGACAGGCGTTGTTGTTCCTCCTCGACGATGCGGCGGGCGAGGCCGGCGTCGGAGATGTCGACGGCCTCGGGGGTGGCGTCGGCCATGTCGCTGCGCCGGGCGAAGGCGTCGAACAGCCGTTCCTTGCGGGCCAGGATGCGCAGCAGCCGGTCGTCGACGCTGTCCGTGGCCAGCAGCCGGTGGACCCGGACGGCGCGGATCTGGCCCATGCGGTGGGCCCGGGCCACGGCCTGGTGCTCCAGGGTCGGTTTGACCTGCGGTTCGCACAGGATCACCACGGAGGCGGCCTGGAGATTGAGGCCGACGCCGCCCGCCTCGATCTGGGAGAGCAGCACGGCGGGGCCGGACGCCCCGGTGAAGTCGTCGACGAGCCGCTGCCTGCGGGCCGCGGGAACGCTTCCGGCGATCGGCCCGAACGCGCTGTCGTCCAGGCCCTCGCGGACGGCGTCGAGCACGTTCCGGAAGTAGGAGAACACCACGGTCTTCAGCCCGTTCGCCGCAGCCTCCGCGACGATCTCCCGCAGCCGCCGCAGCTTCGCGGACGTCTCCGGATCCGCGTAGGCCGCCCGCCGCATCGCCATGAAGTTCCCCTCGGCGACGGCCTCGTGGTAGGCGGCCCGGTCGGCGGGGCCGAGTTCCACCCACTCGTCGGTGTGCACCAGCGCGGGCAGTTCGGTGAGCACGTCCTCCTGGTTGCGGCGCAGGTAGGCGGGGGCCACCGAGCGGCGGAAGGCGTGCGGTCCGGCGGCCGCCTCGGTGTCGCTGACCGTGGGCACGAGGTCGGGCCGGAGGTGGCGCAGCAGGGCGCGGAACTCCTCGACCCGGTTCTCCATCGGCGTACCGGTCAGGAACAGCACGCGCTCGCAGCGTCCGGTCCACACCGCGACCGAGCGGGACCTGCGGGTGTCCGGGTTCTTTACGTAGTGGGCCTCGTCGACGACGAGCATGCCCGGCGGTGTGCCGTCGGGCGCGGGCAGCGTGTGCAGGACGTCGAAGGTGGTGACGGCGACTCCGCCGCGCTCGCGCCACTCGGCGTGGGCGTCCTGCCGGTCCGGACCGTGCACGGCGAGGACGCGCAGGGTACTGCGGGCGCGGACCTCGCGGGTCCAGTTGATGAGGACGCCGGCCGGGCAGACCACCAGGAAGTGGCTGTGCCCCTCGGCCGCGAGGTGGGCCAGGGCGGCGACGGCCTGCACGGTCTTGCCGAGGCCCATCTCGTCGCCGAGGACCACCCGGCGCTGGGCGAGGGCGAACCGGGCGCCGAACTCCTGGTAGCCGCGCAGGGAGACCCGGCGGTGGGAGTCGTCGAGCCGCTGGGCGTGGACCCGTTCGGCCACCGCCGACGGGACGAAGCCCTCGCTCGCGGCGGTGTCCGGGCGCTGTTCGGAGACCTCGGCGAGCCGGCCGTAGTACTCCGCGGGGCGCAGTTCGAAGTCGACCCAGGCCTCGACGTCGGAGGCGGCCGGGCGCAGCAGGTCGGTTGAGGCCTGGGCGAGCAGCAGGCGTACGTCGGTGGCGGCCGCGTCGATGAGCAGTGCGCCGAGTCCGGCGGCCGCGGCCAGGGCGCGTTCGCGGCGCTCGCGGCGGGCCAACGCCAGCCGCAGCCGTCCGCCGGCGGGGCGGGCCGCGGGCAGCAGTTCGGCCAGCCGGGTGTCGAGCCGCTCGGCCGTGTCCAGGGCGCGGCGCAGTTCGGGGCCGGCCTCGACGAGCCGGTGCAGGGCGATCACCAGGGCGGTGGTGCGGGGTTCGGGGTGGTCGACGTCGATGCGGACGGTGACGGTGTCGGCCACGGCCCGCGCGATCTGCCGGGCGGCGGCGAGCGCCCGGTCGGCGGTCTGCTCGCCCACGCCGGGCACCTGCCGCAGTTCGTGGCGGCTCGCCTCGTGCACCGCGCGTACCGTGCGCAGGCCCGCCGCCTCCACGGCGCCGAGGCGCAGCCGTCCCCCGGTGACGTCCCTGAGCCGTGCCACGGGGATGGACTCGAGTTCCAGCGCGACGAGTTCGGCCTGCAGGGGCTCGAAGGCCGCGCGGACGGCGGCCACGGCGGCGGCATGGTCCGTGCGCACGTTCCGTGCCGCCTCGTGCAGCCCCGTGCCCTGCTCGCACAGCTCGCGTACCCCGCGCCCGGCCCGCGCCGGTACCTCCCCCTCCACGCCACCCCCGCCTGTTCGTGCCGCACGCGCCTCCCCGCCGTGCGGTGCGCGTCCATCGTGGCACGCGGCCCCGGCACCGGATCCGGGCGGCCCGGCCGGGCAGGCCTGTGGACGGTACGAAGGCGGGGCGGTGGTCAGTCCTTGTACTCGGGGCAGGTCCGGTCGAGCAGGCGCAGCAGCGCCGCCCAGGCGAGTTCGTACGCGTCGGCGTCCTCGAAATCCGAGGTCGCCTCGCCCGCGAGCTGCTGTGCGGTGTACTCGCAGATCTCGGCCGCCGGGACGACGAGGGGGCCGCCACCCGCCTGCGCGGTCACCTGGATCTCGCAGGCCCTCTCCAGGTAGTGCATGCGCAGGAACGCCTGGGCCGCGCTCTCGCCGACCGTCAGCAGCCCGTGGTTGCGCAGGATCAGGGCGGGGTGGTCGCCGATGTCGGTGACGAGGCGCCGCTGTTCGTCGAGGTTGAGGGCGACGCCCTCGTAGTCGTGGTAGCCGACCCGGTTGTGGAACTCCATCGACATCTGGTTGAGGGGCAGCAGTCCGTCACGCTGGGCGGCGACGGCGCAGCCCGCCTTGGTGTGGGTGTGCAGCACGCACTGCGCGTCCTCGCGGGCGGCGTGGATCGCGCTGTGGATGACGAAACCGGCCGGGTTGACCGGGTACGGGGTCGGCTCGACCGGCTTGCCCGACAGATCGATCTTCACCAGGTTCGATGCGGTGATCTCCTCGAACAGCAGGCCGTACGGGTTGATCAGGAAGTGGTGGTCCGGGCCCGGCAGCCGCAGCGAGATGTGCGTGAAGATCAGGTCGGTCATACGGAAGTGCGCGACGAGGCGGTAGACGGCGGCCAGTTCGCGGCGCAGCCGCAGCTCCTCGGCGGCCGGATCGAGGGCCGGCGTGGCCTGACTCCGGGGGGCGGGTGTGCTCAGCAGGTCGGTCATGGTGGCTCCTTCGGAACGGTTCAGGCCTCGGGGTCGACGACGGGCGTGAGCGGGCGGCCGGTGCGCTGCCAGGCGATGACGTTCTCGGCGGGCTCGCACACGTACGCGCGGTGCGAGGCGTCGGACAGAAAGGCGCTGTGCGGGGACAGCTGGATGCGCGGGTGGCCGCGCAGCGGGTCGTCGGCGGGCGGGGGCTCCACCGGGAGGACGTCGAGGGCGGCTCCGGCGAGCCGGCCGCTGTCGAGCGCCCGGAGCAGGGCCTCGGGGTCGACGAGTTCGCCGCGGGCGACGTTCACCAGCAGGCCGCCCGGTCGCATGCGGGCGAGCAGCCCGTCGTCGACCATGCCCCGGGTCCGGTCGGTGAGCGGGACGTGCAGGGACAGCACGTCCGCCGCGCCCACCAGTTCGTCGAGCCCGAGCCGGTCGACACCGGCCGGCCATGCGGAGGGGTCGGTCTGCGGGTCGTACGCGGCGAGGCGGCCGAAGACGGGAGTCGCGATCCGGACGAGTTCCCGGGCGATGCGGCCCATTCCGACCAGTCCCAGCGTCAACCCGCTGGTGCGGCGCGGAAGTTCGGTCCTGGCGAAGTCGGTGGCCCAGCCCCCGCCGCGCACGACGGCGTCGGCCTGCGGCAGCCGGCGTACGAGGGAGAGCGCCGAGGCGAGGGCATGGACGGCGACGTCCTCGGTGGCGGTGCCGGGCAGGTTGGTCACCCACAGGCCGCGGCGGCGGGCCGCGGCGGCGTCGATCATGTCGTACCCGGCCGACATGGTGGCGAGGAAGCGCAGCCGCGGCAGGCGGTCGAGGAGGGCCTCGTCCACGCGTGCGTAGCCGACGATCAGCGCCACGGCGTCATGGGCCGCGGCCGCGATGACCTCGGGGTCGCGGCTGCCGGCGATCCGCACGGTGAAACCCGCGTCGGCGAGGAGCCGGACGCCCGGCTCCGGGTCCAGCTCGCCCAGGTCCGTGTAGACGACCACGGGTTGCCCCACGGCGACCTCCTCAACTGATTCGACCGTTCAGAACGCCATCAACCTACGTTTCGACTGATCTGATGTCCATTGATGATTGACTCGACCGTGCAGTGATGCGCATCACCCGCCGATGGACGCGGCGGACGATGCCCGAGAATGACACCGGACCCGGGCGCCGCCGCACCACGGGCCGACACACCGAAGGAACCGAGGGGAACAGCCCAGGTGGATCTGGACCACACCGACCTCGCCGTCGTGCGCGAGCTGCAGACGGACGGCCGCCTCACCTACGAGACGCTGGCTCAGCGCGTGGGCCTGTCACGGCCCGCCACCCGGGCCCGGGTCCAGCGGATGCTGGATTCCGGCGCAGTGCGCGTGGTGGCCATCGTGCACCCCGCCGTGCGCGGGCTGACCGCCTCGGCGCACCTGTCGATCGACACCCACGGAGCGGCCGGGCCGGTGGCACGCGCCATCGCCGCGATGCCCCAGGCACCGTTCGTCACCCTCACGGCGGGACAGCGGGCCATCATGACCGAGCTGCGCACCGAGGGGTTCGCCGAGCTGGACCGGGCGATCGAGCGGGTGCGCACCCTGCCGGGCGTACGGACCGTCGACCCGCTGATCACCACCCGCCAGCTGAAGGACCCCTACCTGCTGCCCGACCCTCCGGCCGCCGCCGAGCTCGACGAGCTGGACCGGCGGATCCTGGACGAGCTGGAGCGCGACGGCCGGCTGCCTTTCGCCGAACTCGCCGACCGGGTGGGGCTGTCGGCGGGCGCCACCCGCTCCCGCACGCTGCGGCTGCTCGACGGCGGCGTCGCGAAGGTGCTCGCCCTGGTGCGGCCCGAGCTGCTGGGCATGGGCCACCTCTGCGGCTTCGCGGTGCGCCTGGACGGTCCCGCGGATCCGGTGGCCGAGCGGCTCGCCTCCTGGGACCGCGTGTCGTTCCTGTCCGCCTGCCTCGGCCGGGCCGATCTGGTCGGCACCATCACGGCCGAGTCACTGCCCGCGCTCCTCGCCACCCTGGAGCGGATGCGGGCGTGCGAGCAGGTGAGCGGCGTGGAGAGCTGGCTGCACATGGAACTGGTGAAGGAGCGCTACGACCCGGGAGCCCCTGCCCCTGCCCCTGCCCCTGCACAGGGAGCCGCAGCGGGAACCGCGGACAGCCACCCCCTCTGACGAATGATCCGTAAGCAAGGACGGCCATAGCCTTCCGAAAATTTTCCGCGAAGCCCCTCTAGCCAATCTGTCGTTCGTTATCTATCGTCCAGGCGAACGAATCAGCCGTCGCGTCGCTTCCGCGCACCTTCGGCGTCCCCTGGTCGAAAGCAGGCCCCATGCACCACCCCCTCGACGCCCCCGACCGCACCCTGCTGGTAACCGGTGCCGCGGTCGCCGCCGCCGGCACCGCGACCCGCGCGGAAGCCCTGGCCGTGCGCGGCGACCGGATCGTGCACGTCGGCACCGCCGACGACGCCCGCGCCGCGCTCGGCCGCGTGGACCGCGAGCTGAAGCTCGACGGCGGTCTGGTCCACCCCGGCTTCGTCGACGCGCACTGCCACCCGGTGATGTACGGCCAGGCCCTGGCCTGGGTCGACTGCCGGCCCGAGCGCGTACCGGACATCGACACCCTCGTCGACGTGCTGCGCGAGGCCGCTCGCACCCTGCCCGCCGGAGTCCCGGTGCGCGGATTCGGCTACGAGCACCGCCGCCTCGCCGAACGCCGCCACCCGACCCGCCACGACCTCGACCGCGTCGCCGACGACCGCGAGGTCTACGTCATGAACGCTTCCGGCCACGGCGGCGTCGTCAACTCCCACACGCTGCGGACCTGCGGCATCACGGCCGGCACCCCGGATCCCGAGGGGGGCAGCATCGGCCGTTTCGACTCCGGCGAGCCCGACGGACAGCTGTGGGACGCCGCGTGCGACCTGCTCACCGGGCCGGGCGGGGTGAAGATCGGCAACCACGGCCCGAACTTCCACCTCACCGAGCCGGACGCCGTCATGGCCGACCACCTGGCGCGCGCCCAGGAGGTCTTCCTGGCCGCCGGTGTCACCACGGTCGGCGACGCGCAGGCCTCGCGCCGTGAGATGGAGACCTATCTGCGGGCGCAGGAGTCCGGCTCCCTGCGCATGCGGGTGTCGGCGTACCTCACCTCCGCGCTGCTGGACACCGCGCTCGAACTCGGCGTCGTCCACGGCTTCGGCGGTGACCTGTTCCGGGTGCAGGGCGTGAAGTTCTACGCGGACGGCACGCTGGGCGGCTGGACCGCCTACTTCCCCGAGGGCTACGCCGCCGACTGCTGCCATCACGGGCAGCTGTACCACTCGGTCGAGGAGTACGCGGAGATCGTCGCGCGGGCCCACCGGGCGGGTCTGCAGACCGCGACGCACGCCCAGTCGCCGTACGCCATCGGGATGGTCCTCGACGCGGTCGAGAAGGCGCAGGCGGACCGGCCCCGGCCGGACATGCGGCACCGTATCGAGCACAGCGGCCTGCCCACCGACGAGCAGATCGAGCGCATGGGCGCCCTGGGTGTCGTCCCGGTGATGCAGCCGCAGCACCACCTGCGGACCGGCGACGGCACGCTGACCGCCGTCGGTGAACTCGGCCACCGCTACAACCCCGCGGGCCGGTGCCTCACGGCCGGCGTTCCGGTCGTCTTCAGCTCCGACGCGCCGGTCGCCCCGCCCGCCCCGCTGGAGGCGGTCTCCGCGGCCGCCACCCGGCGCACGGTCCTGGGCACCGTGCTGGGCGACGAGACCCTGCGGATGCCGGTCGCCGACGGCCTGCACGCGCACACCGCCGCGGCCGCCCGCGCCCTGCACCGCGAGCACGCGGTGGGCTCGCTGGCGCCGGGCATGCTCGCCGACTTCGTCGTCCTCGACGCCGACCCCCTGCAGACCGCGGCCGGCGAACTCGCCGGCATCGGCGTGCGTGAGACCTGGATCGGCGGCACCCGCGCCTGGGCGGCCCCCGGCCGCTGAGGCTCCCGCTCCGTCCCCTTCCCCCGGGAGCGGCGCGCTCCGCCGCGCCGCTCGCCCGCTCCCCCGTCCCCACCCTCAGCCGGAGGTCCCGCATGCCGGACCGCACCCACCAGCCCGATCCGAGAAACGCGCGCAGAGCCGCGCTGGCCGCCCTGGCCGGCACCTCGATCGAGTGGTACGACTTCTACGCCTTCGCCACCGCCGCGGCCATCGTCTTCAACGACGTGTTCTTCCCCGCGGACATGCCCTCGCTGCTCAAGACCCTGTCCGCCTTCGGCACGTTCGCCGTCGGCTTCCTGCTGCGCCCGCTCGGCGGCGTGGTGTTCGGGCACATCGGTGACCGGGTGGGACGCAAGAAGACCCTCGTCATCACCCTGCTGATGATGGGCATCGCGTCCTTCGCCATCGGCCTGCTGCCGACCTACGCCCAGGTCGGCGCCCTGGCTCCGGTCCTGCTCATCGTCCTGCGCCTGGTCCAGGGCATCGCGATCGGCGGCGAGTGGGGCGGCGCGGTGCTGATCGCGGTGGAGAACGCCCCGAAGGACAGGAGGACCTTCTTCGGCTCGTTCGCCCAGCTCGGTTCGTCCGTCGGCGCCCTGCTGTCCACCGGCGCCTTCAGCCTGATGAACCTCTTCGGCCACGACGCGTTCCTCAGCTGGGGCTGGCGCGTGCCGTTCCTCGCCTCCTCCGTGCTCGTCGCCATCGGACTCGTCATCCGCGTCAAGCTCGAGGACTCCCCGGTGATGTCCGAGGTGCGCGAGGAGCGCGAGGAGAGCGGGACCGAGGCCAAGCTGCCGGTGGCGGAAGTGCTCCAGAAGGCCTGGCGCACCGTGCTGGTCGGCGTCTTCGCCCTGGCCACGGCCACCGGCGGCTACTACGTGGTGACCAGCTACCTGCTGTCCTACGGCACCGGGCACCTGCACCTGTCCGAGTCGATGCTGCTCAACGGCCTGACACTGGCGGCCTTCCTCGAACTGCTGGTGACCCCGGGCCTGGCCTGGATCGGCGACCGCGTCGGCGCGCACAAGGTCGTCATCGCCGGGCTCGCCGGAGTCGTGGTCCTGGCCGCACCGCAGTTCATGGTGATGGGCACGGGCAGCGTCTTCCTGATCTACCTGATGATGCTCGCGATGCGGTTCGTGATGTCGGCCCTGTACGGACCGATCGCCGCGATCCTCGCCGAGGGTTTCGAACCGCACGTCCGCTACACCGGGATCTCCCTGTCGTACCAGGTCTGCAACCTGATCTTCGGCGGCTTCGCGCCGGTTGCCTGCGTGTCCCTGGCCGCGCTGGCGGGCGGCCACTACTGGCCCCCGGCCGTCCTGCTGATGGTCATCTCGGCGATCGGCATCTGGTGCACGGGGCGACTGCACATCGCCCGCCTGCGGCGGGAGGCCGCTCAGCCGGCCGCCACGAAGGCGGATCCAGTGCCGGCGGTCTCCTGACGGCTCACGGCGGAGGGGGCGGGCTCCACCTGGGCCCGCCCTCCCCGACGTACCGGTTCGGCCGTCGGATCGCCGGCCGGACACCGCGCATCCCCCGACCCGCGGGTTGAAGCCCCATACAGACCGCCCTCCTTATGGGTCCCGCACACATGCCCTCCCTCTGTCTCCCGTGCCTAATGTGGGCCGCCACATTGGGACGGAGCCGTGGATGCGCGAAGGAGAGGGCGGGAACATGCCGAACAGACGAAGCCGTGCGGGCCGGTGGCGGATGCTGCTCGCCCTGCTGATGGCGGTGGCGGCCGGACCGGTGGCCGGCGCCGGCACCGCGTCGGCCGCCGAAGCGCCGCCGTCGTACCTCACCCTTGAGGCGAGTTACGGGGCCGGCACCGTCACCAACGGCTGGGAGCGCGTGGAGCGCTACCTCGACACCACCCCCGGGTTCCGCACCGACGGCTACCCGGCCGACGGACGCGGCGACCAGGACGGGAAGCGCGTCACGTACTTCGGCGGGGTCTCCCGCCCGTCCTCCAGCCGCTTCCTGCTCTACTCGGCCCCCGGCTGGAACACCGGCAGCCGCACCACACCGGTCCTGCTCGTGCACGGCGCCAACGACACCGCGGACCGCGCCTGGGCCAACCCGGGCGAGTCGGGCGGCTACGGCTGCGGCGCCCTGTCCTGCCCGTCCAACGGGCTGATGCAGTACCTGTCCGCACGCGGTCACCGCGTCTTCGCCGTCGGCTTCGCGCACAAGCAGGGCGACAACCTGATGCAGGCGCAGATCGTCGGCGACGCCATCGCCGCCATCAAGGCGAAGCTCGGCGTCACCAAGGTCGACCTCGTCGGCTGGAGCAAGGGCGAGATGTCGACCCGCGCGTACGTGTCGTCGCTGAAGCCGAGCTGGGGGCGGGCGTACGCCGGTGACGTGCGCAGGCTGATCACGGTGGGCGGCCCCAACGGCGGCTACGACTACCCGTACGCGCACGGCTGGGCGCACGACTTCTCCATCTGGCCCGAGTGCGGCGGCACGGTCAACGCGCCCTCCCCGCACTCGCGGATGACCTGCTACGGCCTGTACACCGCACACCCCGAGTTCTCGATGACGCCCTCCGGCGGCTACGACAACTACCCGGGCCAGCGGCAGATGCTGGCCCGCTGGGACGGCAGGTACGGAGTCGACGGCGCCGCGCAGGACTGGTACACGACGTACTACGGCGGCCAGGGCTTCTACACCGCCGGCAGCGGCATCCAGGCCGCCATCGACGCCGGTTCGCTGATCAAGCCGCTGCACGACGCCGGCGTACCCGCCTCCGTCACCACCTATCTGCTGGCCGGCGGATCCCCCACCGTCGTCGGCATCTTCAACGAGAACCGCGGGCCGAGCGACGGTGTCGTCTTCATCGCCAGCGCGCTCGACACCACGGGCATCCCCACGGTCGGCGGCACCGCCACCGTCGCCGGGGCCAACCACCTGGAACTGGGCTGGAACGGCTCGGCCGCCGACCGGATCGCCACTTGGCTCTCGTAAAGGATCAAAGGACCAGATGACGATGACCAGCAGCATCCGCACCCGCCCGGTACCCACCGACCGCCTGACCGTCCAGGTCACCGACCTCCGGGACGAGGGCGAACCGGTCGTCTTCGTCCACGGCAACGTCTCCTCCGCCGCCTTCTGGCACCCCACCATGGCCCTGCTGCCGGAGCGATACCGGCCCATCGCGCTGGACCTGCGCGGTTTCGGCGGCACCGACCCGCTGCCCATCGACGCCACGCGCGGCCTGCGCGACCACGCCGACGACCTCGCCGCGCTGCTGGCGGCCCTCGGGATCGACCGGGCGCACCTGGTGGGCTGGTCCATGGGCGGGGGCGTGATCATGCAGTACCTGAGCGACCACCCGGCCGCGGTGCGCTCCCTGACCCTGGTCAACCCGGTCTCCCCGTACGGCTTCGGCGGCACGCACGGGGTGGACGGAACCCTCAACTCCGAGGACGGGGCGGGCTCGGGCGGCGGCACGGCCAACCCGGAGTTCGTCGCGCTGCTGGCCAAGGGCGAGCGCGGTGAGGACTCCCCGGTGACGCCCCGCTCCGTCCTGGCGAACTGCTACGTCAAGCCGCCGTGGCGCCCCGAGGGCGAGCACGAGGACGCCTACGTCGACTCCATGCTCACCACCCGGACCGGCGACGACCACTACCCGGGCGACAGCGTGCCGTCGACGGCCTGGCCGGGCGTGGCCCCCGGCACCCGGGGTGTCCTCAACTGCCTTTCCCCGCTGTACTTCCGCCTCGACGAGCTGCACCTGGTCGAGCCCAGGCCGCCGGTGCTGTGGATCCGCGGCGAGGACGACGTGATCGTCTCGGACACCTCGATGTTCGACCTGGCGCACCTGGGCGCGATCGGCGCGGTGCCCGGCTGGGACGGAACGCCCGCCCAGCCGATGGTGGCGCAGACCCGCCACGTCCTGGACCGCTACGCGGCGCACGGCGGCACGGTCCGCGAGGTCGCCGTCCCCGACGCCGGGCACGCGGTGCACCTGGAACGCCCGGAGGAGTTCGGCGCGGCCCTGCTGGGGATCCTCACGGCATGACACCACGCACCACGGTATGCACCACCGAACAGGGCGCCGTCCGCGGCAGGCTTTCCACCGCCGCGGACGGCGGCGTGGCGTCCTTCCTCGGCATCCCGTACGCCGCCCCGCCGTTCGGCCCCCGCCGCTTCCTGGCACCGGGCCCGCCCGAGCCCTGGGCGGGCGTGCGCGACGCCACGGCCTACGGCCCGACCGCGCCGCACGCGCCCTACGTGCCGCCCTTCGACGCCCTCATCCCGGAGAACGACATCCCCGGCGAGGACTGTCTGAACCTCAACATCTGGACACCCGCCCCGGAGCGTGGGGCCGGCCTGCCGGTGATGGTGTGGCTGCACGGCGGGGCGTTCTCCAACGGCTCCGGCTCGGCGTCGGGGTACGACGGCGGCGCCTTCGCCCGTGGCGGGGTCGTCTGCGTCACCCTCAACTACCGCCTGGGCTCGGACGGTTTCCTCCACCTTCCCGGTGTGCCGGACAACCGCGGGCTGCTGGACCAGGTGGCCGCCCTGCGCTGGATCCGGGCCAACATCGCCTCCTTCGGCGGCGACCCCGACCGGGTGACGGTCTTCGGCGAGTCGGCGGGCGCGATGGGCATCGGCGTCCTGCTGTCAACGGGCCTGGCCCGCGGGCTGTTCCACCGGGCGATCCTGCAGAGCGGCGCCTGCCACCACTTCCTGCGCCCGTCCTCGGCGGCCCTGATCGCGTCCCGGCTGGCCGCGAAGCTCGGCATCGAGGCGACTCCGGAGGCCTTCGCCGGGGTCCCCCTGGCCGACCTCCTCCCCGCCCAGGCGCAGCTCCGCGCGGAGGTGAGCGCCCGCCCGGACCCGGCCCTGTGGGGCGAGGCGGTGCTCAACATGATGCCGTTCGAACCGGTCACGGCCGGCCTGTCCCTGCCCGGCTCCGACTGCGGAGTCGACCTCCTGGTCGGCAGCAACCGCGAGGAGCACCGCCTGTTCCTGGTCCCCACGGGCCTCCTGGAGAGGATCTCCGAAGCCGGCCTCCACACCGCGGCGACGGCCTACGGCCTCGACCCGGCCAAGGCCCTCCCGGTCTACCGGGCGACCCGCCCCGCCGCCACCGCGGGCGAACTCCTCTCCGCGCTGGCGACGGACTGGTTCTACCGCATCCCCGCCATTCGCCTGGCCGAGTCGGTCCCGGGCTCCCGCGTCTACGAATTCGCCTGGCGCTCCCCGCAGTTCGCGGGCCGCCTGGGCGCCTGCCACGCCCTGGAACTCCCCTTCGTCTTCAACCGCCTCCAGGACCCTTCGTACACCCCCCTGGTGGGCCCCCACCCACCCCAGCCTCTCGCGGACGCGATGCACGAGGCCTGGCTCTCCTTCGCGAAGACCGGCAACCCCGGCTGGCCCGCCTACGACACGGCCACCCGCACCACGATGGTCTTCGCGAACGCCCCCGTGTGTGAGGACGACCCGCGCGGGCAGGAACGCCTGCTCTGGGACGGCGTGCGCTGAAGTCCCCGCTTCCTCAGGCGCGTTGGCGACCATGTGCGGCAGGAGGGCGCCCTCAGCGCAGTGACTGCTCCGTCCAGATGACCTTTCCGGTCGATGTGTAGCGGGTCCCCCAGCGCTGGGCGAGTTGCGCGACGAGGAACAGCCCTCGTCCCCCTTCGTCGGTGCTGGCGGCACGCCGCAGACGCGGTGAGGTACTGCTGCAGTCGCAGACCTCGCATATCAAGGTGCGGTCATGGATGAGCCGCATCTCGCACGGCTGTGCCGCGTACCGGATGGCGTTGGTGGCCAGTTCGCTGACGATCAGCTCGGTGGTGAAGGTCAGCTCCTCCAACTGCCATTCGGACAACTGACGAACGGCCTCCTCACGCAGGTGGGACACGGCGGCCGGGTCGTCGGCGAGATCCCAGCGCGCGATGTGCCGGGCGTCCAGGGCGCGGGTGCGCGCGACGAGCAGGGCGACGTCGTCGCCGCGTCGGGCGGGAAGCAGACCGTCGACCAGCACTCGGCAGGTTTCGCCGGGCGAGCCGCGGGCACCGCGGAGCAGTCGCCGCATGTGCTCGATTCCCGTGCCGATGTCGCGATCCCGGTGCTCGACGAGGCCGTCGGTGTACAGGATCAGCTGGCTTCCCTCGGGCAGTTCCAGGTCCAGGGTCTCGAACGGCAGGCCGCCGAGGCCCAGCGGCGGCCCGGCCGGCCCGTCGAGGAAGTCGACCGTACCGTCGGGCAGGACCAGGGCCGGTGCCGGGTGGCCCGCGCGGGCCAGGGTGCAGCGCCTCGATGAGGGGTCGTAGACCGCGTAGAGGCAGCTCGCGCCGACGACCTCACTCGGCTCGCCCCCTTCGGGCTCCGGGTCGAGGTCGAGGCGGACCACCAGGTCGTCCAGTCGGGTGAGCACCTCGTCCACCGGCAGATCGAAATCCGAGAAGTTGCGGACGGCCGTGCGCAGGCGGCCCATCGTGGCGGACGCCTGCAGGCCGTGGCCGACCACGTCACCGACGACGAGTGCCACCCGGGCGCCCGACAGCGGGATGACATCGAACCAGTCACCGCCCACGGCCGACTGAGCGGGCAGGTAGTGGCATGCGACATCCACGGCGTTCTGCTCGGGAAGAGTGTGCGGGAGCAGGCGCCGCTGCAGGGCCAGAGCGGTGGTGTGTTCGCGGGTGTAGCGGCGGGCGTTGTCGATGCACACCGCCGCCCGGCTCGCGAGTTCCTCGGCAAGGGAGAGGTCGTCCTCCTCGAAGGGACCGGGCCGCTCGGAGCGGTAGAAGGTCACCACGCCCAGGACGACCCCCCGGGCGCACAGAGGGGCGGCGATGAGCGAGTGCAGTCCCGCCTCACGGATCTGCTCAGCGCGTGCCGGGTCGTGAACCGTCCACGAGTAGGCCGTCTCCAGTTCCGGTTCGAGGACCGACTGCCCGGTCGTCAGGCAGTTCCGCAGCACGGGCGGGGTGTATTCGATCCGCGTCCCCGCCGGGTAGAGGTGTGAACCCGGGCGGACGGCACCGAGGGCGATCCGGTGCATCTCCGCGGCCGGGTTCGTCGGTTCGTCGCCGGTGAGCACGGACTCGGCGAGGTCGACCGAGACGAAGTCGGCGAAGACCGGGACCGCTGCCTCGGTCAGTTCCTCAGCCGTACGGGTCACGTCCAGGGTCGTGCCTATGCGCTCCGCCGCCCTGCACAACAGTTCGAGGCGCTGTCGCGCCCGCACGGCCAGACGCCCGATGCCAGGCTCGCCCACGGCGACGAGCCCGCCCTCCACGGCGCCCCGCCGCTCACCGACGGACGGCGAGGCGTGGGCCGGGGCGGGCCTCGCCGACACGGATATCGGCCTGGGCGTCGTCTCCGCGGCCCGAGCACTCATGGGCTCCAGGCTCATGGGCTCCAGGCACTGGAGCGCGCCGTCGGCGCGCAGGGCCTCGACGACGAAGCCGGTGAGGGCATCGATGGCGCCTTCCACGGGCCGGCTGCGCAGCGCGGCGGTGCGACCTCCGGCAAGGGGTACCTCGACGACCGCCGCTTGTCCGGCGGAGATGAGTTCCGCCGCCGCCTTCCGCAGGACCTCAAGATCGTAGCGGTGCAGCGGTTCCCCGGCCGTGCTGATGACGTCGCGCGCGAGAAGGTGTGCCGTGACGCCGCCGGCCGTCCTGCGCTGGGCTCGCAAAAACGCGCGGAGCAGGGATCGCTCGTGTTCCTCTATGTCGTCGAGAAGCAGACGCTCGATGGTGTTGGCCGACTCCTGGACCAGGGTGAGCATCAACGGGTCACCGAGATCGTTGATACTTGAAATATTGATCACGCCACGGACTCGCCCGCTGAGCGGATCACGTATGGGCGCTGCCGCGCAGGCGAAATTCCGGTTGATGTCGGCGAAGTGCTCACTTCCACGGATGAAGGCCGGGCGCCGGTCCGCGAGTGCCGTACCAATGCCGTTGGTCCCGACGGCTCCTTCCAGCCAGCCGAATCCTGGTTCGACTCGCAGGGCCTCCAACGAGCGGCTCAACGCGGGGATGCCCACCCGGCGTTCCAGCACCTGCGCCATGGGGTTGCAGAGGGCTGTGACGACGTCCATCCCCGACAGCCGGGACTGCAGCCGGTCCAGGGCCGGCCCGGCGATGGACAGCACGCTGTCCTCGCGGTTCACACTGTCGAAGTAGGGGATGCTGACGTGGTCCGCGGCGATGCCCCGAAAGCGGCAACGCTGCCAGGAGAAGAGCACGGCGCTGCGCACCGCGAGGTCCACGGACTCGCCGCTGAGGAATTTGAGACGCGCTTCTTCGAGGCGTCGCGCGTCGTCCCAGTTCACCCTCATACCGCCTCCTCGCCTGTAAGCGAGTCACCCTTGTCAAATATAACGCCCGCCTGGATCCCCGCAATACAGAGTGAAGGACTTTCCATTCGAAGATTCACTCCGGTCCGCAGAAAAGGGAAACGGGGCCGAGCGGGCACCGGAAATGCAGGGAATCAGCTCTCTTGAAGATCGGACAGGAACTTCATCTTGTGTCCGGCGTCAGCCTTTTGAAGCGCGGGACCGGAAGAACGGCGCGGCACACCTCGCCGAGCTGACATGCCGTCAGCCGGACCCGGCACCGGCCCAGCGGTGGGCACGGCACACTCCTCGCGGAGCGCCTTCGAGTCGACCTTCCGGCGAATGCGGATCACATTGCCCCGGAGGCACCCGTCATGGAATCTCGTCCCCGTGGGCCGCGCGACTTTCGGGGGGCGTTCTGCACATCCCCGGCCGGGTCCTCCTGAAACCGCATTTCTTGCCTGCTCGGTCTGTCACGGGTCGGCGACAAGTAGTCGCGATATCCGTCACGGGTCGGCGGCGCAGTCGCGATACCGGCACTGCCGACCGAAAAGGAACGTACGCTCATTCCTTATCGCCTGGCCCGGACGTCCAGGCGGGTTGTTCATGAGTTACGCATGCCACCATGGGGGGTGTTGTGCCGACGCGTTTCACTGTGCTGGGGCCTGTTCGTGCCTGGAACGGGGATTCCGAGCTGGAGCTGGGGCCGCCGAAGCAGCGCGGTCTGCTGGCCCTGCTGCTGATCCAGGCGGGCCATCCGGTGGCCGTCCACGACATCGTCGACGCGCTGTGGGGACAGGCCCCGCCGGACAGCGCCGTCAATGTGGTGCAGCGGCACATCGGGGCACTCCGCCGCCTGCTCGAACCGGAGCTGCCGGCCCGGAGCCCCTCGCGATGGCTTGTGCGGGGTGCGGGCGGCTACCGCCTGGAGGTGGAGCCCGGCTCGCTGGACCTGCTGCGCTTCCGTGCCCTGCGTCAGGAGGCGGCCCGGTCGGCGGGCGCAGGCAGCCCCGCGCGGGCCACCGAGCTGCTGATCGAGGCCCTGAGGCTGTGGCGGGCGCCGGTGGCCTCGGACATCGCGCCCGAGGTGCGGTCCCACCCGGCCTTCACCGCCGTGGACCGCGAGTATCTGTCCGCCGTCAAGGAGGCCGCCGACCTCGCGCTGGAGGCCGGGCCGGAACTCGGCACCGGAGTGCTGGTGGCGCTGCGGCAGGCCGCGGCCCAGCACCCCTTGGACGAGGCGCTGCACGCCAGGCTGATCGTGGTGCTCGCCTCGACCGGGCACCAGGCGGAGGCGCTGGACCTGTTCCGGACCCTGCGCGCCCGGCTCGTGGACGATCTGGGTCTTGAGCCGGGCCCCGAGCTGCAATCCGCCCATCAGCGGGTACTGCGCCAGGCCGTTCCGTCGCACGCGGCGCCGCCCGCCGCGCTCGAGGAGAGCGAAGGTGACCCGGAGGAGGAGCCGGGAGGGACGACCGCCGCGGCGGAGGCGCCCCCGTGGACGGCCGCCACCGTGCCTCCCGCCCAGCTTCCCGCGGATCTGGCCGTCTTCACGGGCAGACGCAGCGAGCTCGCCCAGGTGAAGGCGCTGCTGCCCGCCCCGGAGAAACCCCCCTCCATGGTGGTGATCAGCGCGATCGGCGGGATGGCGGGCATCGGCAAGACCACACTGGCCGTGCACTGGGCGCACCAGGCCGCCGACCGCTTCCCCGACGGGCAGCTCTACGTCGATCTGCGGGGGTTCCACCCGACCGGCTCGATCATGAGCCCCGGCGAGGCGATACGCACCTTCATCGACGCCTTCGGTGTGCCCGCGCACCGGATTCCCGCAGGACAGGACGCGCAGACCGCGCTGTACCGCAGCCTGCTCGCCGACCGGCGGGTGCTGATCGTCCTGGACAACGCGCGGGACACCGAGCACGTCCGGCCCCTGCTGCCCGGGGCGCCCGGCTGCCTGGTCATCGTCACCAGCCGCAACCAGCTCCATGGCCTGGTGGCGGCGGAGGGCGCCCACAGCATGACGCTGGACGTGCTGAGCGAGGCGGACGCGCTGGAGTTCCTGTCGCGCCGGCTGGGTGCCGGACGGATCGCGGACGAGCCCCGCGCCGCCACGGAGATCATCACCCTGTGCGGGCATCTGCCCCTGGCGCTGGCCATAGTCGCCGCCCGCGCCGCGGTGAATCCCTCCTTCTCGCTCGCCGCCGTCGCGGCCGAGCTGAGCGAGAGCCAGGGCAGCCTCGACGCCTTCACCGCCGAGGCCCCGGTGGCGGACGCGCGCTGTGCCTTCTCCTGGTCCTACAATCTGCTCACCCCGGCGGCCGCACGTATGTTCAGGCTGCTTGCCCTGCACCCGGGCCGGGAGTGCTCGCTCGCCGCCGCCGCGAGTCTGGCGGGGCTGCGGCCCGGCCAGGTCCGGCCGGCGCTCGCGGAGCTGGTCCGGGCACATCTGATCTCCGAGCCCGCACCCGGCCACTTCAGCTGCCATGAACTGCTGCGCTCCTACGGAGTGGAGCTCGGCGAGGACAAGGACACGGCGGAGGAGCTGCACACGGCCCGGCGCCGGATGCTGGACCACTATCTGCACAGCGCACATGCGGCGGACACCGTCCTCGCGCCCAGCCGGGACCGTATCGAGCTGGGCCCCCAGGAGGCCGGTGTGACCACGGTGTCCTTCGCCGACCAGACAGGTGCCGCCGACTGGCTGGACGGCAATCTGTCCGCCATGCTCGCCGCCGTCGAGCAGGACGCCCGGCACGGAAGCGGCCGGCACAGCTGGCAGCTGGCCGTGACCCTGGAGCGCTATCTGGACCGCAACGGCCGCTGGCAGGAACAGCTCGCCGCGCAGACGACGGCCGCGGCCACGACCCGGCGCCTGGGCGACATACGCGGTCAGGCCCACGCACACCGGGCGCTCGGCTTTGTCGCCGGGCGGTTGGAGCGCTGGGACGAGTCGGCCGAGAACCTGTCGCGCTCCCTGGAGTTGTTCGGGGACTTCGGTGACGCGGTGGGGCAGGCCCGGGTGCACCGTTACTTCGCCTTCCTGGCCAACCGCCGGCAGGACCAGGAGAAGGCGCTCGACCACTACAGGTCGGCACATGCCCTGTACCGCTCGGCCGGGCACCGCAGCGGGGAGGCCAGCGTCTTCAACGAGATCGGCTGGACGTACATCCTGCTCGGTCAATACGGTGAGGCCCTGGACGAGTGCGGACGGTCCCTCGAAGCCCACCGGGCGATCGGCGACCTCAACGGCGAGGCCGCGGCGTGGGACAGCCTCGGCTATGCCCATCACCATCTGCACGACCACGACCGGGCGCTGGAGTGCTACGAGCACGCGCTGACGCTGTACCGCACCATCCGCGACGCCTTTCTGGAAGCCGACACCCTGGCCCACATCGGCGATGCCCACCATGCGGCCGGGCGTCCCGCGGAAGCGGCGCTCGCCCTGGGCCAGGCGCTGGAGATCCTGGACCGGATCGGACATCCGGACGCCGCACTCGTCCGTGGCAAGCTGACTGACCTCGCCCCGCCCTCCTCGTCCCCCGAGGACGGGGAAGGCCAGGGCGCCTGACGCCGGCGCCGATCGCCGCCTCCTTTCCCGCGGCCGGACGTCAGTAAACCGTCAGTGTTGCGGAAGTGGCGGCTGCCTACGCTCGCCGTGCGCCGATTCACCGGGGGCCGCGGCGCGTTCGGCACGCCTCGGTGTGCCGGCGGTGCGGCGACCTCCGGTTCCGTGGGACCGGCTTCGTCCTGAGCATTCCTGCCGTGTCGGTGGTTCCTTCCCGGCGATCGTCGCGTATGCCCTCCCGCGTACGAACGAACAGTCCTGATGGGCGAGTACGGCGCACGCAAGGCCCTCCCCCTACAGGAACTGGACCATGAACACGACCTTTGCGGACGCCGCGACCCCCGAACACCAGACGCACCTTCTGCAGAGGCTGGTCACCGACCACACCAAGGTGCTGCTCGCCTACGCCGAGAAACTGCTGAACGACCGCCACACGGCGGAGGACGTCGTGCAGGAGACCTTCATCCGGGCCTGGCCCTACGCGGAACGGCTGTACAGCACCCAGGGTTCGGTACGGGGCTGGCTGCTCACCGTCACACGCAATCTGGTGGTCGACCGGATGCGCAGCGCGGCCTCCCGGCACGAGACCGTGGGCGCGGAGGACCATGACGCGTTCCAGCCCGATCACGCCGACGGGGTACTGACCTCGGTCGAGACGATCACCCTGCTGCGCCGGCTGTCCCATGAGCACCGGGAGGTGCTTCTGCACACCTACCTGTGCGGCAGGACCGTCAAGGAGACAGCGCGCATCCTCGGCATACCGGCGGGCACCGTGAAGTCCCGCCAGCACTACGCCCTCAGCAGTCTGCGCAGCAAGGCCGCGGCAGTGCCCCGGGACGGGGCGCTGCCGGCGTGAGCCCGTCCTCACGGCCGGGCCCCCGCCGGCCGTGAACGTGACGCGCCGGGTGCCGGTCACCGGCCGGCGCGCGGCGGGTACCGGCCGCCCGTCGACAGGGGTCATGGGGTTCCTCTTCACGCCGGAACGGTGAGCCGCACGTCCAGCACCGGAATGTCCACATGGCCGTCGGCGTCCGTGTTCCAACGCCAGTGCGCGCCGTCCACCTCGCCGGAGACGAGTCCCGTCCAGCCCGCACCGCCCGGTCCGCACAGCGCGGTCAGCTCGGCGGTCTCCCGCTCCGTGGGGGTGCCCGCCAGGACCACCAGCCCCTTGACCGGGTGCCGTGAGGCGGCGGCGCGGGTGGTGCCGCCACCGGTCGCGGGAGCCGCCGCCGGTGCTTCGACCCGGGGGAGCCGTTGCAGAGCTCCCGGCAGGGCGAGCGCGTCGGCGCCGTCCCTGCCGCCGAGGACGGTCACCGGGGTGTCCGGCCTGCTGCGGGCGATCTCCGCCAGCAGGTTCTGCACCACGTCGCGCGCCACGGCCTGATCGCCCGTCACACTGAGGACACCGTCCAGACGGCTGAGGTCCACGAACACCGGTTCGCCGTCGGTGTCGGTCCCCACCCGCACCAGACACGCGGCGGTGACGGCCGCCCATGAGGTCGTGGCTCCGTCGCCGCCGGCCGGGGTCATCCAGCCGACAGCGGCGGCGGTACGGCGCCACCGGGTGCCGTCGATGTTCTGCCAGGGGGCGTCGACCGCGGAGGAGGACGGCAGCCACACCGTGACACCGCCGTCGTCGACGCGCAGCCCGTGCACCGGCGTCTCCGGCCGCCCCCCGCCGGCGGAGAGTTCTCCGAGGGCGCCGTAGGCACGCCGTACGGAGTCGGCGTCTGCCGCGAACCGCCGGCCCGTCGCGCGTCGCAGCATCAGCCGGCGCCGCCGCCTGGCAGGGGCCCCCAGCTTTCGCACCACACGCATCCCCGCGGCGTACACGGCGCGTGCCTTCTTCCTGCTCACGATGATCGCGGTCACCAGGGCCATCAGGAGGGCCACGACCGCGGCCACCGCCGCGGCCAGGGGAATGGCGAACACGGTGGATCCGCCGGTGGCCGCTCCGGCGTCGCCCGCCGCGCCGTTCGGGTCCGTGGACGTGTCGTTCGCGTTCCCGGTCTCCCTCGCCAGCTGCACGCCGGGCCCCGAGGCATCCGGTGGCAGCCGCAGGATCCAGCCGGGATGCAGCTGCTCCTCGGGAGCGTTCAGCGCCCCGCCGTCCTTCTGCCGCAGACCGCGGTTGAGGTTCAGGATCTCCCCCGCACGCGAGGCGTCGCCCAGGGTGCCGGCGGCGATCGACTCCAGGGTGGCGAGCTGCCCACCGGACTGCGCGGGGTCCTGGACCACGAACACCTTGATCAGATCGTCGCCCTCCGCGGCGGCCGCGGACGAGGCCGCGCCCAGTGCGGCCAGGCAGGCCATCACCACGGCCGCGAGGAAGCGCAGCACGGTGTGCGGCGTGCGGTGGGGCGCGGTGGCTCTCGGCCGGTGCCGAGGCACGGCGCCGGTGTCGTCGGTCATGGGGTCCGCCATGTCGTCTGCTACTCCTCCGGGCTGCTGGGAGCGTTCCGCGGGCCGTGCGGGGAAGGCCCTGCCGCTGTCCGCCGACGCGCTCCACCGTCTACACGGAGCCGGGCGGTGAAAGCGTTCGAAGAAGATGTGAACCCTTGGGAAGCCCGAGCCCGTGTATCTGGCGACTGCACCTGAGGGGCACCGCGCACGGGGGATGAACATGGCACGTCGGCACGCGAGTTCCGAGGACTTCCAGATCGTCGGGATGAACGGGGATCCGACGCCTGGCGACCCGGACCTGATCCAGGCCGTCATGCAGCGGTACCGGGACGTCGGAGACGCCGCGGAGAAGGCGCTGAACGTGCTGAAGAGGGACGGCACGATCGCGCAGGGCCGGGGTTCGGCCATGGACAAGCTGAAGGAGAAGATCGGCGACGATCTCCCGAACAAGCTGACCAAGACGATGACCTCCTATCACGACGCGGCCCAGGCCTACAGCGACTACATCCCGCGTCTGCAGGAGGCCCAGGACACCTTCGACCGGGCGGTCGACCAGGCGCGGGCCGCCGCACCGCAGGCGAACCAGGCGCCCAGGGAACTGGGTGCCGAACCCACGGACGAGGAGAAGGCCGAGGCCCGCCGGGTCCAGGACTCCATCGACTCCGGCAAAGGCGGGATGAGCGCGGCCAGGAGCCTGGCCGAGCAGGCCAAGGCGATGCGGCAGAGCGCCCAGCGGGAGTGCGCCGACGTGCTGGACCGGGCGGCGAGGGAGGCGATTCCGGAGCGGAACATCTTCCAGAAGATCGCCGACTTCTTCAGGGACTTCCCCTTCGTCCAGATCCTGCTCGCCGCTCTGATCGCCGTGGTGGCGGTGTTCTTCCCGGTGGTGGGCGCGTTGCTCGGCGGGGCACTCTTCGTCTTCAACCAAGTCGTCGCAAGTCAGACCGGCGGTATCAAAGCGGGTGACTTCGTCGTCGGCCTGCTCGGCATCGTCCCCGGCGGCTCCCTGCTGAAGCTGGGGGGCAGGGCGGTGGAAGCCATCGCCCCCGCCGCGGTGGCCGCGATCAAGGGATCCAGCGTGATCACCAAGACCACCGGAACCATTACCAAGGTCACCGAGTCGCTCGCCAACAACAAGGCCATCAGCGGGATCCTCGACACGTCGGTGGGCAAGGCGGCCGCGGAGGCCGGCGGCGGCTTCCTGAAGAACTCCGCCCTGGAAACAGCCGCCAAGGCGGCGAACCACGACGAGATCACCGCGGCCGGGGTCTTCGCCGGAGCCGCGGCGGGGGCCGTGGCGGGAGCCGTCTTCAAGGGAGGCATCGGCAAAATCGGCTCGGCCAGGGGGAACCCGCCGGTCAGGGACGGCGCCGGCGGCCGTTTCGGGGACACCACCGCTCCGGCACTGGGCGACAGCGTCGGAAAGCGGGCCTCCGACCAGGTCGGCAACTTCGTCGAGGAAGGCGCCACGCTCGGCGCCAAGATCGGTGTCGGGATCGCCCAGGGCGGCGATCCCAACGAGGTCGCGGCCGGTGAGATCGCCAACTCGGCCCCCACGCTGGGCGTGGGACCGGTCGGCAAGGCGGGCCTGGGCCGCGTGGTCGACGGCGTGACGGCCAAGATCCCGATCAAGGGCAACGTCCGGCCCGGCACCACGCCGCCCATCGCCCCGGCGGGCGTGCCGCTGCCCACGTCGCCCACGACGCCGCGACCCACGGGCGTGAACCCGGCGGATGTGCCACTGCCCACGTCACCCACCAACGGCGTGAACCCGGCGGGCGTGCCGCTGCCCGCATCCCCCACAACGCCGCGACCCACGGGCGTGAACCCGGCGGATGTCCCACTGCCCGCCTCACCCACCAACGGCGTGAACCCCGCGGATGTCCCATTGCCCGCCTCACCCACCACCCCACGACCCACCGGCGTGAACCCGGCAGACGTGCCACTGCCCACGTCACCCACCTCCGGCGTGAACCCCGCAGATGTCCCACTGCCCGCCTCACCCACCACCCCACGACCCACCGGCGTGAACCCGGCAGACGTGCCACTGCCCCCATCACCCACCACGCCGGACGGCGGCCAACCGGGCGGGCGTCCCCCGCTCCCGCCGCTCACCATCCCCGACACCCCACCGGCCCGCGGCGCCGATACCTCGTCCTCACCGGACAGCAGCGGGTTCGTCACGGCACCGACCAGTCCCGATGAGCCGACCGGCAACGGCGGCCAGTAGCACCGGGCCGGGCCGCCCTCGGACCGGCCCGGCCCGATGCGCCCTCGGCCCTCTGCCCTGGCCCTCACAGAACTCCATCCATGAACGGATGGACGGAACCGACCAGCAAGGAGTACTTCCATGCCTTCCTACAACGTCAACTCCGACGAGACCGCCTCGACTTCGCAGGCCCTCCTCAATGACTTCGCGCAGCTGCAGGACAAGCTCGCCGAGGTCAAGGGGAAGATCTCCAACCTGCTGGCCAACGGCTACAGCACGCCCGCCGCCCAGCAGAAGTTCTCCCCGTTCTTCGACGAGTTCGCCAAGGGGTTCGACCAGGTCAACCAGGGCCTGCAGGGGATCGGCCAGTACGTGAAGGCCGTCGGCGACGCGTTCTCGCAGACCGACGACCAGCTCGGCTCCAACCTCGGCTGACCCCGCGGCCCGCTCGGTGTCGAGGCGCAGTGAAGACACCCACCCCCCACGAGAAGGACGATGAGCAGTGCGATTGACCGTCAGTGTTCGTGACCCGCGGATCGAGGGGGTGTCCACCACCGTCGTCGTCGACACCGAGCCTTCCGCGCAGGCGGGCAGGTTCGCGGCCGAGCTGGCCCGTGCCGTCGGCCATGCGCAGGCCGACGGGGCGGGGGCGCCGGAGCCTGCTCTCTACATCGGCTCCACGCCCGTCGACCCGCAGGCCACCCTCCAGACGGCCGGTGTGCGGGACGGCATGGACCTCGGACTCGGAACCCCCGTTCCCCAGGAGCCCGAGGCCGAGGGCCACAGCGAGGTCCGGGTGGTCTCGGGTCCGGGGGCGGGGACCGTCTTCCGTCTGGTGCCCGGCGACTACGACATCGGCAGCGGTCCGTCCTGCCGGATCAGACTGGCCGGGACGGCACCCACGCTCGCGGCCCGGGTACGGGTCCGGCTCGACGGAAGCGCCGAGCTGCTCAGGGCCGACATGGCACTCGTCGACGGCAGGAGCGCGACGGCTCCCTCGCCGTGGCAGGAGGGCAGCCAGCTCACCGTCGGTGACATCCTACTGGAGCTGACATCACGTCAGGACTCCCGGGCGCCGCTGACGCCGGCCCAGGACGGACTGGGCCTGGAGTTCAACCGGCCGCCTCGCTTCCTGCCGCCGGCGGCAGGCGCGAAGTTCCGGCTCCCTGCACCACCGGCGAAGCCGGACAAGCGGCCCATCCCGTTGCTGCCGATCCTTCTGCTCCCAGCGGGCAGCGCCATGATCGCCATCTTCGTCACCCAGCGCTGGTCCTTCGTCTTCATCGCCCTGCTCTCGCCGATCGCCGCGCTGATCACCCAGTTCGGCGGCCGCAAGCAGGCGATGCTCAAGTACCTGGAGAAAAAAGAGGAGTACGAGCAGACTCTGGTGCGGGTGCGCGCGGACGTCGACCAGGCCGTCATCGAGGAACAGCACAACCTGCGCCTGTCCCTGCCGGACCCCGCGGCCCTGCTGCAGATGGCCGCCCAGCCCTCGGAACGACTGTGGGAGCGGCGCTGGCAGGACCCCGACTTCCTGTCCGTACGGGTCGGCACGGCCGATCTTCCCTCGTCGTCGAGCGTCGACGATCCCACGCAGGACGAGCACCGGCGCACCACCGTGCCGCAGCTGAACCAGGTGCCCGTCGCCACATCGCTGCGCCGCGTCGGCGTGGCCGGGATCGCCGGCACGGGAGCGGCCCGGCTGGCCGGGTGGATGACGGCCCAGGCCGCCGCCCTGCACAGCCCCGCCGATCTGCGGATCGTGGTGCTCGCGGGACCGGACGGCGAGCAGGACTGGTCGTGGACGCGCTGGCTGCCGCACACCCAGGCACAGGGGGAGGACGCCTACGCCCTGCTGGGCAGCACCGCCCACTCCCTGGCCCGCCGCATCGGCGAGCTCGGGCAGATCGTCGCCTCCCGTATCGGGGCCGGACCCGATCTGACCCGGGGCGGCGCGAACGGCTACCCGGACATCCTGGTCGTCCTGGAGCAGGCCCGCCGCGCTCGTTCTCTTCCCGGTGTCATCGCCCTGCTGCGCGACGGACCGTCGGTGGGCGTCCACACCCTCTGCATCGACCGCGAGGAACGGCTCCTGCCCGAGGAGTGCGGCGCGGTCGTGGTCACTGAGGCGGGCGCCACCACGGCCTCCAAGGTCCGCACCGGTGCGGGTGCGGGGCTGGAGGGGGTGCGCACCGACTCGCCGGAGGCCGGCTGGTACGAGCACTTCGGGCGCGCCCTGGCTCCGCTGCGTGGCGTCGGTGACAGCGACGAGAGCACCCTGCCCGGCTCGGTACGTCTCCTGGAGCTGCTGGACATCGAGCCGCCGACGGCCGAGGCCGTGGTGGCCGGCTGGTCGCTCGGCGGCCGCAGCACCATGGCCGTCCTGGGCACCGGATACGACGGGCCGTTCGCCGTCGACCTCGTGCGGGACGGCCCGCACGCACTGATCGCGGGGACGACCGGTTCCGGCAAGTCGGAACTGCTGCAGACCCTGGTCGCCACACTGGCGGTGGTCAACCGTCCCGACGAGATGACCTTCGTCCTGGTCGACTACAAGGGCGGCAGCGCCTTCGCCGAGTGCGCCGATCTGCCCCACACCGTCGGCACGGTCACCGACCTCGACACCCACCTGGTGGAGCGGGCCCTGGTGTCCCTCGGGGCCGAGCTGCGGCGCCGGGAGACACAGCTGGCCCAGGCGGGCGCCAAGGACATCGAGGACTACCTCGACAAGCGGTCCCGCGGCGGCGACGTACTGCCGCCCCTGCCGCGGCTGATGCTGGTCATCGACGAATTCGCCTCCATGGTGCGGGAACTGCCCGACTTCATCTCGGGCCTGGTCAACATCGCGCAGCGCGGCCGGTCCCTGGGGATCCACCTGGTGCTGGCGACGCAGCGGCCCGGCGGCGCCGTCACTCCGGACATCCGCGCCAACACCAACCTGCGGATCGCCCTGCGCACCACCGACACCACCGAGAGCCGGGACATCATCGACGCGCCCGACTCCGGGGAGATCTCTCCGGCGAACCCGGGCCGCGCCTACGCCCGGCTCGGACCGTCGGCCCTGCTGCCGTTCCAGTCCGGCCGGGTCGGCGGGCGCCGGCCCGGCGGCCACACCGCCGACGGCACACGGACCGTCATCCGGGCGGAGGCGGTGTCCTGGCAGGAGATCGGCGGTCCGCTGCCGCGCGACGGAGCCCGCGGCGGTGCACGTCCCGCGCAGACCGAGGCCGTCACCGACCTCGCGGTCCTGACGGGCGCCGTCGCCCAGGCGGCCCGGCTCGCCGGAATTCCCCGACAGGCCAGTCCGTGGCTGCCGCCGCTGCCCGGCCTCCTCACCCGGACCCCGGAAGCCGCGCCCGCGCCCGCCGCCGAGCGCGCTCCGGCGCTGCCGGCCGTGGAGTACGGCGTGGTCGACCTGCCGGCGCAGCAGACCCGTGCGCCGCTGGTGTTCGACCTCGACCGCTCCGGCCATCTGCACATCATCGGATCGCCCCGCAGCGGGCGCTCCCAGACGCTGCGCACCCTGGCCGCGGCACTCGCCGAGGCGCACGGCGCCGACGACGTGCACCTGTACGGCATCGACTGCGGCAACGGCGCGCTCAACGCGCTGACCGCGCTGCCGCACTGCGGCGCCGTCGTCGACCGCAACCAGACCGAGCGGCTCGGACGGCTCCTTGAGCGGCTCAACTCCGAACTCACCGCCCGGCAGAGCATCCTGGGGACGCGCGGCACCGCCGACCTGACCGAGCTGCGCAAGGCGCAGAACCCCGGCGAGCGACTGCCCCACATCGTGCTGATGGTCGACCGGTTCGAGGTCTTCGAGCGCGAGTTCGCGTCCTACGACAACGGCAGCTACATGGAGCGTCTGGTCCGCCTGCTGCGCGACGGCGCGGGTGTCGGTGTGCATGTCGTCCTGGCCGGCGACCGGGTGCTCGGCGGCAGCCGGTTCTCCGGCACCACCGAGGACAAGATCGTCCTGCGGCTCAACGACCGCCAGGACTACTCCACCGTCGGCATCCCGACCAGGTCCGCCCCCGCCGACCTGCCGCCGGGGCGCGGTATCCGTCCGCAGGACCTCAGCGAGGTGCAGATCGCGGTGCTGAGCGAGGACCTGGCCGGCACCGCGCAGGCCGAGGTCCTCACCGACCTCGGCCGGCGGCTGAGCGAGCGGGAGTCCGCGGTGCCCGCGGAGCGGCTCCCGCTGCGCCTGGACGTCCTCCCCGACCGCATCGGCTACGCCGACGCCCTGGCCCTGCACTCCCACGGCGGGCCGACGCGGCCCCTGGTGGCGGTCGGCGGTGACACCCTCACCTCCCTCAGCCCCGATCTGGCGGACGTGCCGACCTTCGTCATCGCCGGGCCGCCGCGCACCGGCCGCAGCTCCGCGCTGCTGACCGCCGCGCATTCGCTGCTGGCGGCGGGCGCCGGACTGATCGTTCTCGCTCCGCGCCGCTCGCCCCTGCGCCTGCTCCAGGGCCGCCCCGGTGTGGCCGCTGTCATCACCGACGCGGAGGTGCCGGTCAACGAGTTCCGTCCGGCGCTCGGCAATGTGCCGGAGGAGAACGGGGTGATCGTCGTGGACGACGCCGAACTGTTCATGGGCGCCGAGATCGACGCCGATCTGGCCCTGCTCGCCCGGGGCGGGGCCGGGACCGGGTGGGGCGTTCTGGCGGCCGGCAACGCCGAGTCGCTGTCGCTGAGCCTGGCCGGCTGGATGGGGCAGGTCAAACGCAACCGCACCGGCATGCTGCTGTCCCCGCAGGGGCTCAGCGACGGAGAGGTCATCGGGGTGAAGCTGACCCGGGGCGTCGTCGGCCAGGCGCCGCAGCCGGGCCGCGGGCTCCTGCATCTGGGCGACGGAACACTGCGGACGGTGCAGGTGCCGCTCCCGGACACGGATCTGTGAAGCCGGAGGTGCGCCCTTGACTCCCCCTCGCCGGGTGCGCCTCCTTCCCCCGCGGGCACGGAACAGTGGCCCTGCCCGCGGGACGCGAAGGGCGGCCGGGTGAAGCACCCGGCCGCCCTTCTTTGTTCCGTCGTGGACGCCGGTCAGGCGGCGACCCCTCCGTCGCTGTCCACCGTGACCTGGACACCGTCGTCCGTCACGAAGCGGAAGGTGCTGGTGATGGCGTCGAACAGGTCGTACGCCTCGCTCTTCAACGGCAGATTGGGGCTGGCGAAGGTGACCACGAGGAAGTCCTCGGTGGTGCCCGGCACCGGCATCATGGTGTGCATCGTGAGCAGCTTGACGTCGATGTCCCCGGTCAGCCGCGTCACTTCGGTACCGGTGACCCGGGCCACCGTGCCCACATGGGGCACCTTCGCGGAGGCGATGACCCGGTCCTTCGGCGCGGCCCCGGTCGCCGAGGAGACGCCGAGCCGCGCGGACAGCACCGGCAGCGTCAGCTCCTCACCCTGAGGAGTGGTGACGGCGAACACCATCCCGTACGCCATGAAGAGGCCGTCGGGGTACATCGTCGCCGTCCCCACCGCCAGGAGCGCTCCATGGCGGCGTGCGGCCCGGCTCACCTCCCGCCCCTGACGGAACATGTCGTTGATCCGGGCCTTCCCCCGGGGATCCCGGGTCGAGGCCAGCGCCCGCGCACGCACCTGGGCCAAGTCCTCACCGGAGAGGTCCAGTTGGTTCCACAGATCCGGAATGTCAAGCACGAAGCGCTGTGCAGCAGTACTCATCGGTCACCGATCGTCTCGTCCACCATCGAACACACTCCTCACTGCCGCCTTCCCGCCGCGCACACCGAGCCGCCGACGGCTCAGGCTCCTTCGCTTCCGATCTCCAGGTTGGACACGGCGTCGAGGTCGGTCTTCTCGAACGAGTCCAGGATGCTGCCGATCGCGTCCCGGATGCCCTGCACCTGCTTCTGCAACTGGTGCTTGCCGTCCTCCCACTTGTTCTCGAAGTTCTGGGCGGAACCCCGGGACAGCTCCCGACCGAAGGCCGCATCGAAGTCGAACGTGTGGTGCCCGATGTCGATGAAGTCGTGCACGAAGCCCAGCATCTCCTGGGCCTCCCGGAGTTCACTCCCGGGTATGTTGATGTCCGAAGCCATCTTTGAGTCCCCGTTCCGGTGCGATGAGGATTCACCTGTGTGTACAACACGGGTGCGGGGGGCCGGATCGTTCAACTCCGGCGGTTTTCGGGGCGGTCGCCGGAGGCGTTGAACCTTCTCCGCTTCTGTCTCGTGTTGCAGGCATGACCTCGCTCCTCACCGGCCTGCCGTTCCGCAGCACCACCGCGCGCCGGACCGCCGCCGGCCTCACCTTCGTCCTGTGCGGCGTCACGGGCATGTCCGCCTGCGGCAAGACCATCCAGATCGGCGACAGTGCCCCGCAGACGGCCTCGGCCCCCGCACCCGCGTCCTCCCCGGCCGCGGCGGACGGCCGGAGCGCGGACAACAGCACACTGCAGGTCGTCGACTCCACCGCCCAGGAAGCGGGCCTGAGCGGCAACGGCGGCACCGTCGTCGGGGCCGTCCTCCAGGAGGAGCCCCCGAAGTGGGTCCAGCTGTCGGCGGTGACCTCGGCGCCCCTGTTCTCACCGCACCTGATCAACATCAACCAGGCAGCGCTGTACCGCTTCGACAACGACTCGGCCCAGCCGTCGCTGTCCAACTGCAACGACGACTGCGCCGTGCGATGGCCCCCCGTGACCATCAAGCAGGGCGGCAACGTCTACCTGGCGGGCGTGGACCAGAAGGACGTCGGCGCGATCCGCCGCCAGGACGGCCAGGTCCAGCTCACCGTCGGCGGCTGGCCGGTCTACCGCTTCGCCGGCGACAGCAGGCCGGGCGATCTGAACGGGCAGGGCGTGGGCGGCACATGGTTCGCGGCGGGCCCCACGGGAGAGAAGGCCGAGCAGGCGGCAAGCACCTCTCAGTGAGTGGGCAGGGGCTGGCGCGACGTCCCGACGGAGACGCACCATTCAACGCATCCAGCACGCGCGACCGCCGCGAAGTGGGGCCTACTCCGAAGACCTGTTGTGCACACATGGGACATTCGGCACGCTTGAGCGCATGACGCAGCCGCTGCCCACAGAGTCCATCCGCGATGTGCGCGCACACCTCGCCGAGGTCGTGGAGCGCGCCGATCGCAGCGACGTGCCTACTGTCATCACGCGCCGCGGCAAGGAGGTCGCCGCGGTGGTCTCCATCGAGGTGCTGCGCAGGTACCAGGAATGGGAAGAGCGCGAGATCAACCGGACATCGACGAGCGCATGGCCAACCCTGCACCCGGCATCCCGATCGAGGACGTCATGAGGGAGACACTGGCGCGCAGTGAGTGAGTACCGCACCGTCTTCCGGCCCGAGGCCCAGGCCGAGCTCCGCAAAGTCCCGCGCGGCGCGGCCCTCCGCATCCTGGCCAAACTGACCGAGCTGGAGACCGGCCCTCTCGGGTTCGACACCGCCTCCCCGGTCTCCCAGCCCGACCGCCGCCGCCTACGGATGGGCGACGGGTGATCTACACGATCGGCAACGGCGAGTTGGTGGTGTGGGTGGTACACGTCGGTCACCGCTCCACCGTCTATGACACCTGAACACCCCTGACGGGGCTTATTCAGCCCCGCTCGGCGCGGTCGCCCTGGGGGCTGGCAGAGCATTCCGTCCCGTGGATTCGTCAAGGGGCCGGACGCAGCAGCGTCCGGCCCCTTCTGACTGCGTAGGTGACGCAACTACACGTTGAAGCGGAATGTCTGCCCGTCGATTCTGACCTGCGGCGGAGCCCAACAGAACGCCCTGACCAGGCGCTTCTTCGTTGGCGAGCGTTGGGTCCTGACGGTCGCTTGCGGGTGTCCTGCGGACTGTCTGCGGACAGCTCGCCCCGTGGCTGGAACGGTTCCATCCCCGTGTCATGTCGTGTGCATGACGAGGTCGCGGCATGGAACGGATGCCGTACTCAACCGACTTGTCCGACGAACAATGGGCGTTGATCGAGCCGCTGGTCACCGCATGGAAACAGGAGCGGGTGGCGCGGTCGGCGACCGGGAACCCGGGCTCCTGCGACCTGCGCGAGGTCGTGAACGCGCTGCTCTACCAGAACCGGACGGGCTGTCAGTGGCGGCTCCTGCCGCACGACCTTCCGGCCTGGTCGGCGGTGTTCTACTACTTCACCGTGTGGCGCCAGGACGGCCTTGACCAGCGGATCCAGGAGATCCTGCGCTGCCAGGTGCGGGAGCGGGCCAGACGATTAGAGGACCCGTCGCTCGTGATCATCGACACCCAGTCCGTCCGCGTGGCGGCCGGGGTGCCGAAGAAGACGACAGGACTGGACGCGAACAAGAAGACGCCCGGCAGGAAGCGGGGACTCGCCGTCGACGTGCTGGGCCTGATCATCGGTGTGGTGGTCCTCGCCGCGAGCGCGCACGACAACGAGGCCGGCATCGCCCTGCTGGACCAGGCGGCCGAACGATGCGGGATGCGCCTGGAGAAGGTCCTGGTCGACCAGGGTTTCAAGGACGCCGTGGTCACCCACGGGGCAGTGAAGGACATCACCGTCCAGCGCAGCGCCGACATCGGGTCTCCGCACATATCCGGCTCGACCAGTGCCAGCAACGCCGGCACCAGTTGGGGGTCCAGGTCAGCCGACCGCTTGCGGCCCCGCTGGGCCGGCGCACCCGCCCCAACGGACCCTCGTCCGACTCCAGTTCGGCCACACCCCGCGAGACCGTGCCCTCCCGGACACCGGCCGCGCGCGCCACCAACCGAATCCCACCATGACCCAGCAACCGGGCCCCCTGCATCCACACCCTCGGCGGCCCGGCCCCCGTGCGCCGGTTCCTGCCCGACCTGATCCAGCTCATCTGGGACCGCAAGATCGACCCCGGCAAGGTCTTCGACCTCACCCTGCCCCTGGACCAGGCCCCCGAGGGCTACAAGGCCATGGACGAGCGCCGAGCCACCAAGGTGCTCCTCACCCTCTGCCGCGCCGTGGGCCAACACACCCGCCCCTGACCGGGCTCTGCGGTGTCGCCTCAGCGGCGTGAGCCCGGCCCGGCCGGGGCCGGCAGCCGGACCGAGCTCAGGCCCGCCCGGCGGGCAGGCTGGTCAGCGGCGGCTGGCGAGGGTTTCCGCGTACTGCTGGTCGGTGACGGGCTCCAGCCAGGTGGTGCCGTCGCCGTTGCCGTCACCGACCACGAGGGCGATGTGCGCCATGAGGTCGGTGTCGGTGGCGCCGTGCCAGTGTTCCTCGCCGGCCGGGCACCTGACGGTCTCGCCGGCGCTGACGCGTACGACATTGCCGTCGCGAGTGCCGACCAGGCCGACGCCGTCGGTGATGTACAGGACCTGACCCAGGGCGTGGGAGTGCCAGTTGGTGCGGGCGCCGGGGGTGAAGCGGACCAGGGCGGCGACCAGGCGGGACGGTTCAGCAGGCGGCTCGATCATGTAGGCGCATCCCGGCACCGTCCCAGCACGGGAGCGGCGACAGAATACGAGAAGACTCGGCGCCGACAGCTCTACGCAACAGCTACGAGCCTCGGCGTGCGAAAGGTCGAGGCTCCAGCCCGAAACCTCCGCGGTCACTCCGCTCCGGGGCCACGATGGCACCGGTCACTCCGATACCTCCGCAGGGCTCCGCTGAGCAGCTCCTCCCGGCCTTGATGGCTGCCGAGGCAGTCCGCCAGGTCGAGCGGCCTGCGAAGTGCCTCCGCGCCGCGGGAAGAGCCGCAAGCGCACACGGCTACAGGCCGATGACCCGCACCCGCTGCCCACACAACTTGACCATGTCGTCGGCATCGGAGGTGAGTACCGCCACCGGCCCCGGCAGACGCAGCGCCACCTCGGCGACCATGGCGTCGATGGCGTACTTGTGCCCGTGCAGCCCGGCCCCTTTCAGGAGTTGGGCGCTGCGGCGGGCGCTCTCCTTCGTCACCGCTTCCACGCGAATTCGGGACAACAGCCAGTTCAGCCGTGCCAGGTCCACGCCCCCGTACGAGACTTCGATGATCGTGGCAGCCGACATGGCGACATCGACCCCGTCACGCTCCGCCTGCTCCAGGAGCTGCATCACCTTGCGGTCTCGGTCGATCCATGAGGAGAAACCCTGCGAGTCGAGCACCAGGAACTCGATGTTCACGCCGCGCGCTCCGTCTCGCCCTCGGTTCCGTGCAGGAGCGCGCGGGCCTGGGCCAACTCCTCATCGGTGAACGCACCGAATTCCCCTTGATAGCGATCCAGCTCCTCCCGAAGAAGCCTGCGCCGCTCGGCGCGCTCGGCCAGCTCGGTGATGTAGCCGGAGACGTTGTCCGTATGCGCCTTCATGCTCTCCAGCAGTTCTACCGGCAGTGTGATCGTGACCTTCTTCGTCTTCGCCATACCGCAACCATACCAAGGTGTTACCACGGTGCGCAGGTCAACAACGGACGGTCAACCCGCGCCCCTGCCGACCGGCCACGGGGAACGGGGGCAGGTGTCCGGTCAGGTGCGGGCCGAAGATCGGGGCGAGGCCGATGATGCCCATCACTACGCCGATGGCCACGATTGCGCACTGGGAGGTCCCAGCCGGGCGGGTTCGCCGCCTCGACCGGTTCGTCGGTAGTGCGGCGGGTGATCGGTTGTCGCGGAGCGGTCGTCGGTCTACTGGGCCACGGTCTTCCCTTCGTCGGGCAGGTTGTTGGGCATGTTGGACGAGGGCCTCGCGGGTGCGGCGGGCCACCGTTCTGCTCGGCATGCTCATGGAGGACCTCGGGCCGTCTGTCCGCGAGGCCGACGACCTGGACGGCTGACCGGCGCGGAACTGCGTCCGTGCAAGCCTGGCGGGCGCCATCGACCTGCGGCATGCCCGTGGGCTCCGCCGCCCCGGCCGCACGGCAAGCGCGCCCGGGGTGTCCACGCAGTTCGTCGGCGTCCAGCACGAATCCAGCACGGTACGGATATGAGGGGTGATGACAGGTGACGAGAGGTCAGAAAATCCAGCACCTATCCAGCACGGTAAAAATCATGGGGCCTGACCCCGAAGAGTCAGACCCCATTTGACCTGCGCGTTTGCCAGATCAGCGAAGTGGTGTTAAGTCACCGGCTAGACATTGAAGCGGAACTCCACCACGTCACCGTCGCGCATCACGTAGTCCTTGCCCTCCATGCGGGCCTTGCCCTTGGCGCGGGCCTCGGTGACCGAGCCGGACTCCAGGAGGTCCTCGAAGGAGATGACCTCCGCCTTGATGAAGCCCTTCTGGAAGTCGGTGTGGATGACACCGGCGGCCTCGGGGGCGGTGGCGCCCTTCTTGATGGTCCAGGCGCGGGACTCCTTGGGACCGGCCGTCAGGTAGGTCTGGAGGCCGAGCGTGCGGAAGCCGACGTGGGCGAGGGTCGCGAGGCCGGGCTCGTCCTGGCCGACGGACTGGAGAAGCTCCAGCGCCTCGTCCTCGTCCAGCTCGGCGAGGTCGGCCTCCAGCTTGGCGTTGAGGAAGATCGCCTCGGCGGGGGCGACCAGCGCGCGCTGCTCGTTCTTGAAGTCCTCGTCGACCAGTTCGTCCTCGTCGACGTTGAAGACGTACAGGAAGGGCTTGGTGGTGAGCAGGTGCAGGTCGTGCAGGAGCTCGGCGCGCTCGCTGCCCTGGACGATGCCGTGCGCGAAGAGCGTGTCGCCCTTCTCCAGGATCTCCTGGGCCTCCTCGACCGCCTTGACCTTGAGAGCGATGTCCTTCTTGATCCGCGACTCCTTCTGGAGCCTGGGCAGGACCTTCTCGATGGTCTGGAGGTCGGCGAGGATCAGCTCGGTGTTGATCGTCTCGATGTCGTCCTTCGGCGAGACCTTGCCGTCGACGTGGACGACGTTCTCGTCCTTGAAGGCCCGGATGACCTGGCAGATCGCATCCGACTCGCGGATGTTCGCGAGGAACTTGTTGCCGAGGCCCTCGCCCTCGCTGGCGCCGCGCACGATGCCGGCGATGTCGACGAAGTCGACGGTGGCCGGGAGGATCCGCTCCGACTTGAAGATCGAGGCGAGCTGGGCGAGACGACCGTCCGGCACGCCCACGACACCGACGTTCGGCTCGATCGTGGCGAACGGGTAGTTGGCCGCGAGCACGTCGTTCTTGGTCAGGGCGTTGAACAGGGTCGACTTGCCGACGTTCGGCAGACCGACGATTCCGATCGTGAGCGACACGTTGCGACTTCCCGTACGTGAGGAGACTGTGGGCCAGGCGGCCGATCCACCAGTCTACGGCGTGTCGTACCCGGTCCCCCGCGACGGTCGAACGCTTGGCCAGGCTGCGACACCCGGCGTGTCTGGCGGGCTATTCGCCACATAAGCAGACCTAGGTTGGTCCAGTGGAGCAGCACAGGACGCGACACCAGCAGCACGGACCGCGACGAGACAGGCCGCCGGTGCCCCCGGCACGGCGGCCTCCCGCGGCACGGCGTCCGACCGTTCCCGCGGCGGCCCCGGCGCCCGAGCCGCGGCGCCCGTCCGGTCCGCGGCTGACCGGTCTGGGCGCCGGGCTGTTCTGCGGGGCCGTCATGTTCCTGCTGGGCGGTCTCGACCTGCTCCTCGGCGGCGGCTCCACCGTCTACGGGGTGCTGTTCCTGCCGGTGTGCGCGCTGACCGCGCTGTGGGTCCGCAAGGGCGACCTGCTGACCGCGCCCGTCGTGGTGCCGATCGGGTTCGCCGTGGGCCTGCTGCCGGTGATCGACGGGGACGCGGGGTTCCTCGGCAAGCTGATGAGCCTGGTGGCCGCGCTCGCCACCCAGGCCCCCTGGCTGTACACGGGCACGCTGATCGCGGGCGTGACGGCACTGGCGCGGCGGGTGGTCCGGGCGGCGCGGAGACGGGCGATGCGCAAGCACATGGCGGGCTGAGGCAGCGGGTGCGCCGTCCATGCGCGGCGCACCCGGCCGTCTCAGCCGTGCTCCGCCGCGTGCATCGCCGCGCCGACGATTCCCGCGTCGTTCTGCAGCTGGGCGGGGACGATCTCCGCCTTGATGCCCTCGATGAGGGGCAGGAACTTCTCGGACTTCCGGCTGACGCCGCCGCCGACGATGAACAGCTCGGGGCTGAAGAGCATCTCGACATGGGCGAGGTACTTGCGGACCCGGCGCGCCCAACGCTCCCAGCTCAGGTCCTGGTCCTCCTTGGCCTTGCTGGACGCCCGCTTCTCCGCCTCGTGGCCGTTCAGCTCCAGATGCCCGAGCTCGGTGTTGGGGACCAGGGCGCCGTCGACGAAGACGGCGCTGCCGATGCCGGTGCCGAAGGTCAGCAGCACCACCGTGCCCCCGCGGCCGCGGCCGGCGCCGAAGTGCATCTCGGCGACGCCCGCCGCGTCCGCGTCGTTCACCACCGTCACCGGCAGACCGCCCAGCCGGCCGCCGAACAACGCGCGCGCGTCGGTGTCGACCCAGCTCTTGTCGACGTTGGCCGCCGTACGGACCGTGGCGCCGCCGGTGACGACGCCCGGGAACGTCAGCCCGACCGGTCCGGTCCAGCCGAAGTGGTCGACCACCTCTTTGACCCCGTCGGCGACGGTGCCAGGGGTCGCCGGGTGCGGAGTCAGCACCTTGTGCCGCTCCTGGGCCAGGGCTCCCCTGTCCAGGTCCACAGGGGCGCCCTTGATGCCGGAGCCGCCGATGTCCACGCCGAAGATCTGCATGGCCCCACGTTACGGCGTACGACGGACCGTCACTGCCGGGTCGTACCGGACCCCTGGCGCTCGGCGACCAGCGCGGCCGCCTCCTCGCGCAGGTCCCGGCGGAGTTCCTTGGGCAGGGAGAAGATGATGGACTCCTCGGCCGCCTTGACGATCTCCACGTCCTCGAAGCCGCGCCGCCCCAGCCATTCGAGCACCTGCTCGACCAGGACCTCCGGCACGGAGGCGCCCGAGGTCAGGCCGACCGTGGAGACGCCCTCCAGCCAGCTCTCGTCGATCTCGTCGGCGAAGTCGACGAGGTACGCCTGGCGCGCGCCCGCGAGCTTGGCGACCTCCACCAGCCGCTTGGAGTTGGACGAGTTGCGGGAGCCGACGACGATCACCAGGTCGGCGTCGGCGCCCATCTGCTTCACGGCGAGCTGACGGTTCTGCGTGGCGTAGCAGATGTCGTCGCTGGGCGGCGAGAGCAACTGCGGGAACTTGTCCTGGAGCGCGTCGACGGTCTCCATGGTCTCGTCGACCGACAGCGTGGTCTGCGACAGCCACACGACCCGGGAGGGGTCGCGGACCTCGACGTTCGCGACGTCCTCGGGGCCGTCGACGAGCTGGATGTGCTCGGGGGCCTCGCCGGTGGTGCCGATGACCTCCTCGTGGCCCTCGTGCCCGATCAGGAGGATGTCGTAGTCCTCCTTGGCGAACCGGACGGCCTCCTTGTGGACCTTGGTCACCAGGGGGCAGGTGGCGTCGATGGTGGCCAGGCGGCCCCGCTCGGCCTCCTCGTGGACGGTGGGAGCCACGCCGTGCGCCGAGAACATCACGATGTTCCCCGGCGGCACCTCCTCCGTCTGCTCGACGAAGACGGCGCCCTTCTTCTCCAGGGTCTGCACGACGTACTTGTTGTGGACGATCTCGTGCCGGACATAGATCGGAGCCCCGTACTGCTCCAGGGCTTTCTCGACGGCGATCACGGCGCGGTCCACACCCGCGCAGTAGCCCCGGGGGGCGGCGAGCAGGACACGGCGGCCAGACGAAGCAGTCATGCCCCCCATCGTAAGGCCGCCGCCGCGGCTCGAAGATCGCCCCATGGGTGGTGGGCGAGGGGGTGGGGGTTGTCGGTGGGGGCGGTTACTCTCGCGGTCATGGCCCTTTCCACGTCCCCCGAAGCTCCCCTGCCCGTCGGTGAGGTGTCACGACTGATCGGGGGGTGGATCGAGCGGCTCGGCGCGGTGTGGGTCGAGGGGCAGATCACGCAGTTGTCGCGGCGCCCGGGTGCGGGCGTGGTGTTCCTGACGCTGCGCGATCCGTCGCACGACATCTCCGTCAGCGTGACCTGCTACCGCCAGGTGTTCGACGCGATCGCGGACGTGGTCGGCGAGGGCGCGCGGGTGGTGGTGCACGCCAAACCGGAGTGGTACGCGCCGCGCGGGCAGCTCTCGCTGCGGGCCGCCGAGATAAGGCCGGTGGGCGTCGGTGAGCTGCTGGCCCGGCTGGAGCAGCTCAAGAAGACCCTGGCGGCCGAGGGACTGTTCGCGGCCGAGCGGAAGAAGCCCCTGCCCTTCCTGCCGCAGCTCGTCGGGCTGGTCTGCGGCCGGGCGTCCGCCGCGGAGCGGGACGTGCTGGAGAACGCCAGGCACCGCTGGCCCGCGGTCCGCTTCGAGGTGCGCAACGTCCCCGTGCAGGGCGTGCACGCCGTCCCGCAGGTCGTGCAGGCCGTCAAGGAGCTGGACTCGATCGACGACGTGGACGTGATCATCGTGGCGCGCGGCGGCGGCAGCGTGGAGGACCTGCTGCCGTTCTCCGACGAGCAGCTCGTACGGGCGGTCGCCTCCTGCCGTACGCCCGTGGTGTCGGCGATCGGGCACGAGCCGGACACGCCGCTGCTCGACTACGTCGCCGACCTGCGCGCCTCCACCCCGACCGACGCCGCGAAGAAGGTCGTACCGGACGTCGGCGAGGAGTACGAGCGGGTACGGCAGCTGCGGGACCGGGCCCGCAGGTGCGTGCGGGCGCTCGTCGAGCGGGAGGAGCGGGGGCTCGCCCACGCGCTCGCCCGGCCCTGCATGGAGGACCCGCACCGCATGATCGCCGAGCGCGAGGACCACATCGCGTCGGTCCTCGACCGCGGCCGGCGCACCCTGCGGCACCTGCTGGACCGCGCGGACTCGGAGCTGACGCACACGCACGCGCGCGTGGTGGCCCTCTCCCCCGCCGCGACCCTCCGGCGCGGGTACGCGGTGCTCCAGAAGGCGGACGGGCACGTGGTCCGCGACCCGGGAGAGGTGACGGCGGACGAGGCCCTGCGGGCCCGGGTCGCCGAGGGCGAGTTCACGGTTCGTGTCGACACATAGGGTGGGCGGATGACCAGCAAGACGGATGAGGCGCTCGGCTACGAGCAGGCACGGGACGAGCTGATCGAGGTCGTCCGGCGCCTGGAGGCGGGCGGTACGAGTCTGGAGGAGTCCCTCGCGCTGTGGGAGCGCGGCGAGGAACTGGCCAAGGTGTGCCGCCACTGGCTGGAGGGCGCACGGGCCCGGCTGGACGCGGCCCTCGCGGAGGAGACGGAAGGGGAGGGGCCCAAGGACGGCTCCCCCCGGTAGGGCAGGGTTCGCGGTCGGGTCCGGGTAGCCCACGGACCGGGCCCGCGCTCGGGTCCAGGTGGCCCACAGAACCCGCCTCAAGGCGGGGGAACCCGCTGGTCAGGTCGTCGAGAAGCCACCTCCGGGGCAGGGGGCCCGCTCACGGGCACCCCACGGCCGCGGCAGGCCGTCAGGAGGTCTTCAGGGCTCGGGCCATCGCCGTCAGCCGGTCGAAGGACGCCGTGCCTGCGACCACCGTCGTGGAGCCCTTGGTGCCCTCCAGGACGAGCGCGTCGTAGCGGCCGCCGGTGTAACGCGTCCACGTACGGCCGTCGATCTCCTCGGTGAGCTTCGTGGCGTGCCCGCCCGCACTGGCCGCGTCGATGAAGTCCTTGCGGTTCTCCGCGGACTGCTCGACCGCCACGTACTGACCGTCGGGATCCTGGAAACCCAGGTGCCAGTGCTCCTTCTCATGGGCCCGGAAACGGACCGAGGTGGCCTTCCAGGTGTCGGGTAGGCCCTCGGGGGCCGCCACCGGGTACGACGCCGCCCGGCGTGCGGTGGTCAACTCGATGCTGTAGTCGACCCGCTGGATGTCGGGAGCCTTTGTGTCGTGCGGGACGAAGAGGTAGATCACCGCCGCCGCGATCCCGATCAGGCCCAGGGAGAGGATCATGTCCCGGACCGTCTTCTGCTTGCCGTTCGAACCTGCCACGCCCCCTATCGTCGCAGGTGCTCAGCCCGCTCATCCGTGGGGTCCCCTGCTCATTCTGTCCGTCCGGAGATAGAGTCGGGGCCAACACCCTCATCCGGCCGTCGTCGTATCAGAAAGGTGCGCTCCGATGACCGAGCATCATCATCTGCCCTCAGAGCTCGAGGTGCCCTCCGAGGCGCCCGACCGCAACATCGCCCTTGAACTCGTCCGGGTGACCGAGGCCGCGGCGATGGCCGCGGGCCGCTGGGTCGGGCGCGGTGACAAGAACGGCGCCGACGGCGCCGCCGTGCGCGCCATGCGCTCCCTCGTCTCCACCGTGTCGATGAACGGCGTCGTCGTCATCGGCGAGGGCGAGAAGGACGAGGCCCCGATGCTCTTCAACGGAGAGCACGTCGGCGACGGCACCGGGCCGGAGGTCGACATCGCCGTCGACCCGATCGACGGCACCACCCTGACCGCCAAGGGCATGCCGAACGCGATCGCGGTCCTCGCCGCCGCCGAGCGCGGCGCGATGTTCGACCCGTCCGCCGTGTTCTACATGGACAAGCTGGTCACCGGGCCGGAAGCGGCCGACTTCGTCGACATCAACGCTCCGGTGTCCGTGAACATCAAGCGCGTGGCCAAGGCCAAGCGGTCCACGCCGGAGGACGTCACGGTCGTCATCCTGGACCGGCCGCGGCACGAGAGCATGATCAGGGAGATCCGGGAGACGGGCGCCCGCATCAAGCTGATCTCCGACGGCGACGTGGCCGGCTCGATCCTGGCGCTGCGCGACGGCACCGGCATCGACCTGCTGCTCGGCATCGGCGGCACGCCCGAGGGCATCATCTCGGCCTGCGCCGTGAAGTGCCTGGGCGGCACGATCCAGGGCAAGCTGTGGCCGAAGGACGACGAGGAGCGGCAGCGGGCGCTCGACGCGGGGCACGACCTGGACCGCGTGCTAACCACGGACGACCTGGTCTCCGGCGAGAACGTCTTCTTCGTCGCCACCGGCATCACCGACGGCGAGCTGATGCGCGGCGTGCGCTACCGCGCCGAGACGGCGACGACCGACTCGATCGTGATGCGCTCCAAGTCCGGCACGGTCCGCCGGATCGACTCCGAGCACCGGCTGAGCAAGCTGCGGGCGTACAGCGCGATCGACTTCGACCGCGCGAAGTAGCACCGCGCGAAGCAGCACGGCCGCGGGTCCGTCGCGGCGATCACGGCGATGGGGCGCTCCCCGTGCGGAGGGGGCGCCCCATGCGCGTACCGCCCCAAAGGGCGTACGGAGGATCCGCGGGCGTACGGGCCTACCCCGCGGCCGCTATGCGGCCGGTGGCGCGGGCCGCCTTCTTCAGTTCCACGTCGCGGCGGCGGCGCCGGGCCAGGACCACGCGGCGCTCGGCGGCGGTGAGGCCGCCCCAGACGCCGTAGGGCTCGGGCTGCAGCAGCGCGTGCTCGCGGCACTCGACCATGACGGGGCAGCGCGCGCACACGCGTTTGGCTGCCTCCTCGCGGGACAGCCGCGCGGCGGTGGGTTCCTTGGAGGGTGCGAAGAACAGGCCCGCCTCGTCACGTCGGCACACCGCCTCGGTGTGCCACGGCGCGTCCTGATCCCTGTCACGCGCCGGCGCCCGCTGGGCCGGAACGGCAGCTACCTGCAGCGACGAATGCGGCGGTTGCAGCACGGTCTTCTCCTGACGACGGCTTCGCGAGCGGGAGGGTCCAAGAGACGATGCAGCAAGGCCTACCCGCTGTACGCGCGCCTATGCACTGAGTTCCCAACCGCCCGACCGCGACCGCCGGCGTCCGCGAACGACCGCTGTTGTCACATGTGCTTGCGCAGATGCTTGTCCACCTTGCGGTGGACCCGGTCGAGGATGTCCGCGACGAGCTTGCCCCGCCTCGGCCGCGCCTCGACGTTGCCCAGCACGGCCCAGCCGTCGACGTAGACGACGGGCGCCTCCGAATCGGCCGAGTCCAGCGTGATCACCTCGAAGTTGCCGAGGACGCCGCCGCCGGTGCCGCGCAGCGACACGTTCTCCGGGACGCGGACCTGCACGTCGCCGAAGACCGAGACGGCCTTGATCACGACCTGCTGGTACTCGAAGACCGCCTCGCTGAGGTCGATCTCCACGCTGCCGAAGACCGCGTACGCGTGCACCCGGCGCCCGGGGCGCCAGCGGCCGCGGCGGCTGGCCTGGCTGAACACCGCCACCACGTTCTCGTCGGCGACGGGGGGTATCGCGCCGGCCATCGGCCGGTTCGGCGCCGGGGTGTACGCGGCGGCCACAGGGCCCTGATGGGCGGCGGGCAGGTCCTGGATGAAGACCTCCAGCTCGCCGACCGTCTTGGCGTTCAGCACCCCCTCGACGCGCTCGGCGTGCTCGTCGGCGTTCAGACGGCCCTCGGCGAGGGCCTCGCGCAGGATGTCGGCGATACGGTCACGGTCGGCGTCCGAGGCACGCAGTTCGGCGACAGGGGCGGCGGCCGTACGCGGTTCGGTCTGCTTCTGAAGGTCCACGGCAGCAGGGTACCGAAACGCGATAGATCGCGACTAGGGGTGTGGACGACGGGCGCGCCGCGCACCGCGCCGGTCCGCGCTGAGCCGGACCTCACAGGTTCACCGTCGGTGGCAGGTTCTACGCTGGTTGTCGCCCGCCGGTGTCGGCGGGCAGCCGTCTGCCGAGTGAGGAATGGGCCAGATGCCTGAGTTCGCGTACACCGATCTTCTCCCCCAGGGTGAGGACACCACCCCGTACCGGCTGGTGACGTCCGAGGGCGTCTCCACCGTCGAGGGGCCCGACGGGCGTACGTTCCTCAAGGTCGAGCCGGAGGCGCTGCGCAAGCTGGCCGCGGAGGCCGTCCACGACATCCAGCACTACCTGCGCCCGGCCCACCTCGCCCAGCTCCGCCGCATCATCGACGACCCGGAGGCCAGCGCGAACGACAAGTTCGTCGCCCTGGACCTGCTGAAGAACGCGAACATCGCGGCGGCCGGCGTGCTGCCCATGTGCCAGGACACGGGCACGGCGATCGTCATGGGCAAGCGCGGCCAGAACGTGCTGACGGCGGGCGAGGACGAGAAGGCCCTGTCCCGGGGCATCTACGACGCCTACACGAAGCTGAACCTGCGCTACTCGCAGATGGCCCCGCTCACCATGTGGGAGGAGAAGAACACCGGCTCCAACCTCCCCGCGCAGATCGAGCTGTACGCGACGGACGGCGGCGCGTACAAGTTCCTGTTCATGGCCAAGGGCGGCGGCTCGGCCAACAAGTCCTTCCTGTACCAGGAGACGAAGGCCGTCCTGAACGAGGCCTCCATGATGAAGTTCCTGGAGGAGAAGATCCGTTCGCTGGGCACCGCCGCCTGCCCGCCGTACCACCTGGCCATCGTGGTCGGCGGCACGAGCGCGGAGTACGCCCTGAAGACGGCGAAGTACGCCTCCGCGCACTACCTGGACAACCTGCCCACCGAGGGCTCGCCGCTCGGTCACGGCTTCCGGGACGAGGAGCTGGAGCAGAAGGTCTTCGAGCTGACGCAGAGGATCGGGATCGGCGCGCAGTTCGGCGGCAAGTACTTCTGCCACGACGTGCGCGTGGTCCGGCTGCCGCGGCACGGCGCGTCCTGCCCGGTCGCGATCGCGGTGTCCTGCTCGGCGGACCGGCAGGCCCTGGCGAAGATCACCCCCGAGGGCGTGTTCCTGGAGCAGCTGGAGAAGGACCCGGCGCGGTTCCTGCCGGAGACGACGGACGAGCACCTGTCGGACGACAGCGTGGTCCAGATCGACCTGAACCGACCGATGGACGAGATCCTCGCGGAGCTGGCGAAGTACCCGGTGAAGACCCGGCTGTCGCTGACCGGCCCGCTGGTCGTGGCCCGGGACATCGCCCACGCGAAGATCAAGGAGCGGCTCGACGCGGGCGAGGAGATGCCGCAGTACCTCAAGGACCACCCGGTGTACTACGCGGGCCCGGCCAAGACCCCCGAGGGCTACGCCTCCGGTTCCTTCGGCCCGACCACGGCCGGCCGCATGGACTCCTACGTGGAGCAGTTCCAGGCGGCGGGCGGCTCCAAGGTGATGCTGGCCAAGGGCAACCGCAGCAAGCAGGTCACGGACGCGTGCGGCACCCACGGCGGCTTCTACCTCGGCTCGATCGGCGGTCCGGCGGCCCGGCTGGCCCAGGACTGCATCAAGAAGGTCGAGGTCGTGGAGTACGAGGAGCTCGGCATGGAGGCCGTCTGGAGGATCGAGGTCGAGGACTTCCCGGCGTTCATCGTCGTGGACGACAAGGGCAACGACTTCTTCCAGAACCCGGCCCCCCAGCCGACGTTCACGTCGATCCCGGTCCGGGGCCCCGGTCTGGCCTGAGCCGGTCCCCGCACAGCCCTGGAGCCCCCGGCAGCCGCCGGGGGCTCCCCCCGTCCGGCCCAACGCCGGAACATCCCCACCGCCGCCCGCGCTGTACGCGGTATGAGCGAATACCGCACCGAGCACGACTCCATGGGCGAAGTCCAGGTTCCCGTCCACGCCAAGTGGCGTGCCCAGACGCAGCGGGCGGTGGAGAACTTCCCCGTCTCCGGGCAGCGGCTCGAGCGCGCGCACATCGAGGCGCTGGCCCGGATCAAGGGCGCCGCGGCCACGGTGAACGCGCGGCTCGGGGTGCTGGACGAGGACGTCGCCGAGGCGATCCGGGAGGCGGCGGCCGAGGTCGCCGAGGGCACGTGGGACGAGCACTTCCCGGTCGACGTGTTCCAGACCGGTTCCGGGACCTCGTCCAACATGAACACCAACGAGGTCATCGCCACCCTCGCCGGCGAGCGGCTGGGCCGGGACGTGCACCCCAACGATCACGTCAACGCCTCGCAGTCCTCCAACGACGTCTTCCCGTCGTCGATCCACATCGCCGCCACCGCCGCCGTCACCCGCGACCTGGTGCCCGCCCTCGACCACCTCGCGAGCGCCCTCACCCGCAAGGCCGAGGAGTTCGCCGACGTGGTGAAGTCCGGGCGGACGCACCTGATGGACGCCACGCCCGTGACCCTCGGCCAGGAGTTCGCCGGGTACGCCGCCCAGGTCCGGTACGGCGTCGAGCGTCTGAACGCCTCCCTGCCCCGGCTGGCCGAGCTGCCGCTCGGCGGGACCGCCGTCGGCACCGGCATCAACACCCCGCCCGGTTTCTCCGCCGCCGTGATCGAGGAGGTCGCCCGCGCGACCGGGCTGCCGCTCACCGAGGCCCGCGACCACTTCGAGGCGCAGGGCGCCAGGGACGGCATCGTCGAGACCAGCGGCCAGCTGCGGACCATCGCCGTGGGACTGACGAAGATCGCCAACGATCTGCGGTGGATGGCCTCCGGGCCCAGGACCGGGCTCGCCGAGATCTCCCTGCCCGACCTCCAGCCCGGCTCCTCGATCATGCCCGGCAAGGTCAACCCGGTCGTCCCCGAGGCCGTCCTCATGGTCTGCGCCCAGGTCGTCGGCAACGACGCCACCGTCGCCACCGCCGGCGCCGCCGGCAACTTCGAGCTCAACGTCATGCTCCCGGTCATCGCCAAGAACGTGCTGGAGTCGATCCGGCTGCTGGCCAACGTGTCCCGGCTGCTCGCCGACCGGACCGTCGACGGGATCGTCGCCCACCGCGAACGGGCCCGCGAGTACGCCGAGTCCTCGCCGTCCGTGGTCACCCCGCTCAACAAGTACCTGGGGTACGAGGAGGCGGCGAAGGTCGCCAAGAAGGCGCTGGCCGAGCAGAAGACGATCCGTCAGGTCGTCGTCGAGGGCGGCTACGTCGAGCGCGGACTGCTCACGACGGAACAACTCGACCAGGCGCTGGACGTCCTGCGGATGACGCAGCCGTAACCGCGTGCCACCCAAGCGTGAACGATGCCGTCCCGCACGGCGGAGGATGCCCCGGGCACCTAATATTCGGCCATGGCACACGACGGAGCGACCGCACGCGCGACGACGGGCGGTGCGACGGCACCCTGGACCCCCGGCAGCCAGATCCTGTGGCGGTACCGGGAGAACGGCGGCGCGCGCTTCCACATCGTGCGGCCCGTGACCGTCGTGCGGGACGACCCGGAGCTGCTCGCCGTGTGGATGGCGCCCGGCACCGAATGTGTCAGACCCGTGCTCGCCGACGGCACACCCGTGCACCTGGAGCCGCTCGCGTCGCGCTACACCAAGCCGCGCACCGTGCGGCGCGACCGCTGGTCCGGCGCGGGCGTGCTGAAGCTGGCCCGGCCCGGCGAGCCCTGGTCGGTGTGGCTGTTCTGGGAGCCCGGCTGGCGGTTCAAGAACTGGTACGTCAACCTGGAGGAACCGCTGGCCCGCTGGGTGGGCGGGGTCGACTCCGAGGACCACTTCCTTGACATCTCCGTCCACCCCGACCGCAGTTGGCACTGGCTGGACGAGGACGAGTTCGCTCAGGCACAGCAGGACGGGCTGGTGGACGCCGAACTCGCCGAGCGGATCCGGGCCTCGGGCCGCGAGGCGGTGGAGACGATCCGCGCCTGGCGGCCGCCGTTCAGCGAGTCCTGGCAGCAGTGGCGCCCGGATCCCGCCTGGGAGGTACCGTCACTGCCGGACGACTGGGACCGCACCCCCACGCGCGTGGCCTCATGAGACCCTTGATACGCCCCCGGGCGGGAACCGTAGGATCGTCCTCCGCAACAGGCGCAGGGCCGGTACCAACTCCCGGAGTGACAACCGGGACTGATCGAACGTCACCGAGGGGCGGCAGGACGTGAGCGAGGGGTACGAGGGCAACACCCGTGCGGGCCACGGTCGGTCCGCCGGTGGCACAGCAACAGCCTCTGACCACGCCGGAAATCCGTTCCTGGGGCATGTATTCCGGGTATCGGGTCTTCGGCGGGACGAACTGCGCGCCCGGCGCGCAGCCCCGGACGGATGGATTCGACACGCGTGACGGAGCAGCCGACCTCCTTCGAACGCCCCCAGCCGGGCGCCGACCCCGCGGACGCCCGCGGGGCGCTTCTGCGTACCCCCGCCGCCCAGGGGGCCGCGGCCTTACCGCTTCAGTCCGGCCCGGCCGACGACGTGCCGCGTCCGGCCGCCGCGGCCGGGTCCGAGCACTCCCAGCCGGCGTCCGCCGAGCCCGACGCACACCGTCCACGCCCCGCGCCGGACGGCATCCCCGCCCAGCCGGACGCGGCGGCCAGGGTCGCCGGGGGCAGGTCCGGCGACGGCGGGGCCCCCGACGGCGCCGGGTCCGGTCCGGCCGACGCCGAGGCGTCCCGCACGGCGGGCGGGCCCGGTGGCCAGGAGCGCCGGGCCGGGCGCGGTGCGCCTCCCGGCGGCCAGGAACGCCGTACCGGGAAAGGGCTGCCGCCCGGGCGGACGCTGCCGATGCGGCGGGACGGGGACCGGCTGCGGTTCGTGGGTGCGGCCACCCGGCGCATCGCGCGCGGCCTGGACCTCGACGAGATCGTCCTCGGGCTGTGCCGGGCCACCGTGCCCACCTTCTCCGACGCCATCCTCGTGTATCTGCGCGAGCCTCTGCCGGTGGGCGACGAGCGGCCCGCCGGCCCGCTCGTCCTGCGGCTGCGCCGCACCGACCGGATACCGGCGGACCGCGACAACGAGCTGGGGTTCATGCCGGCGCCGGTTCCGGAGCAGCCGGCCGAGCTGTCGGCGGTGACCAACGAGCTGTGCGAGGTACGGCCCGGATCCGCGCTGGGCGAGGTGCTGCGCGGCGTGCGTCCGGTGTTCACGGACACCGCGGCCGCCCACCTGGCGCTGACGGAACTCCTCGGCGAGGACTCCGAGTTGGTCGTTCCCGACGGGCAGCGCACCATTCTCGCCCCGCTGCGCGGCCGGCGCCGGGTGATCGGCGCCGCGCTGTTCCTGCGCCGCCCGGAACGCCACGCGTTCCAGCCCGACGACCTGCTCGTCGCCGCGCAGCTCGCCACGCACAGCGCCCTCGGCATCGACAAGGCCGTGCTGTACGGCCGCGAGGCGTACATCGCCGACGAGTTGCAGCGCACCATGCTGCCGGAGACGCTGCCCCGCCCCACCGGCGTACGGCTGGCCTCCCGTTATCTGCCCGCGGCGGAGACCGCGCGGGTCGGCGGGGACTGGTACGACGCGATCCCGCTGCCCGGCAGCCGGGTCGCCCTCGTCGTCGGCGACGTCATGGGCCACTCCATGACCTCGGCCGCGATCATGGGCCAGCTGCGCACCACCGCGCAGACCCTGGCCGGGCTCGACCTGCCGCCGCAGGAGGTGCTGCACCACCTCGACGAGCAGGCACAGCGCCTGGGCTCCGACCGCATGGCGACCTGCCTGTACGCGGTCTACGACCCGGTCGCGCACCGCATCACCATCGCCAACGCCGGCCACCCGCCGCCGGTCCTGCTGCACCTGGGCGGCCGGTCCGAGGTGCTGCGGGTGCCGCCGGGCGCGCCGATCGGCGTCGGCGGCGTCGACTTCGAGGCGGTGGAGCTGGACGCCCCGGCGGGCGCGACCCTGCTGCTCTACACCGACGGCCTCGTCGAGTCGCGGCTGCGGGACGTGTGGACGGGCATAGAGCAGCTGCGCGAGAAGCTCTCGGCGACCGCGCAGCTCACCGGCCCCGATCACCCCCCGCCACTGGAGGCGCTGTGCGACGAGGTGCTCGACATGCTCGGCCCGGGCGACCGGGACGACGACATCGCGCTCCTCGCCGCCCGCTTCGACGGCATCGCGCCGAGCGACGTGGCGTACTGGACCCTGGACCCGGAGGTCGCCGCCCCCGGCCAGGCCCGCCGCCTGGCCCGTCAGGCGCTGTCCCGCTGGGGCCTGGAGGAGCTCACCGACTCCGTGGAGCTGCTGATCAGCGAGGTCGTCACCAACGCGGTGCGCTACGCCTCCCGCCCGGTCACCCTGCGCCTGCTGCGCACGGATGTGCTGCGCTGCGAGGTCGGCGACGACGTGCCGCAACTGCCGCGCCTGCGCCAGGCCCGCGCCACGGACGAGGGCGGACGCGGCCTGTACCTGGTGAACAAGTTGGCCCGACGCTGGGGCGCGACCCGGCTGAGCACGGGCAAGGTGGTCTGGTTCGAGGTCGCCACTCGGCCGTGAACGGCCAGGTCCGGAACCGGCGGCGGACACCGCGATGACCCGGGGCCGCTTTCCGGAAAGGAAACGCGGCCCCGTGCATCGGATCGCGCCGATTTTTTGCGCATGCCAAAGCCTCCCCCGCTCGCCGGGAAGCAACGAACAGCAAGGGGCACCCGGCCTGGACCGGGCGCCCCTTCGTACTGCTCACCTCGCGGTGATCACCGCATGCCGCTCACTGATCGTTGGGAAGGAGCGGGTTGTCGCTGAGGTCGTCCGTCGGCTCTCTGCTCGACGACGTGTCGCTCGGCGTCTGCGACGGTGTCTGGCTCGGCGTCTGCGACGGCGTCTCACTGGGCGTGTCGCTGGGCGACTCGGACACCGCCGGCGGGCTGCTCGAGGGCGTCTCGGACGGAGTCTCGCTCGGCGACTCGGTGACCGACGGGGACGTGGACGGCTCCACGGCGGCACCCTGCTTGGTGTCCAGGTCGAACTTGGTGACGTCACCCATCACGTCGAAGGTGTACGCGGCCCAGATCCTCGCGGGGGGCCCACCGCCGTTGACGCGCGGCTCGCCGAGTGCCTCGTACAGCGGAACGTGCTGGCCGTTCTTGGCCAGATCCTCGCCGAACAGGCCGACCGAGGTGACCAGGCCCGGCGTGTAACCGGTGAACCAGGCCGACTTGTTCTGGTCGGACGTACCCGTCTTGCCCGCGACCTGCTGGCCGTTGCGCTGCGGATTGTCCCGCACCGACGTCTTGGCCGTACCGTCGTCGACCACGCCGGTCAGCACGGAGGTGACCGTGTCGGCGGCCTCGCGGCTGATGACCTGATCGCCGATCGGGTCGGCCATCTTGATCGTACGGTCCTTCTGCTCGGCCGACTTGACGATGGTCGGGGTGACCTTCCTGCCGTGGTTGTCGAGAGTGGCGTAGATCCCGGCCATCTCCAGCGGGCTGGCGCCCATGGAACCCAGTGTCTGGGCCGGTACCGACTGCATGCCCTTGGTGTCCATGCCGAGCTTGCGGGCGACGTCCATCACGTTGTCCATGCCCACGTCGACGCCCATCTGCGCGAAGACGGAGTTGACGGACTGGTTCATGGCCCTCTGGACCGTGATGTTCCCGTAGTTCTGATCGTCCTCGTTGGGCGGGCCGAAACCGACCTTGGTGCCTTTGTCCACGACCTGGCGGCCGCTGGTGCCGTCGTAGACGGTGTTCGCGGCGATCGGCCGGCCGTCCTGGGTCCTGGAGTCCTCGTCCAGCGCCGCGGCCAGGATGACCGGCTTGAAGGTGGAGGCCGGCTGGTAGTCCCGCCGGGTCGCGTTGCTGAAGTAGTGCTTCAGGTAGTCCTCGCCGCCGTACAGGGCGACGACGTACCCGGTCTTCGGGTCGACGGAGACGGCGCCGGCCTGGACGTGCTTGTCCACCGGCCGCTTCTTCGGTTCGAGCTTGCTGGTGAGCTGCGCCTTGACCGCCTCCTCCAGCGCGACCTGCTTCTTCTTGTCGATGTTCAGGGTGATGTTCCAGCCCTGGCCTTCGACCAGTCGCTCCGCCTGGGCCTGCGTCAGGTCCTGGTCCTTCATCAGCTGCTGTTCGAGCTGGTGGTTGGCCAGCGCGATCAGGTAGCCCTTCTGGCCGTCCCGTCCCGGAGCGGGCCGGGGCTCCTTGGGGACGGGGAACTTCATGGCCTGCCGCTTGCCGGCGTTCAGCCAGTCCTGCTTGACCATGTTGTCCAGCACGTAGTTCCAGCGCTCCTGCGCGAGCCGCTTGCCGGTGTCGCTCGCGACGGCCCAGTCGTACTGGCTCGGCGCCTGCATCAGGGCGGCGAGGTAGGCCCCCTGCTGGACGGTGAGGTCCTTGGCGTCGACGCGGTAGTAGGCCTGCGCGGCGGCCTGGATGCCGTAGGCGCCCCGGCCGTAGTAGCTGGTGTTGATGTAGCCGGCGAGGATGTCGTCCTTCGACATCCGCTGGTCCACCTTCAGCGAGATGACCAGTTCCTTCAGCTTGCGCGTGACGGTCTGGTCCTGGTTGAGGTAGAAGTTCTTGACGTACTGCTGGGTGATCGTCGATCCGCCCTGCGCGCCCTTGCCGCTCAGCGTGTTGAGCAGACCGCGGGCGGTGCCCCTCAGGTCGACGCCGTTGTCGCTGTAGAAGGTCTTGTTCTCGGCCGCGACGAAGCAGTGCTGGACGGCCTTGGGCACCTTGGACAGGTCCACCATCTCGCGGTTGACCTCGCCGGTACGGGCCAGGACCGAGCCGTCGCTGTACTTGTAGACGTTGCTCTGGAGCTGCGCGTCGGGGTTGCCCTCCGGTACGTCCACCACCAGATACAGCACGATGAAGGAACCTATGCCCAGCAGGCAGACGCCGAGGAAGGCGCCGAGGATCTTCTTCCAGGTGAACAGGCGGCGTATGCCGCCCTTCCCCTTGGCCGGCCGGGCGGCCCTGCGTGCCGCGGCCCTGCCGCCGCCCTCGGGTCCTATGCCGGCGGCCGGTGTCCCGGACGGGCGCTGGGGCGCCGCGCGGCCGCCACCGCGCTGTCGCGCTCGTCTCTCTTCCGCTCGCCCCATGGGTCCGTACGCTCCGCTTCCGTCTCGGCTGTCACTCAGATGCGTGGTCCAGGTCAGCTCAGAAAACTAACACCGCTGCCTATGACAAAGGCCCGCTGATCCGCCCCATTACGGACGTGACAATCAGCACCTGTCCCACTGGAACCGACGTTCCAGGAGCGCCGAGGGTTGCCATCGGGCGATGAAGTGTTGCCACCCGGACGGACAGGGACGGCCGACCGCCTCGTAGCAGAACCGTGACAATTGCCCCCCACCTGCGCGATCGTCGCTTCCGTCACGCCGTGGACACGCGGTGTATACATGTCGCGTATACACACTGTGTACAGTCCTCGGCATGTCCATCGGTCACACACTCCTGGGGCTCCTTGAGTCCGGCCCGCGTCACGGTTACGACCTGAAGCGGGCCTTCGACGAGAAGTTCGGTCACGACCGGCCGCTGCACTACGGCCAGGTCTACTCGACGATGTCCCGCCTGCTGAAGAACGGACTCGTCGAGGTCGACGGGATCGAGGCAGGCGAGGGCCCCGAGCGCAAGCGGTACGCGATCACCGAAGCCGGCGTCACCGACGTCGAGCAGTGGCTCGCCACTCCGGAGAAGCCGGAGCTGTACCTGCAGTCGACGCTCTACACCAAGGTCGTCCTGGCGCTGCTCACCCACCGCGACGCCGCCTACGTCCTCGACACCCAGCGCGCCGAGCACCTGCGCAGCATGCGGATCCTGACCGAGCGCAAGCGCAACGGGGATCTCGCCGACCAGCTCATCTGCGACCACGCCCTGTTCCACCTCGAGGCCGACCTGCGCTGGCTGGAGCTGACCGCGGCCCGTCTCGACAAGCTCCGTGAGGCGGTGGCCCGATGACCCCTCCCCCCGGCTCCCTGCTGACCGCCGAGAATCTGCACAAGGCCTACGGCCCCACCACCGCCCTGGACGGCGCCGGGTTCTCCATCCACGCCGGCGAGGTCGTCGCCGTGATGGGTCCCTCCGGCTCGGGCAAGTCCACGCTGCTGCACTGCCTCGCCGGGATCGTCACCCCCGACTCGGGTTCGATCACCTACGACGGCCGTGAGCTGTCGACCATGAACGACGCCCAGCGCAGTGCGCTCAGGCGCTCGGAGTTCGGCTTCGTCTTCCAGTTCGGCCAGCTGGTGCCCGAGCTGACCTGCGTGGAGAACGTGGCCCTGCCGCTCCGGCTGAACGGCACCTCCCGCAAGGAGGCCGAGCGGACGGCACTGGAGTGGATGCGCCGGCTGGAGGTCGACGACCTGCGCAAGAAGCGTCCCGGTGAGGTCTCCGGCGGCCAGGGCCAGCGCGTCGCGGTGGCCCGGGCCCTGGTCACCGACCCGCGCGTCCTGTTCGCCGACGAACCGACCGGCGCACTGGACTCGCTCAACGGCGAGCGCGTGATGGAACTGCTCACGGAGGCCGCCCGGTCGTCCAACGCGGCGGTCGTCCTCGTCACGCACGAAGCACGGGTCGCCGCGTACTCCGACCGCGAGATCGTCGTGCGGGACGGCAAGTCCCGGGACATGGAGCGCGTCGTATGAGCGTGCGATGGGGGCACCTCCCTGCTCGAGCGCAGTCGAGAGCTTGGGGGAGGGCCCGCGACCTGAGCATGGGGGCCCGGTTCGCGTTCACGGGGGGACGCGAGGGATGGCTCCGGGTCGCGCTCACGGCGGTCGGCGTCGGACTCGGCGTGGCACTGCTGCTGCTCACGACCGCGATACCGAGCGCGCTGTCGGTACGGCACGAGCGGAGCGAGGCCCGCGAGGACTACACCTACAGCCAGAACCCCCCGCCGAAGGCCGACGACACCCTGGTGATCGCGGACGTCGACACGACGTACCACGACAAGGAGGTGCGCGGACGGCTGGTGGAGCCCGAGGGGCCGCGGGCGCCGCTCCCCCCGGGAGTGGCCGCGTACCCGAAGACGGGCGAGATGGTGGTCTCCCCCGCGCTCAAGGAACTGCTCGACTCCGGCTCCGGACGGCTGCTGCGCGAGCGGCTGCCGTACCGCGTGACCGGCACGATCGCCGAGAGCGGGCTCATCGGCTCCCGCGAACTGGCCTACTACGCGGGCGTGGAGAACCTGGCGCCGCGCATCAACGGCTGGCAGGTGGCCCGGATCGCCGAGTTCGGCAGTCCGCAGCGGACGGAGCGCTCGGATCCGGTGCTGCTGCTGCTCGTGATGGTCGTCTTCGTGGCGCTGCTGATGCCGGTCGCCGTGTTCATCGCCGCGGCGGTGCGGTTCGGAGGCGAGCAGCGCGACCGCAGGCTCGCCGCGCTCCGGCTGGTCGGCTCCGACGGCCGGATGACCCGACGCATCGCGGCCGGCGAGGCGATGGCGGGCGCGTTGCTCGGGCTGGTCTTCGGCACGGTCTTCTTCCTGATCGGACGTCAGGTCGCCGGGTCCGTCGAGGTCGTCGGCATCAGCGTCTTCCCCAGCTACCTCAACCCCTCCCCCTGGCTGGCCGCGCTGGTCGCGGTCGCGGTGCCGGCCGCGGCGGTGCTGGTCACCCTGCTGGCGCTGCGCGGAGTGGTCATCGAGCCGCTGGGCGTGGTGCGCACGGCGAAGCCCCCGCGGCGCAGGCTGTGGTGGCGGCTGCTGCTCCCGGTCGTGGGGCTGGGGATGCTCTACCCGATGTTCGGCCAGGGCCGCGGCAACGGGGACTTCAACCAGTACCTGGTGATCGGCGGCGTGACCCTGCTGCTGATCGGGGTGACCGCGCTGCTGCCGTGGGTCGTGGAGACGGTCGTCGGCCGGCTCGGCGGCGGTGGAGTGGCCTGGCAACTGGCCGTACGGCGGCTCCAGTTGAGCAGCGGTACGGCGGCACGGCTGGTCAGCGGCATCGCGGTCGCGGTGGCCGGGGCGATCGCGCTCCAGATGCTCTTCGCCGGGATCCAGGGCGACTACACCAAGGAATCCGGAAAGAACCTCCACCGGGCCCAGATGGAGGTGAGCGCGCCGCGGGGCATCTCGCTCACCGGTACCGGCGAGAAGTTCTCGGCCACGAAGGGCGTGCGGAAGGCCACGGTGCTGTCACAGAGTTCGGTCGCTGACAAGTCCTGGAAGAGCAAGGAGGATCCTGTCTCGGCCACGGTGACGATCGGCGACTGCGCCTCCCTGCGCGAGCTGGCGCGCATGTCCTCCTGCCGCGACGGGGACGTCTTCGCCCTCAGCGGCAGCCAGTTCGACGCCGACACCGTGAAGCTGGCCAAGCCCGGCCGCGAGCTGCACTTCGCCATGTCCTCGGGCATGGAGGAGAACGATGTTCCGTGGACCGTCCCGGCCACCGTGAAGCCCGCCCGCTCGGTCGAGGACCCCATGGGGGAAAGGCGCAGCGGCCTGCTGGTGACACCGGCCGCGGCGCCCCCGGGGACGGACACGACGTCCTGGGGACAGATCTACCTGTCGCTCGACCGGTCGGTCCCGAACGTGCACGAGTACGTGCGCAACACGGCGGCGGCGATCGACCCGATGACGGGCGCGCACGTGTGGGTCGCCGCCGAGGAGTCGAAGAAGTTCGCCTCCATCCGCACCGGCCTGTTCGTCGGCGCGACCTGTGTGCTGCTGCTGATCGGGGCGAGCCTGCTGGTGTCGCAGCTGGAGCAACTGCGGGAGCGCAAGAAGCTGCTGTCGGCGCTGGTCGCCTTCGGCACCCGGCGGCGCACGCTGAGCCTGTCGGTGCTGTGGCAGACGGCGATCCCGGTCATGCTCGGACTGCTGCTGGCCGCGGCGGTGGGGATGACGCTGGGAGCGGTGCTGCTGAAGATGACGGGCACGACGGTGGCCGTGCACTGGCCGAGCGTGCTGGCGATGACCGGCATGGGCGCGGGTGTCGTCCTCACGGTCACCCTGCTCAGCCTTCCGCCGCTGCTGCGCCTGATGCGCCCCGAGGGCCTGCGCACGGAGTGATCAAGCGGGAGTGATCCGGGACCGGGCCCCCGCACCCGGGGCTCAGTCCCGGTCGCCGTCCAGCACCCGCACCGGCAGGAGCCGCAGGTCCGCGCGCAGGGCGGCGGCCAGTTCCCGGTACTCGGCGCCGCGGGCCGCGCCGCCGCGCATGGCCAGGGCGATGCGGCGGGAGGGGGCGGGGTCGGCGAAGCGGCCGGTGAGGAGCCGGCTGCTGCGGGAGGTCTCGACCGTGAGGGCGGTGCGGGGCAGCAGGGTGCAGCCGAGGCCGCCGGCGACGAGCTGGACGAGGGTGGACAGGCCCGCGGCGGTCGTCGACACCGGCGCGTTCTCGCGCCCGGCCTCGCGGCAGATGTCGAGCGCCTGGTCGCGCAGGCAGTGCCCCTCGTCGAGCAGCAGCAGATTGAGCTCCTTCAGGGCTTCGCGCGGTATGCCCGCTCGGCCGCCGAGCCGGTGGCCGAGCGGGGTCACCAGGACGAAGTCCTCGTCGAACAGCGGGAGTTCGACGACGCCGGGCACGGCGAGAGGTACGGCGAGGAGCAGCAGGTCGAGCCGTCCGGCGGCGAGCCCGTCCAGCAGGCTGGCGGTCTGCTCCTCGTGGACCTGGAGGTCGAGGTCGGGGTAGCGGTCGTGGACGAGCCGCAGCACGGTGGGCAGCAGATAGGGCGCGACGGTGGGGATCACACCGAGCCGCAGCACGCCGGTGAAGGGCGCCCGGACGGCCTCGGCCTCCTCCAGCAGGGCGCCGATGCCGTCGAGCACGACCCTCGTCCGGACGGCGAGTCGCTCACCGGCGGGTGAGAGCAGCACCTTGCGCGTCGTACGCTCCAGCAGCGTGACACCGAGTGCCTCCTCCAGCGAGGAGACGGCCCCGGAGAGGGCCGGCTGGCTCATGCCGATCGCCGCGGCGGCGTCCCGGAAGTGCAGATGCTCCGCGACGGCGGCGAAGGCGCGCAACTGGGAGAGGGTAGGCTGCCTGCGCTTTCCGAGATTACCCACGGTCACTGATAACTACCTCCGATCAACCCGACCGAGTGTAGCTATTTCTGTAATCAATGCACCGTGTGCCAACATCAGCATCGTCCAACCCATGGGAAACGCCAGCACGACCGGTGTTTCCTCGCTGCAAGGAGAGCACGTGCTCACTGTCGGTGACAAGTTCCCCGAGTTCGAACTGGCTGCCTGCGTCTCGCTGGAGAAGGGCAAGGAGTTCGAGACGATCGACCACAAGACCTATGAGGGCAAGTGGAAGGTCGTCTTCGCCTGGCCCAAGGACTTCACCTTCGTGTGTCCCACCGAGATCGCCGCCTTCGGGAAGCTGAACGACGAGTTCGCCGACCGTGACGCCCAGGTCCTCGGCTTCTCCGGCGACTCCGAGTTCGTGCACCACGCCTGGCGCAAGGACCACGACGACCTGCGTGACCTGCCGTTCCCGATGATGGCGGACTCCAAGCACGAGCTGATGCGCGACCTCGGCATCGAGGGTGAGGACGGCTTCGCCAAGCGCGCGGTCTTCATCGTCGACCAGAACAACGAGATCCAGTTCTCCATGGTGACGGCGGGCTCGGTCGGCCGTAACCCCAAGGAGGTCCTGCGGGTCCTGGACGCCCTCCAGACGGACGAGCTGTGCCCCTGCAACTGGACCAAGGGCGACGAGACCCTCGACCCGGTCGCTCTGCTGGCGGGTGAGTGACCCCATGTCCCTGGACTCCCTGAAGTCCGCCGTCCCGGACTACGCCAAGGACCTGAAGCTCAACCTGGGCTCGGTCATCGGCAACAGCGACCTGCCCGCGCAGCAGCTGTGGGGCACGGTGCTGGCGACGGCGATCGCCTCGCGCTCGCCGATCGTCCTGCGTGAGCTGGAGCCGGAGGCGAAGGCGAACCTGTCGCCGGAGGCGTACACCGCGGCGAAGGCCGCGGCGGCCGTCATGGCGATGAACAACGTCTTCTACCGCACCCGCCACCTCCTGTCCGACCAGGAGTACGGCACCCTGCGGGCCGGTCTGCGGATGAACGTCATCGGCAACCCCGGCGTCGACAAGGTCGACTTCGAGCTGTGGTCCTTCGCCGTCTCCGCCATCAACGGCTGCGGCATGTGCCTCGACTCCCACGAGCAGGTCCTGCGCAAGGCCGGCGTGGAGCGCGAGGTCGTCCAGGAGGCGTTCAAGATCGCCGCGGTGGTCCAGGCCGTCGCGACGACCCTCGACGCGGAAGCGGCCCTCGCGCAGTAACGCGCACCGCACGGCCGAACCCCGTCCACCCCTGGGGGTGGACGGGGTTCGCCGGTTTCAGCTCGGTTCGGAACCGCCCGGATCGTGACTCCGCGAGCCGGACGCCACGGTGGCCGGCTGCGCGGGAGCCGCCGCGGGCACCCGTGCCTGACGCCGCTCCTGTTCCCGCGCGTAGGCCCGCAGATACCCGACCACCGTGTTCGTCACCGCGACCAGCGGCACCGCCACCACCGCGCCGCCGATCCCCGCGATCAGCCCGCCCGCGGCGACCGAGAGGACCACCGCCAGCGGGTGGACCCGCACGGCGCGACCGAGGATGAACGGCTGCAGCACATGGCCCTCGAGCTGCTGCACCAGCAGCACCACCACCAGGACCATCACCGCGGTGAAGACCCCCTGGGTGACCAGGGCCACGACCACCGCCAGCGCGCCCGACATCACGGCGCCCACCAGCGGGATGAAGGCGAACAGGAAGATGAAGACGGCCAGCGGCACCGCCATCGGCACATTGAGGAAGTAGATCCCGAGGCCGATGAAGATCGCGTCGATCAGCGCCACGATCACCGTGCCGCGCACGTACGCGGTCAGTGTGCGCCAGGCCTGCGGGCCGGCACCGGCCACGCCCGGACGCGCCGCCGCCGGCACCAGCTTCAGCGTCCACTCCCAGATGCGCCTGCCGTCGTACAGCAGGAACAGTGTGGAGAAGACCGTCAGCAGGATCCCGGTCAGCGCCTCCACGATCACCGTCACGCCCTGGAGGCCGGCCGAGGTGATCTGGTCGGTGTTGGCACCGACCGCGTCCCGCAGGTTCTTCGCTATCTGGTTGATCTGCTTGTCGGTGACATGGAAGGGGCTGTCCAGCAGCCACTTGCGGAGCTGGTCGATGCCGTCCTGGATCTGGTTGGAGAGCGTGTCGATGTTCTCCATGACCTGCCAGGTCACGAACCACCCGATCAGCCCCATGATGACGAAGCCGAGGATCGCGGTGAGCGCGGTGGCCGGCCCGCGCGGCAGTCCGTGCCGCCTCAGCCAGGCCACCGCCGGCTGGAGCAGCGCCGTGATGAGCAGTGCGGTCACGAACGCCAGCACCACCAACTGGATGGCGCTGATGGCGCGCATCAGCACCCACACGGTGCCCGCGAGCACCAGCACCCGCCAGCCGGCCTCCGCGGCCACCCGCACGCCCCACGGCACCGCCTGGGCGGGATCGGGCCGGGCGGCGCCGGCGGTCGTCGTGTCCGGCACGGGCTGGACGTCCACGTCCATGCCCACGTCCACGCCCACGTCCGGCTCCGGCCGGGCGTGATCGGTGGCGTCCATGGGGTCGGGGGGGCCGGCGTGGACCTTCTCCACCTCGGCGCGGCGTTCGTCCAACCGCTCACCCATTTCGGTGAGTCCGGCGCCCAGCCTGCCGAGCCACCCTGGCACTCGCGACATGATCCGTCCTCTTCCCCCGTCTCTCCCCACCACTCCCCCCTGGAGTCGTCCGGTCCGACCGTACAGGGCAACAGCCCCTCCCCCTAAGACGGGGAGGGGCTGCGCGGAGGTTGAGTGCGGCGGTGATCCGGCTCAGTACCAGTGGTTGGCCTGCCAGAAGTTCCACGCGTCGCAGGGGCTGCCGTAGCGGCCGTCCATGTAGCTGAGGCCCCACTTGATCTGGGTGGCCGGGTTGGTCTGCCAGTCGGCGCCCACGGAGGACATCTTGGAGCCGGGCAGCGCCTGGAACAGGCCGTACGCGCCGGAGGAGGGGTTGACCGCCCGGTAGTTCCAGCTCGACTCGTGGTTCACGATGTTGCTGAAGCACTGGAACTGGCCGGCGGGCACCATGGAGCTCGCCATCGCCTGGATCTGCGCGACCGTGTACGAGCTCTGCACCGCGAAGCTGGAGGCGTCGCGGCTCGCGGCACGGCTGGCCGCCGCCTTGAGCTCCTCACGCTCCTTGGCTTCCTTCTCGGCCTTCTCCGCCTCCGCCTTCTTGGCGATCGCCGTCTGGGCGGCGGCCTTGCGGGCGGCCTGCTCGGCCTCCTTCTTGGCGCTCGCGTCCGCGGCGATGGCCTGGGCGTCGGCCTGCTGCACCAGGGACGCGGTCTGTACCTGGGCCTGCTGGCCTACGGGTATGTCCGCGAGAAGCGTCGCGTCGGCTGCCATCGCCTCGGCGTCGTTGTTCTGCGCGGTGCTGCCCGTGGCAACGCCGACGACGCTTCCGACAGCGGTGACCGCGGTGGCTGAGGCCACTGCGAATCCCCGGACCGAGATCCGGCTCACACGGTTTCCTTCCAGCATCGCCCGCTTCGGTGACCCTGGCGGACGCAATCGTGCCCCTGGCACTGGCCTCCCAACTGCGGGGTCACGGGAGGCACGGGCCCGGTGGGCAACTCCCGCGAGGGGAGCGCCGCGTGGTGCTCGGGCGGCATACGACGACGCTATGGAGTTGAAAGCGCGTTGTTTCAGGTGTCCCATACCTCCCCCAGAGCTTAACGCCTGGGTGGTTCCCCCAGGGGGGTACAGATGTGTCGTATGCGGGGCCTGACAGGAGTGAGACTCTGCCGTAATCCAACGCCGCAGGGCAATTCCGAGTTGCGTGTGAAAGCTCACACCTCGTTCGGCTCAGGGGATTTCCCCGAACGCCCGCGAACGCGGACGCCGCCCGGCTAGGCTCAGGCCTTTGCCGGACGGCGCCAACTCCCGTACCACCCCTCCGGAGTGGGCGAATTGGATCAGATGTGCCCGTCCTCCAGCATTTCGGTCACAAGGGCCGCGATCTGGGACCTCTCGGACCGGGTCAGCGTCACGTGCGCGAAGAGCGGATGACCCTTCAGCTTCTCCACGACGGCGACGACACCGTCGTAGCGGCCGACCCGCAGATTGTCCCGCTGCGCCACGTCATGGGTCAGAACCACCCGCGAATTGGCCCCGATCCGGGACAGAACGGTCAGCAGGACGTTCCGCTCCAGCGACTGCGCCTCGTCCACGATCACGAACGCGTCGTGCAGCGAGCGGCCGCGGATGTGGGTGAGCGGCAGCACCTCCAGCATCCCGCGCGCGGTGACCTCCTCGATGACGTCCCGGGACGTGACCGCCGACAGCGTGTCGAAGACCGCCTGTGCCCAGGGGTTCATCTTCTCCGCCTCGGTGCCCGGCAGATAGCCGAGCTCCTGGCCGCCGACGGCGTACAGCGGACGGAAGACCATCACCTTCTGGTGCTGACGGCGCTCCAGGACCGCCTCCAGACCCGCGCACAGCGCCAGCGCCGACTTGCCGGTACCGGCCCGGCCGCCCATCGACACGATCCCGACGTCCGGGTCGAGCAGCAGGTCCAGGGCGATTCGCTGCTCCGCGCTGCGCCCCTTGATGCCGAACGCCTCCCGGTCGCCGCGCACCAGGCGCACCCCGCCCTCGGGCGTGACACGGCCCAGGGCCCTGCCCCTCTCGGACTGGATCGTCAGCCCGGTGTGCACGGGCAGTTCGGCCGCCTCCGGTACGTGGAGGTGCCCCTCCTCGAAGAGAACGTCCACCTGTTCACCCGGCAGGGTGAGTTCGGACATTCCGGTCCAGCCGGAGGAGTCGGTGATGGCGAGTTCCGCGCGGTACTCCTCGGCCAGCAGGCCCACGGAGGACGCCTTGATGCGCAGCGGCAGGTCCTTCGAGACGACGGTGACGTCGTAGCCCTCCGCCTGGAGGTTGCGGGCGACCGCGAGGATGCGGGAGTCGTTGTCCCCCAGGCGGTAGCCGGTGGGCAGCACGCTGGGGTCCGAGTGGTTGAGCTCGACCCGGATCGTTCCGCCGAGGTCCCCGATCGGGATGGGGGCGTCGAGGCGGCCGTGCCGGACCCGGTAGTCGTCCAGCAGGCGCAGGGCCTGCCGGGCGAAGTAGCCGAGTTCGGGATGGTGCCGCTTGGCCTCCAGTTCCGTGACCACGACGATGGGGAGCACGACCTCGTGCTCGTCGAAACGGGTCAGGGCGTTCGGGTCCGCCAGCAGGACGCTGGTGTCGAGGACGTAGGTGCGCCGGTCTGGCTTGTGGCGCTTTGTGCTGGTCACCACGGAAGGACGTACCCCCTCGGATGAGGTCGGGGAGCGACGAGGTGGAGGCCCTGCTGGGCGGGCGGGAACAAGCCGGCCGGCCGGCGGCCCCCGCACACGACGGGCCGTGAACCGGCCCTCCAGGTCTTCGTCCGTGCTGTGACCATACGGTCGGGCTCGTACAAAGGGCCTCCCGGGCGGACGGCCCCGAGCCGCCCGCTGAGATCCGACACCCGTGGTTCGGGTGTCGACCTGTTTGCCTTATGCCCTCGAAGATGCGCCGCCATGCAAATAAGCGGAACGACGCACGAATGAACTCCTCGTGAAGAGGGGGCACCCGGGCGACCGAAGAGGTGTGTCCTCAGCCGCCGTAGCGGCGGCCCCGGGCCGCGTAGTCGCGCAGCGCGCGCAGGAAGTCGACCTTGCGGAAGGCCGGCCAGAAGACGTCGCAGAAGTAGTACTCGGAGTGGGCCGTCTGCCAGATCATGAATCCGGACAGCCGCTGCTCCCCGCTGGTGCGGATCACCAGGTCCGGGTCGGGCTGGGCCTTGGTGTACAGGTGGCGGCCGATCATGTCGATGTCGACGGATTCGGCGAGGTCCTCCATGGAGGTGCCCTGGTCCTGGGCGTCGAGGATCATGGAGCGCACGGCGTCGGCGATCTCCTGCCGGCCGCCGTAGCCGATGGCGACGTTGACGACTATTCCGTCGACGTGCGCGGTGGCCTCCGCGGCCTCCTTGAGAGTGGCCTGCATGACCGGCGGCAACAGGTCCATGGTGCCCACGTGATGGACGCGCCAGCGGCCGTCCGCGGCCAGGGAGCGCACCACGTCCTCAATGATGCCGAGGAGCGGGACGAGTTCTTCCTGGGGCCGGTCGAAGTTGTCCGTGGAGAGCAGCCAGAGCGTGACGACCCCGACGTCCGTCTCACTGCACCAGCCGAGGAACTCCTCGATCTTGTCCGCGCCGGCCCGGTGGCCCTGGGCGGTGGTCGAGCCGGCGGCCTTCGCCCAGCGCCGGTTGCCGTCCATGATGACGCCGATGTGCTTGGGCACCTGAGCGGGGTCCAGGTGGCCCTCCACCCGGCGTGCGTACAGCCTGACCAGCAGGCCACGCAGCTTGTCGCGCAGGTTCACGTGTTCGTCAGCCCCTCCGTATGGACGGACAGGCGCGGCCGGGGGCGTTCCCTGTCCGTGCGGCGGCCTGGTCCGTATGGCGGTCCCCGGGGGCGAAGCCTACCCCCGGCGATCCCAGCGTCCCTCAACAGGGCGCTGTGCGCGCCCTGGTGCGTCGGACGCGCCACAGCGGGCGTGTGCGCGGGACGTGCGCATCGGACGCGACCCTCGCGGCGGACGCGGTGGACGCTGGGGGCAAAGAAAACGGGCCGGTCCGTGGGGGGGAGACGGACCGGCCCGAGGGGGGGTTTCCACCATAACCCTTCGTAAGGGCTGCCGTGTGCCCAGACGCGACAAAACTACTCTCCGAAGTCATGCAGCGACGCATGGAGAGCGTGCGGGAACCCTGGAATCCGTCATTCCGCCCCTGGTCATGACCGGATCCCGACGGAATCGACGACAAAAAGGTCAGGCTCCGATGAGAAGCGAAGAAGCTCCGCCCTTTGGGGGCCGCACGGCGTGTTGCCCCGAATCCCTCCCAGGGGCGACCCGCCCGCGAACGCCCGCTTGACGCCGGCGGCACCGCCCCGCACCGACCCCCCGGGCCGGGCGGATACCGCCCCCAGGGGCCGCGCGCCGCGCAGTCCCCTCCACCACGCGGCACCGACCGCGTGACTTTGCTCACGCGAATTCCCTTGGTCTGAACTTTACGTGCGCTGAAAGGGTGACGCGAGGGGCAGGCGGTAACGATGTGAAAACAGGCGCCCCGGTCGCGCGTTCACCCCGACCTGCGGGCCTCGAAGAGGTGACGCGTGCTGTGTGCCACGAACGGTCCGCGCGACTCGATCCGTTCGTGCAGCGCCCGCAACCGGGGCTCGTACGCCTCGACCGTGAACCCGGGAACCATCCAGACCACCTTGCGCAGGAAGTGCACGACGGCGCCGATGTCGTGGAACTCCACGCGGAGCCGTTCGGCGCACAGGTCGACGACTTCAAGACCGGCCGCCCGCGCGGCGGCGCGCTCGTGGTCGGGGTGGCGGCCCTCGCGCGACTCCTCAGGTTGGGGCCCGAGGAAGTACTCGACGAGTTCGAAGACGCTGCCGGGTCCGACGTGCTGCGCGAAGTAGGTCCCGCCGGGTTCGAGGACGCGGGCGATCTCGCCCCAGTGGGGGCGTACGGGGTGCCGGCTGACGACGAGGTCGAAGGCCGCGTCGGCGAACGGCAGCGGCGCGTCCTCCGGCGAGTCGACGACCACGACGCCACGCGGGCGGAGCAGTGCGGTCGCCCCGGCCACGTTCGGCGGCCAGCCCTCGGTGGCGGCGAGCAAAGCGGGCGCGGCCGCGGCCCGTCCGAGCGCGAAGTCGAGGACCTCCCCGCCGCCGGTCTGCACGTCGAGCACGGCGCGGGCCCCGGCCAGCCGGGCGGCCATCGAGACGGCGTACCCCCAGGAGGGCCGCTGTTCCGTGGCCCGGCCCGCGAACCACGAGAAGTCCCAGCCCTCGGTGGGAACGGCGGCACCCTCGGCGACGAGTTCCTCGAAGGAGCGGCCGGAACGGTGCGGATGGTCCGTCATGCGGGTGATCCTGCCGGAAGACGGTCATCCGCCGCCTCCCCATTACGGGCCGGGCCCGTCCGGCCGGCTGAAGGACCGTCCCTCCCTGCCCTCACGTCGCCGCGAACGCGCCCAGCAGTACCCCCGTCAGGGCCCCGCCGAGCATGAACGGCCCCAGTGCGATGGCCGACTTGCGGCCGGCCCGGCGCAGTACCACCAGACCCAGGCCGTAGCCGGCGCCGTAGAGCAGACCGGCGAAGGCGCCGACGACGAGGACCGGCCAGCCGTACCAGCCGAGGGCCGCGCCGAGCGCCAGGGCGAGCTTGACGTCGCCGAAGCCCATGCCGGCCGGGTTGACCAGGAACAGCACGAAGTACGCGGCGCCCAGGGCGAGTCCGCCGAGCAGGGCGGTGGGCCAGGAGCCCGCGGCGGCGGGCAGTACGGCGGCGGCTCCGAGCAGGGCGGCGGTCGCGGCGGCCAGCGGCAGCGTCAGCACGTCCGGGAGCCGGTGCACACGGAGGTCGACGAGCGCCAGCAGCACGCCGACCGGCGCGGCGAGCAGCCATACCGCCGCCTCGGGGCGGGGCCCGGTGGCCGCGGCGAGCGCGGCGCAGACGAGCGCGGTCACGACGGCGGTCACCCGGGCGCTCGGCCCGTACGCTCCGCATCCGGCCTCCGCGCCCGTGCAGCGGGCCCGGCCCACCCAGCCGCCGAACGCGCCGGTGATCGGATGCCCGTCAGGACACCGGGCGCTCCACGGCTCCCCGGCGCCGACCGACAGCCGGTGGGCGGCCCGGGGCAGCAGCAGCCCGGTCCCCGCGCCCCACAGCGCGGCCACGACGGTCACAAGTACGCGCACCCCGGGACCCTAACCGCGGCGGGCGCGCGGGGCATGGGCCCGTGGACCCATGCGGGGCCCACCGCCCCGCCGATACGGTCGGTCGGCAGCGCACAGGACGCACGGGACGTAGAGGACTCAGGGGAGGGCGGCTCGGCATGGGACGACGCCGGCGCGACGGGCGGGGCAGGCTGATCGTGCACGGTGCGGCGCCGGTGACGGTCCCGCTGGAGCTGGCGACCTCCTACCGGGCCCGCACCAAGGGCCTGCTGGGCCGTGACGCGGTTGACGGCGCGATCCTGCTCTCCCCCGCCAACAACGTGCACACCTTCCGCATGCGCATCCCGATCGACGTCGCCTACCTCGACCGCGACCTGCGCGTCCTCACCGTCGTCACCATGAGTCCGAACCGGCTCGGTCTGCTCCGCCCGCGCTCCCGCCATGTGCTGGAGGCGGAGGCCGGGGCGATGGCGGGGTGGGGGCTGCGGGCGGGGGTGCTGGTGACGGTGGAGGACGAACAGAGGCCGATGGAGGGCGAGTAGGGGCGGCATCCAGGGCGTGGCGCGAGTGGTCACCGTGCGGCCTGGCGCCGCAGCCTCCCCGGCAGCGTCTCGTCGGCCGCCATGCGGTCGAGTGCCTCGCGGCCGTATGCCACGGCGCCGTGCCGGTGCAGCAACGCCATGGCCGGGTCCACGGCGACACCGCACCGGGCGTACCGCTCGGCGAGCTCGAACGCCCACGGGGTGAGGAGGGCGTCGTCGTCGACGTACGTGCCCAGCCAGGTGAAGGCCGCGCCGACGATCCAGCCGCCGATCCAGGTCACCCACCGCGTCAGGAACCGCGCCGCCTCCTCGCCACCCGGATCCCGCGGTACGCCGGGGATGCCCAGCAGCGCGCACTCGCGCATCGCCTCGGTCATCCGTTCCCTGGTGACCAGACGCGCGTAGGGCATCAGGTCCGCCATGACCTGCCGGACGTCCAGCCAGGCGGGCCGCTCCTCGTCCGCGTCGCCGGTCCAGGCCGGGCCGGGGACGGGTTCGGGCACCGGCCCGGTCGGCGCGCAGGCCAGGAGGACCGCCCGCGCACGGGCCGTGTTCTCCGCGTCCCCCGGAAGGCCGGCCGGCCACTGGAAGCCCGCGCCCCAGCTGTACGGCAGCTCCCGCACGGCAGAGGGCAGCAAGGGTTCCTCTCCGCACGCCGGCTGCCTTCCCCGGGCTTCGTAGCCGGGGCGGCGCAGCGCCAGGAGCCGGGAGCGGACGTAGGGACGGAAGTCCCGGACCTCGTCGTCGGTCACGAGTTCCAGCAGTGCCGCCTCCCCGCGCGGCCGGCCGAGGGCCAGGAGCAGGCGGACGGCCGGTTCCACCGCCAGGCCGACGCGGACGTAGGCCTGGGCGAGCCGGACCGTGTCGTCCTCGTGCCCGGCGGGGGCGCCGCGTTCGAGGAGGAAGGCGAAGGCGTCGGAGGCCAGGTCCTGCCGTACCGTGGTCGCCCATTCCGCGGCCGTGGTGCGGATCTGTTCCGGCGTCGGCGGAGCTGACACCGTGGGGATGCCCAGCCGGGACCACTCCGCCAGGACCCGGGCCACGCCTTCCCGGGTGACGTCGGCGGTGGCCGGCATCAGCCGGGTCAGCCAGGCGTCCGCCTCGTCCAGGGTGTGGTCGTCCCGGTCGTCGTAGGCGTCCCGCAGCGCCTCGTCCCAGTCGTGCACGCTGTGCCGGTGCGAGGGCAGGGCCGCCCGCAGGACGTCCAGCGCCTGCTCCGCGCCGGAGGCCGGGAGTTCCGCCAGCGCGAGGGCCCGGCGGTGGGTCAGGTCGTTCCAGGGCGGCGGCAGCTCCCGCATCGCGGCGGGCAGCAGGTGATCGTCACGAGACACCCAGGTACTCCATCGCTTCCTTCGGGGTCGTCATCCTCTGCCAGTCCATCGTGCCCGCCGCCCTGCGCGCGTCGATCTCGGCCTGCATCCTGGCGAGCCGGCCCGGGGAGATGTCCTGTCCGGCGATCCGGACCGGCACGTTGTTCTTGGCCAGTGTGCTCGCCGGAGTGCCCGGCGGCCTGTATTTCACACCGTCGCGCTTGCCGGTCTTGTAACCGCTGAAGATGTTGCTCCACTTGTCGTTGGTCGCGATGTCGACCCGGACCGCGCGGCCCGCGCCGTCCTTGCCCTGCCACCTGGCCATGTCCTCGACCTGCCGCTCGAAGTCGGCCTTGATGGTGGCGTTGCCGGTGTTCTTGACCTCCACGACGTGGACCTTGCCGTCCTTCCCCTTGTAGAGCGTGTCGGCGTCCTGGATGTCGGAGATGTCGACGCTCTCGCCGTTGCCGAGGTCGATCTTGGTCTTGCCGAAGTCCTTGCCGACCGCGGTGTGGACCGTGGTACCGGCCGCGGCCTCGGCGTCGGCCGCGTGCTGGACGGCGTTGAGTTCGGCCCGGGCCTGGGCGAGTTCGTCCGTGTTCTTCGCGTTGAGGATCTTGCTGGTGAGCGTCGACCTCGCCTCCTTGGAGACGTTCGGCGTCTTCGCCAGCTTCTCGATCTCGTCCAGCGCCTGGGTCGCGTCCTTGCTGCCGATCTCCTTCTTGTCCGGATCGGGGTTGTCCTTGGCGCGGCCGGCGAAGTCGTCGGCGTTCTTCTTCGAGTACGGCACGCCCTCGTCGTCGAGGGCCTTCTTCGCGGCGTCCTTGCTGTGCGTCAACTCGGCTGCGCTCGCCGCGTGTTCCGCCTCGTCCGCCTGCTTACGGGCCTCGTCGGCCTCCTTCTTCGCCTCCTCGTCACAGCCCTCCTGCGCGAGGACCACGTAGCGGGGGCCGCCCGCGGCGAGGACGGTGGTTCCGGTGCCGGCGCCGCCCCCGGGTCCGCCACCGCCCCCGTACGGGATCCGGCGGGTGGGCGCGGCGATGGAGCAGCCGGACTCACGCGCCTTCTTCTCGGCCTCGTCGGCCGCCTCGTCCGCCTTCTTAGCGGCCCGCTCGGCGCCCTCGACGTCGCCCGCCTTGGCCGCCTTCCTGGCGTCCTCGGCCGCCTCGGTGGCCTTCTCCGTGAGCTTGCCCAGCTTGCCGAGCTTGCCGAGGTCGCCCACCTTCTCGACGACCTTGCCGGCGTCGTAGCCGGGGATGAAGAGGGAGCCGATGTTCCAGACGACATGGGAGACGGCGCGGGTCTTCTGGCCGTTCTTCCAGTCCTCGGCCACGTCGTCGCCGATGAACATGTCCCACAGGACCGTCCCACCGGTGTTGAGGGAGGCCCCGCCCCAGTCCCAGAGGGCCCCGAAGTAGTCGCCGTCCGACCACTTCTTCCCGGCGTCCTTGGAGTCCTCCGTCCAGTCGTGCCCGAGCTGCTTGCCGTAGTCGGCGATCCCGCTGAGGGTGTCTCCCGGGTTCGTGACCATGTCCCAGATCCCGGTGACGTCCCCCCAGATCCCGTCGACGAAGACGCCCTCACCGACCTGCTTGAGCTGATCACCGGCACACCCGAAGAAGGCACCGAACCCGGAGAAACAGCCGTCGTCCTTCTTCTCGTCGGGGGCGGGGGTGTTGTCGGTGTCGGTGTCGTCGGATTCGGTGGTGGGGGTGTCGTCGGTGGTCTGGTCGCCGCTGTCGGTGGTGGTGCCGCCGGCCGCGGTACCACCGGTCGTACTGCCGCCGGTCGCGGAGCCACCACCCGTGCTGTCCGCGCCGCCACCGGATGTGCCACCACCAGTGCTGTCACCGCCACCGCTGGTGCCGCCGCTGCTGTCGGTACCGCCGCCGGTCGTGGCGCCGCTGGTGTCGCGGGAGGCGTGGGTGTCGCCGGAGGCATGGGTGTCGGTGGCGCTGCCCGCCGGCGCCGCGCAGCCCATCCCCGCGACCTTGCAGACCTGGGCCTCGATGCTCGTGAGGATCTGCGTGCCGAGACCGCTGACCACCAGCGCGAGCACGATGGCGACGACGATCGCGACCAGGCCGGCGTACTCGACCGCGGTCTGCCCCTCGTCCCTCCCCCGCCACCGGATCATCCGGGCGAGCGAGAGGGGACGGCGCTCGGCCCGCGCCGGAACGGGGAGTTCGTACCACTGCCGGGTCTCGGACTGGAGCAGGAAGTAGAGGATGAGGAGCGGCAGGAAGAGCTGGATGCCGCCGCGGGCCGAACCCGCGGTGAGGTTGGCGAGTCCCCCGAGGATCAGCCACACCTGCACGCCGATCAGCGCCCACCGGATCCGGCCCCCGCCCTCCCAGCTACGCCGGGCGAGCCACCAGCCGAGCACTCCGGGGGCGGCGGCGTAGGCGACGAGGGCGACGACACCGCCGTCGAGGGCGCCGTACGACCCGGCCGTCAGCAGCAGACCGATCCCACCGAGCACGGTGGCGACGAACAGTGTGTGCACGAGCACCAACGCCGCCGACAGCGACCGTGGCACCTCCCGGCGCCTCCCGCGCCCGGTTGGCGACGCCCCTGACGCCCCCTCGGCCTCCGGCACTCCCCCAAGCGAGGCCATGGCCCCCTCCCCCGCGTTGTTCGATGACAACGCCCCGAGGCTAGGAAGGGACAGTCCGCCCGACGTGGGCCCAGGGACCCAAAAAAGCACCCAATTCACCAAAGGCGGAGGCACAGGAGTCGCAGCGAGAACAAGGGACAAGTGAGTTGTCCACAGCCCCAGGCAAACCGTCCGAGCCTCAGGCGATAGTGCGGCATGACAATCAGCAGTGAACTCCTCCGACGGGTCCGCGCCACTGCCTCGCAGCAGGACTGGGTGCTGACGACCTCACAACTCAAGTCAGCCGGCGCCGATCGGAACACCGTGCGGCGAATGATCAGGTCGGGTCAGTGGGTTCCGCTGACCCGGGGCAGCTACTGGGTGGGGTGGGACGACCGGGGACCGTCATTGCGTTCCCGAGTACGCGGCACTCTCCTCACCTGCGGCCCACAGGTAGTGGCCGCAGGCACCACAGCCGCCCGCCTGTTGGGCATCGAGGGCCTCCCCAAGGACGACGGCACCCTGCACCTGGCCGCTCCACCGGGCCACGAGATCCGCAGCCGCCCAGGCATCCGCGTCCACCGGAGCGCCACTCCTCCCAGTGCCCGCATGACACTGCGGGGCATCCCTCTCACCAACCCGGCCCGCACCTGCGCGGACCTCCTGCTCCAACTCCCCCGCGTCGAGGCAGTGAGCGTGCTGGACTCGGCCCTCCATAAGGGCCTGCTGTCCGAGCCTGACCTCCTCACCATCCCGGCCCACCTCTCGGGCCGCCCCCACGCGCCCAGGGCCCGGGCCTGGCTACGTCTGGCCGACGCCCGAGCCGAATCTCCCCTGGAAACCCGCGTACGCCTCATCTGCCTGGACGACGGCCTCCCCCCGCCCGTCCTCCAGTGGCGCATCCCTGACTTGGAGCACAACCGCTCCTACCGCATCGACCTGGGCTGGCCCACCCACCTGGTGGGCATCGAGACAGATGGCAAAGCCCCCCACAGCACCCCCCAGGCCCTCTACCAGGACCGCTTCCGCCAAAACCGCCTGGTCACCCTCCTCCCCAACCTCACTCTCCTGCGCTTCACATGGGCCGACACCCACCACCCCCCTTCCATTCTGCTCCCCCTCCGCCAGGCCCTTGGGTGCCCTTGATCCCGACGAGTGCAACGCAGCGCCCATTCAGGGCACTTTGGGACAGCCGTAACGTCACAACAGACGTGACGTACTGTCCGACCGGGCGCGGGAGGCAACCCACAGGCGGTCGGCAGGGACGTAGGCGATGCGCCGCCCTTTCCAGCAGGCCTCGAGGAGCCGTCACTCATTCGGGTGGCCACCCATCAGGAATGCGCGGGCACCCTCCCTTGGCAGGACCGCCCACGTCCGCGTGCCGCCGCCGGGCTCGCGGGCGCCACCGAAGCCCCAGTCACCGCCGCACGCCCGGACCACACAGGCCGACAGGCGCAGCGCCGAGCGGCGGCGGGCGTCGCAGGCGGCGGCGAGGCGAGGGTGCTGGTGGCGGGGGTGCGCGTCGTAGAGGACCACGCGGAGTGCTTCCTCGCGGTAGCGGAGGCATACGTACACCTCCGGAGAGGTGGTGAAACGGCACGCACAGGCCACGAGTTCGCTCGCCACCTGCACGACCGCGTCGGCCATGTCGGCGAGGTCGTGTGCGTCGAGGACCGTGCGGATCACCGCCCTGACGATCGCAGGGCTCTGCGGTGCGGCCGGGAGCGTGAGGCTGTACGTGAGGGATTCCGGGGTGGGGGGTGCGGGCGGCAGGTCCATGGGGGTGTAGGGCAGGCAGGCCGAGGTCATAGCGACAGGCATGACAACTCCCTTGATCGGAGCAGTGGTTGTATCTCGCCTCGCGCACGGTGGCCTGTCACCCGGGCCTGGCATGGCATGGGCGATGCACTTCCGCGCGGCAGCGGAGGGTCGTGGTCGACCTGTCACAGACGGTAGAATATCGGGGAGTACACGTACTACCAACTTGCCGAAATCGCCCCCCATCGAGTGGACCGGCCGCCGATCCCGGGGGCAGACTGACTCCCGTCAGGCAACGGGGCAGGAGGGGAGCATGGCGCCCAGAAGCGCACCAACGGCACGTCAGCGGCGCTTGGGCCTGGAGCTTCGTAAACTGCGGGTCGCTGCCGGGATGACGACCGAGGCCGCCGCCGGGCTGCTGAGCGTCCCGCGAACGAACGTGCCCAACATGGAGTCCGGCCGCTCGGGCATCAGCCCTGAACGCGTACGCACGCTGGCAAGCAACTACGGGTGTCCGGATCAAGCGCTTGTCGAGGCTCTGGCCGCCATGGCCGCCGACAGGGAGAAGGGGTGGTGGGAGTCCTATCGCGGTCAACTGCCCAATGCCTTCCTGGACATCGCCGAGATGGAGTGGCACGCCGTGCGCGTACGCATGTCAGTGAGCGTGCACCTGCCTGGACTGCTGCAGACCGAGGAACACGCCCGCGCCGTCTTCCAAGCGGTGATCCCCGCCTTGTCACCGGCGGATGCAGAGGTCCGCGTCTCGCAACGCCTGGACCGGCAGCAGGTGCTCGACCGCCCGACGCCACCCGAACTTGACGTCATCCTCCACGAAGCAGCTCTGCGCATGGAGTTCGGCGGATCTGCCGTGGCCCGGCAGCAACTGGCGCACCTGCTGACCATGTCCGAGCGCGAGGCCGTAACCCTGCGGGTCATTCCCTTCAAGGCGGGCGGCTTCCCCGGAGCCGGCCAGTCGGTCCTGTACGCCGAGTCGTCCGTGCCTCAACTCGACACCGTGGAACTCGACAGCACTCACGGGCCGGAGTTCATCGACTCGGAGGCCCAGCTCGCCAAGTACCGGGCCATGCTCGCCGCCGCAAAGGCAGCGGCACTCGCCCCAGGGGCCTCACGCGACTTCATTCGCGGCCTTGTCAGCGAACTCTAAGGAGCCACCACCATGCCGGCCATCACCTGGGAAGATCCCTTCTGCGGAGAAGGCGCCAACTGCTTCCGCATAGGAACCGACGCCGAAGGCAACGCCTACATCGCCGTCGCCGGCCAGGAGGACCACCCCCTGACCGACAGCCGTGAAGCCCTCCGCACCCTCATCCGGGAGATCAAGGCGGGGAGAGCCGATCACCTGCTGTAGAGCCGACCGGACGACGCTTTGCCACTACTACTCTCCTCGCATGGACGTTGCGGAGCAGTACGGCATGGACGAGGGACCGGCCCAGAAGGTCAGCGTGTCCATGCCCGCGGGCCGCATCGCAGCCGTCAAGGCACGCGTGGGGGCACGCGGCTTCTCCGCGTATGTGAGCGCGGCCGTCGAACGGCAGATACAGCGTGATCTCCTGGAGGAACTGCTCCAGGAGAAGGAGGCCGAGATCGGTCCGCCCTCTCCCGAGATCCAGGAACGGGCTGCGGAGATCTTCCGTGAGGCCGAAGCCTTGGCGGCGAACGAACAGTGCGCGGAGGGGCCGGGAGAGATAAGCGTTCCGGGCCGGCACGCGCGCAAGGCCGACTGAGCAAGCTGTGCGGTGAGAGGGTACGCGCCGTGGCCGTGTGACCTTCCGGGGCCCGATCCGGCCTTGCCGGCCATGGCACGGAACGAGCCCCGCGACTGGTCGCAGGTCAGTTCTGAGTGCGGGGGAACGTGACCTCCACTCGGCGGTTCTTCTTGCGGCCGTCCTCTGTGGAGTTGTCCGCGATGGGGTACTGCTCGGCGTAGCCGCGCACGTCGAAGGTGATGTTCGAGTCGTTCAACTCCTGGGACAGGATGTCCTGAACGGCGTTGGCGCGCTGCTTGGACAGGACCACGCCGTGCGCGTGTGTGCCGAGGTTGTCAGTGAAGCCGAAGACGCGGACCTGGCTCGGCTTCTGCTTCTTGATCTCCTGCGCGATCGTGTCGATCCGGGCCTTCGCCTGACTGCTCAGTTTCGCGCTGTCCTTGGCGAACAGCACCTCGGCCTGGAGGGCGAACGTCACGTCCGTGTTGGTGTCCTCACGGCGTTCCTCACCGCCCTGCTCCTCGACCACCGACTTGATGTCCAGCACCTTGGGCTCGGCGAGGGTGGCCCCCTCGGGCAGCTTGAGGTCGGGATCGCTCGGGTCGACCTTCACGGGGGCGGAGGCGGACGGCTCAGTGCCCGGGGGCACGCTGGGACCACTGTCGGCACGGGCGGCCACGGCACCGTAGAGGTTCGCGGCAACCATGACGCCGGCGGCTGTGAGGGCCAGGGTGAGACGGGTGGGGGTCATAGTGGGCCGCCTCACCCAGAGATCTCGATAGTGCTGCTGGAGAAGGTGGGCAGTTGCAGCGTGACTTCGGAGGTGTCCGTTGGCGGGGACGGGAACTGCATGAAGACGGGGAAGGTTTGGCCTGACTTGATCGTCGTCAGGCCGATCGTCGTCAGTGGCCTTCCATCGGTGTCACGCAGCACGTAATAGCGCTTCTTACCCTTCGAGTCGACGAGAGTGGCTCCGCCGAGGGATTGACCATGCTTGATGATCTCTGTCTCGTCACCGCTCATGCGCGCCGGGATGACTGCCGACTTAGCGCCGTCGTTTTTCAAATTCCCGTTCACAGTGATGAATCCACCCGTGTCGCGCTTGGCCTCGGTGACTTGCAAGCGGAGCCCGTCGGGTCCTGTCAGCTCAGCAATCGGCTCCCCTGACTGTCCCTCCTGGGCACTCGGCTCGGACCCACTACCCTTGGAGGTGGATGCCGACGTATCCGGCTTCTTGTCGTCGCCACCGCCGCAACCAGCCGCACCGAGAGACAACCCGGCCGCCACGGTCAACGCGACCAACCCCCTACGGGCCTTTGCAGTGAACCGAATGCTCATCACTCTGCTTCCTTCATCACTCGTCGTTCGCTTGTCAGTCGGCCAGATGGACGTCGAAGAGGTCCTCGGGTCGCGGCAGGTCCGTGAGATGGTGCGGATCGAGGTCCCAGTACCTGTTGTTCTCGCAGGTGAGTCGCGGGAGTACGTCTTGATTCTCGGAACCCCCGAGGGGAGGGTCGAACGTGCACAGCGGCTTGATGACAGCGCTGGCATGCGCCTTGGAGTGCTTGTCCTCGGTGCCGGGAACAATGGACTTCCCGACCGGCTTGTCGGTCTGGACGTACACCGTGTACCGCAAGAACGACGGCCGGCAGCGGTACACGTGCGCCTGGTTCAGCTGCGCGAGCTGATTCGCGCGCCGACAGCCATCTATTTGCGCCGCTTTGCCGTTGAGCAGGTCCTGCCACTTGGTGGGATCGAGCACGATGTCGACCCACTTGCCCGCCAGCTGGTCCCGGGTGTCCTGCGCCGCCGCCAGGGCCGCCGCGTCTGCCGCCGTCTGCGCCCCGTTTCGATTGGCCGCCGCCTGGCCGACCGCCAGGTATGCGAACGCGAGAAAGAGCAGGCCCCCCACCACCGTGATGTAGATGGGGAAGGCCTGCCCTGCGTCGTTGTATCGACGAGCTTGCATCAGCCGCCGGTGACCTCGGAGATCTTCTGCGTGATTGCGTCGAGAATCGACTGACCGATGCTCGTCCCCGTGATCGCCAGCACGATCGCCACCACCACCGCGATGATGCCCAGGTACTCGACCGCGGTCTGCCCCCGGTCGTCGGCGCGGCGGCGCAGCGACTCGGCCGTGGTGTTCTTCCAGCCGTTCACGCGGACCTTGGTCGCGACCGCGGTCTTCAGCATCAGGTCGGTCATGGTGTTCCCCTCCGGGTTCGGTCTCGGTGCCGCTTGCGACACCGGAAACGTATGCCGGAACACCCCGCCCGCCAGAGGGTCCCCGGACCCAATCCCGGGCCCAAAGCAAGACCCGGGCCCGCCTCCCCCGCACCGTCGCCATCACGCCTCACCCCAGCCCTCGTGACGAACCCGGTGCCGTGCCGAGCCACTTGGCGGCGGCCTCGGAGCGGCTGGTGCTGTGGAGCTTGGCGAAGATGCGGTTGATGTGGTTCTTGACGGTCTTCTCGCTGATGAAGCAGGTGGCGGCGATCTGCTGGTTGGTCATGCCGGACGCGATGAGGTCCATGATCTCCGCCTCCCTCGCGCTGAGTTGGAACCTCGACCTGTCGACGGCAGCCGGACGGCCACCTGTCCATCCAGACGAAGACTGTCCCACAGATGGTTGCAGATGCGAAAGGGTTTTGGCGGTAGGTCCTGTTTCTTGCGACGTTGGGAAGGTGTGATCGTGTGCAATCGCATCTGCCGGCGGCTGGTCGCGGCGTAGTCGGGCCACCAGCGCGCCCGCCGCCGTAGGAGTGAAGTGGGCCCTGCCCTCCTTGACGTCACGTACGGCGGTGACGAGTTGGCCGGCCGTGAACTCGCCGTGGACCAGGTAGCCGCCCGCACCCAGGCGCAGGGCCTCCTGGACGATTTCCGACTCGCTGCTGTAGGTCAGCATCATCACCGGGGCGATCCGGACCAGGTACGGCAGGGCGGAGAGGCCGTCCACGCCGGGCATGCGGACGTCGAGCAGGACGACGTCGGGACGGTGCTGCTGGGCGGCCTCCCAGGCGGCGCGGCCGTCGGCGGCCTCCGCGACCACCGTGATGTCCGCGCGGCCGGAGAGCAGCGCCGTCAGGCCGGCGCGGACCACGGGGTTGTCGTCGGCCACGACGACGCGCAGGGGCACGGCCTGCGCGGGTTGTGGAAAGCCCTCGAAGGGGTTGGGAGTCGTCCGGTCCGGCACGGCGGCGGCCTCCTCTCTGGGTCGTGGAGCAGGGATGGTTCGTCGGGCGGTCATACGGTCGGTGTCGTCAGGGCTCCCAGGGGCAGTTCGATGCGGACCTCCGTTCCCTTGGGGTGGGCGCCGCGGCCGATACGGATGCGGGCGCCGACCGAGGCCGCCCGCTCGACCATGCCGACCAGGCCGAAGTGGCCCGCCCGGCGTAGCTGTTCGAGGCTGGTGCCGGGCGGCAGGCCGCGGCCGTCGTCGTACACGCTGATCCGCAGCAGGTCGCCGTGGACTCCCGCGCTCACCTCCACGTGCGTGGGCGCCGCGTGCCGGTGGGCGTTCTCCATCGCCTCCGACGCGATGGTCAGGAGCTGACGGGCCACGGCCGGCGGCACCGGCGGCACACCCGGCTCGCCGATCGGGCGGTACGCGGCGCTCAGTCCGGTTCGGGAGGCGAAGTCGCGGGTGCGGGCGACGAGTTCGGCGAGTACGTCGGTGCCGTGGTCCGGGTCGTTCTCGCGGCGCAGGTCGGTCAGCAGCTCGCGCGCCTCGGCGGCCGCCCGGCGGGCCGAGCGGGCCACCAGTTCCGCCTGCTGCTTCACCAGAGCCGCGTCCATGCGGTCGGCGCCCGCCGAGCCCGCAAGACCGTCGGCGGCCATGGCCACGCCGTGCAGGGTCTTCGCCACCGAGTCGTGCATCTCGCGGGCCAGGCGGGCCCGTTCGGCACCGACCGCCTCGGTGACGGCGAGACGGGCCTGGACCGTGGTCAGCGCCCGGGTGGCCTCGCCGAAGCGGAGGAGCAGGTTGCGCACGGTGACTCCGGCCGCGCCCGCGATGACGCACAGGCCGGGGAGGAGGGCGGCCTGGGCCAGGACCGGGGACAGTTCCTCGGAGCTGGTGGAGACGACGAGCAGGATCAGCGACTGGAGCGAGGCGAACAGGGCCGCGCCGCGCCAGCCGTACACGAGTCCGGCGAGCAGCGGGGTGCAGACACTGACGTAGGCCAGCGTGCTGTCCGGGCCCGCCGCGATCAGGAGGAGGGCGCCGAAGAGGGTGTCCAGGGCGAGGAGCGTGGGGTGCCGCAGGAGCAGGGGGCCGAAGCGTTCCCAGTCCCTGAACAGAACGTAGGAGCCCATGAAGGTGACGACCACCGCGGCGCTGACCAGGCGGGTGGCCAGTCCGGGGGCCGCGTTCACCAGGGCGACGGGGGCGGCGAGCGCGATCATCGCGAGGCGGAAGGCGAAGACGTGGCGGCACATCGCCTGCAACGCGCTGATCTGCAGTTTTTCTGCCTCGGGTGCCGATGGCTCCGCGGGTGCGGGTTGCGTGGTGGGCACCCGGTCCTCGGGCGGGTCCGGGTTCCCGCCCACGCCACTCGTGCGGCCGTCGTCGCCGGTTGCGGGTGGCCCCTGCGGGGACCGTTCGCCGTCGGCGGCAGAAGGTCCCTGCGACGGCTCCACCGGCTCCCACCCCGGCGGCAGCTCCGGCGTCACCGACGTCACCGGGATGTCCGGCGCGCCCGTGCGGACGTGGGCCGGCAGGACCGTGCCCGCCGGAGGGGTGGTGATCTCGGGGATTCTCGGGCGGCGGCGCAGCAGCCCGGTGCGTTCCTCCGTCGTCGCCATGTCCTCGCCCGCCCCCTACTTGCCCGTACCCGTGAGGGAGCCGAAGTCCACGCCCGAGCCGAGGATCAGACCCGCGCCGAGGAGGATCATCGTGGCCGGGACCATGAACGTGGTGATCATCATGGTGGCCTTGGGCACCGCGCGGGCGGCCTTGCGGCGGGCGTTCTGCGCGTCGGTGCGGCGCATGTCCTTGGCCAGGGCCACCAGCGTGTCGACGATGGGCGCGCCCAGTTCCTCGCCCTGCTGGAGGGCGGTGACGAACATGGCGACCTGTTCGGAGTCGTTCCTGCGGCGCAGCTCCGCGAAGGCCTGGCGGCGGCTCATGCCGAGGTCCATCTGGCGCAGGGTGATGCGCAGTTCGTCCGCCCAGGGGCCCGCGTACTTGTCGGCGACGCGGTCCAGGGCCTGGCGGAAGCCGAGGCCCGCGCTCACCACGACCGCGAGCACGTCGAGGAAGTCCGGCAGCGTCCGCTCGATCACGTCCTTGCGGATGCGGATCGCCGACCAGATGCCGACCTCGGTCCAGAAGGCGCCGAAGGCGAACAGGAGCAGGGCCATGAAGAGCTGGCCCCGCAGGAGGAACACGAGTCCGCCGAGGCCCCCCAGGAACCCGTAGACCGCGCGCCGGGCCGCGTAACGGTCGATCGTGAGGCCGCCGGGGTTGCCCGCCAGGTCGATCCTGCGTCGGTACTTCGCCACCCTCTTGGGGCCCATCAGACGCAGCACGGCGGGGGCGTAGCGCATGCCGAGGCGGTCGACGAGGGAGTCGACCGCGCCTGTGCGGGTGGAGCCCACCTCCAGGGCCAGCGCCAGGTCGCCGGGCAGCCGGGCCTCTGCGCGGTACATGCGGATGCCGGCGAAGACGCCCCATACGCCGAGGCCCATCACGAGTGCGAGCAGCAGTGCCATCCCTCTTCCCTCCTTCCGGGAACCCGGCTAGACGTCGATGCGGGACATGCGGCGGATGAGGACGAAGCCGACGGCGTAGAGCGCGAAGGCGATGATCACCGCGCCCTGGCCGATCGGGGAGGCGGTCATGCGGTCCAGGGCGCCGGCCTTGACGCCGTTCATGAGGAACAGCGCGCCGATACCCAGTACCGGGACCGCGTAGGAGGTCATGTTGACCTGGGAGAGCTGGGTGCGGATCTCGCGGCGGGTCTCCTTGCGCTCCTCCAGGGTCTCGGTGAGGTTGCGCAGGGCGCTCACCACCTGGCCGCCGGCCCGGTTGGACAGGACCAGGGTGGTGACGAGGACGACCAGTTCCCGTGAGGGCAGCCGGTCCGCGAGCTCCGCCAGCGCGTCGTCCATCGACGCGCCGAGTGCCAGCTGATGGGCGACCTTGGCCAGTTCCTCGCCCGCCGGGGCCTCCAGCTCCTCAGCCGCCATGCCGATCGCGGTGCGCAGGGCGAGGCCCGCCTGGGTGGCGTTGGCCAGGATGCGGGCCAGTTCGGGGAGTTGGTTGATGAACTTCTCGATCCGCTTCTGGCGCTGCCAGTTGAGGAACTGCATCGCCGCCCAGATGCCGAGCAGGCCGGCCAGCGGTCCGAAGAAGGGGGCCAGGGCGGCCTGGCCGATCAGCCAGAGGGCGGCCACGGTGGCGAGCATGTAGACGAGGAACTCGCCCGGGGTGACGTCCAGGCCGGTCGCGGCGAGCCTCAGCTCCAGCCCGCGGCCGAGTTTCGTGCGGCGCAGGCGGCGGTCGAGGGTGGGGAAGCGGCGCCGGCGGCCGACGGGGGTCTGGCCTGTCTGGGAGAGCCGGTCGACGAGGGCCGCCCGCTGGGCCTTGCCGGAGCTGTAGGCGTGCAGGCCCGCGACGGCCAGCACGCAGGTCAGCAGGGTGACTCCGGTGGTGAGGGTGACGAGGGTGCTCAGATCCATGGGGACGGTTCCTACCTGCCTACCTGGCTTCTCGGGTGGCCAGTTGGTCTGCGGACTGGGCGACGCCGAAGGCCTGGGGGATGGGCTGGCTCGCCATGTAGAGGCGGTCGGCGGTGCGGCGTGGCAGCGGGTGGTACTCGAAGGCGCCGTAGATCCGGCCGTCGGCCGCCATGGGCCGGGCGGCGAAGCGGGCCACGGTGGCCAGCCGGTACGGCTCGCCGCCGTGGCTGTCGAGCACGGCGATCTCGGTGATGCGGCGGGCGCCGTCGGCGAACCGGGTGAGCTGGACGATCACGTCGACGGCGCTGTTGATCTGGTCGTGCAGGGCGACGAAGGGGATCTCCACGTCGGACATGGAGGCGAGGGTCTGCAGGCGTGTCAGCGCGTCCTCGGCGCTGTTGGCGTGCACGGTGGCGAGCGAGCCGTCGTGGCCGGTCGACATCGCCTGGAGCATGTCGAGCGACTCACCGCCGCGGACCTCACCGACGACGATGCGGTCGGGGCGCATACGCAGGGAGTTGCGCACCAGGTCGCGGATGGTGACGTGGCCGCGGCCCTCCACGTTCGGCGGCCTGGACTCCAGCCGGATCACATGCGCCTGCTGGAGCTGGAGTTCGGCGGAGTCCTCGATGGTGATGATGCGCTCGTCCTGGGGGATCAGCCCGGACAGGGCGTTGAGGAGGGTCGTCTTCCCGGTGCCGGTGGCTCCGGAGACGATGACGTTGAACTTCGCCTGCACCAGTCCGGCCAGCAGGTACAGCATGTGCTCGTCGAGCGAGCCGAAGCCGATCAGCTCCTGGAGGGTGAAGGAGCGGGGGAAGCGGCGGATGGTGAGGGTGGGACCGGTCAGCGACAGCGGCGGGATGATGACGTTGACGCGCTCGCCGGAGGGCAGACGGGCGTCGACCATCGGGTTGGACTCGTCCACGCGGCGGTTGACCGTGGAGACGATCCGCTCGATCGTCTGCATCAGCTGGTCGTCGGAGGCGAAGCGGAGGGGCAGTTGCTCGACCCGGCCGCCGCGCTCGACGAAGATCGCGTCGGGTCCGTTCACCATGATCTCGGTGATGGAGGCGTCCTCCAGGAGGGGTTCGAGGATGCCGAGGCCCAGGGCCTCGTCGACGACCCGGCGGATCAGCTGCGAGCGCTCCACGGTCGAAAGGACCGGGCCCTCCCGGCTGATGATGTGCCCGAGCACCCGCTCAAGGCGTACCCGGCGCTCGGCGGCGGCCAGCGAGCTCATCTCCGCGAGGTCGATCTCCTCCAGGAGCTTGGCCCGGTACGAGGCGACGAGGTGGCCGTCCTCGCCCCGGTTGCCCTTCTCCTCGGGGGAGTTGATGCGTGCGCGGAGGCTCATCGGTCCGGTGCTCCTCGCTCCTGGTCGGCGGTGTCGTGGACGGTCCTGGTCAGTGGTCGAGCGGTCTCAGTGGTCGAGCGGCATCGTCGCGGTCTTGTGGGCCTTGCCGAAGTGCCAGCCGGGCACGATCGAGGGGATGTCGACGGCCGCGGTGACGGTGACCTCCTTGCCGCCGTACGAGGGCAGGCAGCTGGTGCGGCCCGTCAGCCAGTCGCTGACCGCGTTCGCACAGGCCTGCCCGGCTCCCTGCCGGAGCGAGGCCGCGCGCGCCCCGGCGCGGGCCGCCGTGCCGGCCTGCTGGGCGGTGTAGGCGATGAGGCCGATCTGGATGACGGCCATGGCGAGCAGCATGAGGATCGGGATGAATCCCAGGTACTCGATGGCGGCCTGGCCCCGGTCGCGGCGGCGGCGGTCGCGGCGTACGCGCTGGTACGGCATGTCAGTTCGTCGCCTCCTCTACGGCGCCGGCCTGGCCCGTGACCGTGAAGGGGAAGCCGATCGCGCCGGGGAAGAGGACGGGCACCTTGAGGTCCACGTGCGCCCGTACGTAGCCGTTGCTCGTCTCGCAGCCCACCTGGGCCCCCCTTCGCCACGCCGCCGACAGCTTGTCGAGCCCGGCCTGGCTGCAGGCGGCGTTCCTGGCGCCGCGATCGGCCGCCGTGCCCGCCCGTACCGCCTCGTCGGCAGCATTCCCCGCAAGCGTGTACGTGTACCCCAGCAGCACGCACTGCCACAGCAGCACCAGCGTGATGAGGATCGTGGGCGTCATGCCCAGCAACTCGACGGCGACCTGCCCGCTGTCCGAGCGCAGCCGGCCGGCCGACAGCCTCTTCCCTGTGCCTGCCCGCATGTTCATCCACCTGCCTCCCTGCGCCGCCGGAAACTCACCGACCCCCGGTCGCCCCGCAGCCGTCCGCCCTTGCGGTCGGCCTCGGGCGCCTTGACGATCCCGAGTTCGCCGGCGAGTCCCCACAGCGCCTGCTTGACCGTGCTCTTGCTGTCCAGTTCGTGGATGCGGCCGGCGTCCACCGAGCCCTGGAGCTCCTTGAAGCCGGCGGGGACCGCCGTGCCCGCCACCGGCGTGCCGGTGATCTTCTGGATGAGCGGCGGCTGGATCTCGGTCGCCCGGGTGTGGCGGTTGACGACGACCGTCGTCTCCTCGGCCTTGCGGATCTGCAACCGGTCCCACATCCGTACGGTCCGCTTGGCCGCGCGCACCGCGACCACGTCCGGAGTGGTCAGGAGCAGCGCGGTGTCCGCCATCTCGACGGCCGCCGCGCTCGCCCCGCTCATCTGGGCGCCGCAGTCCAGGACGACGATCTCGTAGCGGGAGCGCAGCGCGCTGACGATCTGGCGGGCGGCCCGGTCGGTGACCTCCTCGCCGCGCTCGCCCTCGCCTGGGGCGAGCAGCAGCGCGAGCCCGCTGTCGTGGCGGAAGATCGCGTCGGCCAGGACGCGCGGGGAGATGTCGGTGATGGCCGCGAGGTCGACGACGGAGCGGCGGAACTGGACGTCCAGGAAGGAGGCGACGTCACCGGACTGGAGGTCCATGTCGACCAGGGCCGTGGCGCGCCCGGACGCCTGTGCGGCGAGGGCGAGTTGTATCGCCGTGAGGGTGGCGCCCACCCCGCCCTTGGCCCCGCTCACCGTCACCACCCGGCCGCCGGCCCCGGTGAACACCTCGCCGCCGTGGCCCAGATGGCGCCGTACGCCCACCGACCACTGGGCCACCGCCTGTACCCGGCTGACCAGTTCCTCGTAGCTCAGCGGGAGGGCCACCAGTCCCCGCGCGCCCGAGTCCATCGCGGCCGAGAACAGGCCGGGACTGGCGTCGGAGGTGACGAGGATGACACCGACCGCCGGGAAGCGCAGGGCCACTTCACGGATCAGTTCCAGGGCCGGTACCGGGCCGATCCGCTCGTGCACCACCACGATCTCGGGCAGTTCGTCGACGGACTCGGCGGCCAGGCGTGCCAGGGTGTCGATGAGCTGGGTGGAGTCGGCGACCGGGGCCACCGGCTCGGCGTCGGGGAGCTGGCTGAGCAGGGTGGTGATGGACCGGGCCGCGTCGGCGTCGCCGACGGCCGGAAGGATCCTGGTGGTCATGCCTGCCGGCCTCTCACTTGTCGTTCGCGAGTTCGTAGGTCCGGTCCTTGGCCGGGACGCTGGTGTCGCTGCCGGGGGCGACCAGCGCGAGCCTGACCCGCTGGGCGAACGACTCGGCGTAGGTGATGCGCTGGGCGTCGATGGTGGAGAGCGCGAAGGTGATCGGGACGGCGTCGGTGGGCTGCTGGGCCCGGTTGTCGGCGTTCGGCTGGAGCGCGGTGATCCGCCCGACGTCGAGGACCTTGGCGTTGGTCACGATGATCTTCGACTGGGCGGGGTCGCCCTGCCGCTGTCCGCCGAAGGTGGCGTAGACGTTGACCGTGGAGCCCGGTGTGATCTTGCCGGCCACGCCGGTCGCCGCGTCGATCATGATGGCGACCTCCTGCTGGCCCGGTTGCAGGGCGGGCTGGTTCACGATCATGTCGCTCTGCAGCAGGGAACCCTTGCGCAGGGTGGTGACCGCGATCTTGCCCTGGATCTGCGCGAGGTCGGTGACGGCGTTCGGCGACAGCCACCGTTTGGGCATCTTGACCTTCTCGAACTGACCCGTGCTCAGCGTCGTGTACGGCGCGACGTCCGTGCGCAGCTGGTAGGCGGCGACCTCGGGGCCGACCTTGGACTTGACGTCGCTGATGACGGAGAGCACGCCCGCGAACGCGGCGAGGGCGCAGATGACGGACAGGATCAGGAGTATCACGCCGCGGCGCTGACGGGAGTTCATGAACCGTGCAACCTCATTGGGATATCGGTCGGCGAAGTCGAGCGGAATCGAATGACGGTGGTGCCGGTGGTTCAGGGTTCAGGGACTCATCCGGTGGGTGTCCGGTTCTCGGGGAGCGGCGGGGTGGCCGAGCAGAAGACGCAGCGGTCTCCGATGACGTCGATGCCGCACCAGTGGCACACACCCTGGCGGACCGAGGTGACCAGCTGGTAAAGCACTGACAGGTCGGGCAGGTAGGTGCAGAACTCGATCAGCTTGCCGGTGCCCCACCAGGTGGCGGACTCGGCCGGCAGGTCGGCCTCGCGCAGCCCGAGCGCGTTCCACGCGGGGGCGAGGGTTGAGCCGACCCAGTCGGACTGGAGCTGTCCCTTGGCGAGCAGCATCCAGCTGCCGAAGTCCGGTCCGTCCAGGGTGGCTTCGGGGCCGATCCGGACGAGCTGGGGTTCGGGGTGGGCGATCACGCCGAACTGGCTGCCCGGGACCCAGGACTTGGCGTGCGCCCTGAGACCGACGGGGACGCGGTCGAGGCGGGCGACGGAGGACAGGACGGCGCCCGCGTGGATGTAGTGGGTCAGCAGCCGGCCGGCCGAGGCGAGCACGCCGGGGCTGAGGTCGCAGGAGGCGAGCTGACGCAACTGGCGGGCGAGGACGGCGAGTCCGAGCGGCGGCAGATCGGGCCGGAACAGGGCGATGCGGTCGCTCTCCAGCAGCGACCGGACGGTGTGCAGCCGCCGTTCCACAGCGCTCGGCACGGCGTGCGAGCACACCACGACGACATACCCGTGCTGGTCGATCAGGGCCTTCATCGCGTCGAGCGTCTGCTCCAGCGGCTGCCGGTCCAGGTCCTTCAGGACGACGGCGGGCACGGTCCGATCGTCCTGCGCGGGCAGCGCCATGTCGGCGCTTGTCACAGCAATGGCAGTTGACACGCGCAGCTCCCCGTTAGACGCCTGTCGGCCCGCCGGCGGTCATCCGGCACGCCGAGTTGACCTCACTGCGTGACTACCTCAGCACTGTATCCACGCCTCTGTGGCCGGAGAACAGCGATTTCGTACCTGGCCGGCAACTCTCCTCTCACAAGTCATTTCAAACCGGGGCAGGGTGAGCATCCTGAACCGACCCGAAAGCATGGGCCGGACACAACTCGTTGACTGTGGGCCCTCGTTTGGGTCCGCGGACCCACGCCGCCCGGCACCGCCCGCACCTACGCTCGCCGCCCGGAACGGCGCTTGCCGGTGTGCGAGGAGGGGTGCCGCATGGCTCGCGGGGGTGGCAGACGGACATGCCGGAGGACGTACGGGTACGACGACTCGGGCGCGACCGCCACCGAGTACCTCGGCATGGTCGTGGTCGTCGTCGCCGTCGTGCTCGGCATCGGTGCCACCGGCGTCGGCCGGACCATCCACGACCGGATCGCCGCCGAGATCTGCAAGGTCACCGGCGGCTCGGACTGCGGCGCGAGCACGCGGGAAGGTGACCGGGCCCTGACCGACGCGGACTTCGAGCCGGCGCTGTGCCAGGTCTCGACGGTCAGCGACAAGGCGGGCTCCAAGGCGAAGATCCTGTTCTGGGAGATCGGCAAGGAGTACGGCTTCCAGGAGCAGCACCTCAAGGCGCACACGGACGTCAACCACGACGGCAAGGTCGACGACCAGGACGAGCTGGTCTACCTGACCTTCACGGACGCGGCCTCCGTCAGCGCCAAGAAGGACTTCAAGCCCGGGCTGAAGGTGGGGAAGGCCGGCACCGACAAGGTGGAGCTGGGCGCCGGGATCAAGGTGACCAACGGCGACACCTGGGTGTTCGAGAGCCCCGAGGAGGCGCGCCGGTTCCGCGACGACGTCGAGAAGCTCCAGATGTACCGGATGCGGCGCCAGTCGCCGGGCGGCGCGGACGCGAGCCTCGGCGACAGCATCCTCTACCTGTTCGGCACCGGCCCCCTCAAGGACGAGGAGGACACGGAGAACCGGGTGAAGAAGGCGCTGGGCGACAACCGGAGGATCACCTACGGGAAGGTGGGCCTCGAGGCCTCCGCGGCGGCGGGCCTGAAGATCTCGGCGGGCGACGAGAAGAAGCTGAGCGCGGTGCTCGGCGGCAACTTTCGGTACGCCCCCGAGGTCACCTGGACCGACAACGCCTACAAGAACACCAAGTCGTACACGTACTCCTCGTCGATCGAGTACGGCGCCAAGGCGAGCTACGAGGCCGGCCCGCTCAAGGGGGACGCCTCGGCCTCCACCACCCGGACCGGCACCATCACCGTCACCTACGACAAGACCACCGGCAAGCTGGTCGGCGTCAACATGACCCGCACCGTCGAGCGGGGCGGCCTGAAGGGCGGCGCCAGGCTCGGCACGGGCAACGGCAAGTCGGGCAAGGACGAGCGCGGCGGCGGGGTGAGCGGGAGGGGCACCGACAGCTCCACCGGCATCGAGATCGTCACGACCGCCCTGAGTTTCGACCCCGGTCCCACCGGGGACCAGGACCGGGCCGTCGCCGAGCAGTGGCTCAGCAGCACCAACGAGCAGCTGGTGACGCCGTTCCAGTACATGTTCGACGACCACGCGCCGACCCGACGGCCGGGCGCCGACGACCCCTTCGGCCGACTGGTCTTCGACAAGGGCCGTTCCAGCAATATGACGTACACGGGCCAGGTGAACGCCGCCGAGTACGGCTTCGAACTGAACCTCGGACTCAGCCTCGGCCTGTCGGTCGGCACCGAGCAGAAGTCGGAGACGCTCACGGACGCCCGGTTCCTCGGTGCTCCGGACGGAGACCGCCGCTCCTACGTCCCCTACAGCTACTGTGCCAAGTGATCTCGCCGACTGGAGGGCTGGTTCGCCGATGAGGACACGACTGCTGATCGCGGGCCTGCTCGCCGCCGCGGCCGCCCTCACGGGCTGCGGCAGGGGCGACGCGGACTCCGCCTCCGTGCCGGTCGGCTGGAAGACGCTGAACACGAAGGGTGTCTCGGTGTCGTATCCCGCCGGCCCCGAGGGATACGTCGAGCAGAGCGCCGCCGAGCGCAGCAAGTACAACGCGGCGGCGGCCGTGCGCGAGGAGTCCGGGCGAACGGTCTCCGTCATCACCGTGCAACTGGACTTCACCCGGGCCGACTCCGCCGAGCAGGCCGCCATCGCCGCGGAGGCCGGGATCCGGATGGGCGCGAAAGTGGAGGGCGAGAAGGACGTGAAACTGGCCGGCACGGACCGGGCCAGGCGGATCGACTTCTCCTTCGACTCGACAGGCGAGGACGGCAACCCGCCCAGGGGCACGCCGGTCCGGAGCGTGATCCTGACGGGCCTGGACTCGGCCGACCGGACCTTCGCGGTCCGGATCGACGCGGCGCGGGGCGTGCTGTCGGCGGCGGACCTGCGCGGGATCATCGACTCGGTGCGGGTGCACTAGCGGTGGGGGGTACGGCTCCCGTGCTGCCGCTGGTCCGGGCCTGGGCGGTGGGCGTGGTGGTGCTCGTCGCCACCGAGTACGTGCAGATGACGCTGCTGTACGGGAATCTGGTCGGCCCGCGGGGCGTGGGCTCCTTCGGCGCGGCGCTGGCCCTGGTCCATCTGCCGAACCTGGTGTGCGTCGTGCTGGCGACCTGGGCGGCCGCGCGGGCCCATCCGGCCCCCTGGCGGGAGATCCCGGCGCGGCACGTGGTGGCGGCGTGCGCGGTGCCGGTGGCGGCGCAGCTGCTGACGCTGTCGCTGCGCTGGGAGCGGGCCGGGCTGTCGTCTCCGGCGCTGTGGATGTCGACGGGGGTGCTGCTGGCGGGGTGCGCGCTGGGCCTGCTCCTTGAGCGGTGGCGGGAGGAGGCGCAGGCATAACGGGAGTGCGCCGCAAGGAGGTTGAGCCGGGGACGACTTTGGTCTGGACCTCTTGACAACCCAAATGGTCTGGACCAACTTGTACGACCAGGGCGGTGGCCACCGCTCGTCCTGCCCTCCCCCCTCCCCCCTCTCCCCCACCGGAGGCCCCAGTGGACCGCGTACCAGGCATGCCCAGACCCACAGGACGACGGCTGCGCCTGTGGTCGGGAGCCGTCACCGCCGCTCTCGCCCTCTCCTTCGCCGGCGCCGGCCAGGCATCGGCGGCGGACGTCAACAACGCCAAGAACGCCGGCTTCGAGTCGGGCCTGAGCAACTGGACCTGCTCGGCGGGCAGCGGTACGACCGTCTCCTCACCCGTGCACGGCGGCTCCGCCGCGCTGAAGGGCACCCCGGCCGGGCTGGACAACGCCCAGTGCACCCAGACGGTCGCGGTCAAGCCCAACTCGACGTACACGCTGAGCGCCTGGGTGCAGGGCGGGTACACCTACCTGGGCGCGACCGGCACGGGCACCACGGACGTCTCCACCTGGACGCCGGACTCGGCGGGCTGGAAGCAGCTCTCGACCACCTTCACCACCGGCTCCTCGACGACCTCCGTGTCGGTGTACCTGCACGGCTGGTACGGGCAGGCGGCGTACTACGCCGACGACGTCTCGGTCTTCGGCCCCGACGGTGGCGGCGGCGGTGACCCGGCCCCGAAGGTGCCGTCCGCGCCGGGCGGCCTGGCGGTGAAGGGCACGACGTCGTCGTCGGTGTCGCTGTCCTGGAACGCCGTCTCGGGCGCGACGGGCTACAACATCTACCGCGACGGCTCGAAGGTGACCGCGGTGAGCGGCACCTCGGCGACGGTGACCGGCCTTGCGGCCGCCACCTCCTACTCCTTCCAGGTGACGGCGACGAACACGGCGGGCGAGTCCGCGAGGTCGGCCACCGTGACGGGCACGACGGCGTCCACCGGCGGAGGCGGGGGCGGGGGCGGCACCCTCGCGAAGCACGCGGTGACCGGCTACTGGCAGAACTTCAACAACGGCGCCACGGTCCAGAAGATCTCGGACGTGCCGTCGCAGTACGACATCATCGCGGTCGCCTTCGCCGACGCCACGGCCACCCGGGGCGCGGTGAGCTTCACCCTCGACTCGGCCGGACTGAACGGCTACACGGTCGACCAGTTCAAGGCGGACATCAAGGCCAAGCAGGCCGCCGGCAAGAAGGTCGTCATCTCGGTCGGCGGTGAGACGGGCACGGTCTCGGTGAGCGACTCGGCCTCCGCGACGAACTTCGCCAACTCCGTCTACTCGCTGATGCAGACGTACGGCTTCGACGGCGTCGACATCGACCTGGAGAACGGCCTGAACGCCACCTACATGACCCAGGCCCTGCGCGCCCTGTCCGGCAAGGCGGGCCCGTCGCTGATCCTCACGATGGCGCCGCAGACCATCGACATGCAGTCCACGTCGGCCGGCTACTTCCAGACCGCGCTGAACGTCAAGGACATCCTCACGGTCGTCAACACCCAGTACTACAACAGCGGTTCGATGCTGGGCTGCGACGGCAAGGTCTACAGCCAGGGCTCGGTGGACTTCCTCACCGCCCTCGCCTGCATCCAGCTGGAGAGCGGCCTGGCCCCGTCCCAGGTCGGCCTGGGCGTCCCCGCCTCCACGAGGGGCGCCGGCAGCGGCTACGTCTCGCCGACGGTGGTGAACAACGCCCTGGACTGCCTGGCCAAGGGCACCAACTGCGGTTCCTTCAAGCCCTCGAAGACCTACCCGGCCCTGCGCGGCGCCATGACCTGGTCCACCAACTGGGACGCGACGGCGGGCAACGCCTGGTCGAACACCGTGGGCCCGCACGTCCACGCCCTGCCCTGACACCCGGCAGGCCCCGTCCACGGCTGTCGCCACGCCCCTGCCCGGGGGCGCGGCGGCAGCCGTTCGGCGTTCCCGCCCCACCGCCGAATTCCCGTGAAACATTCCGGTGGGTCCACCGCATCAATGAGGTGGGGGCGCGGCCGGGGGACCACGGAGCGCCCGGGGACACAAGGAGGGCACATGAGGCAGGGCCGGAACAACTGGACTGAGAAGTACCAGGAGTTCGCGGTGACACGCGCCGGGCATCTGTACCGGTCGGCCTGTCTCCTCACCGGAGGTGACACCCATCTCGCCGAGGACCTCGTCCAGGAGACCCTCGGCCGGATCTACGTCCGCTGGGGCCGGATCTCCCGTGCCGACAACCCGGCCGCGTACGCCCAGACCGTCCTGACCCGCGTGTTCCTCGCCCACCGGCGCCGCCACAGCAGCCGCAGGGAACGCGCCACCGATGTCCTCCCCGAGATGCCCGCGCCGCGGACGGGCGGCGACGCGCCGCTGCGGCTCACCCTCCTGGAGGCGCTCGGACAACTGCCGCCCAAGGACCGGGCGGTGGTCGTCCTGCGCTACTGGGAGGACCGCAGCGTCGAGGAGACGGCGACCGCGTTGAACACCAGCTCGGCCGCCGTCCGGACCCGCTGCGTCCGCGCGCTGGCCCGGCTGCGCCTGCTGCTCGGCGACTCGCTCGCCGAGTACGCGAGCCGCTGACCTGCCCCACCCCGACCGGACCAACAACCACCCTTGCTGAAACGGCGGTTCGCCCATGCCTGATGCAGACCACGACCCCTTCGAGGAACGGCTCGCCGACGTCCTGCGGGACACCGGCACCGAGTTCGGAACCGACCAGCAGATGCTGGCCGCCCGCGGCGAGACACACGGGCGGCGGCTGCGCTCGCGACGACGGGCCGCCGCCGTCGTGGGCGGTGCCGCCGCGGTGGCGCTCGTCGGACTGGGCGGGACCCTGCTCCTTCCCGCAGGCCAAGGGGACGCCGTACGACAGCGGTCCGCGGCCGCCGCCCCGGTGGCGCCGGCCACCCCCAGCCCCACCCACACCCCCGCCGAGACCGCCTCGAAGGTCGTGTCCGGCGAAGAACTCCTCGGCATTCTCGAAAAACTGCTGCCCGAGGGGCGAATCAGCGACAACAAGGACGAGGGCGGCACGGCTGACAGGCCCAGGCCCCGGGCCGAGGTCCTGTACGACGACGGCGGAGGCAAGGCCGCCGTCACCGTGTCCCTCAACCGTGTAAAGCCCGGGAGCAGGGAGGCCCGCCAGGCAACCCAGTGCCCGGACACGATGTTCATCGTCTACGACACCTGCACCTCCACGAAGCTCTCCGACGGCTCCGTCCTCATGCTCCTGAAGGCGTACGAGTCTCCGAAGAGCCGCGGCGACAGGAAGCAGTGGACCGCCGACCTCATGACCCCGGCGGGCGGGTACATCGGCGTGCAGGAGTGGAACAGCACCGGTGGGGTGGGCTCGCCCAGCACCCGGGAACAACCGCCCCTCACCCTCGACCGGTTGAAGGCACTCGTCACCGCACCCGAGTTGCGCGCGGCCGCCGACGCCATGCCCGTCGACGCCCGTTCGGCGGCCGAGCCGGACACCGGGCCGGTCACCCCCGGCGGCTCGATCTCGGCGACTCTCAGCCGTCTTGTACCGCACGGGATCAAGATCGTCCGCAAGAGCGGTCCGGACGACGACGGCTACGGTTACGTCGTCCTGGACGACGGCAGGGGCGCGAGCCTGGTGCAGGTCAACGTCCAGCCGGACATGCGGGACGTGGAGAACCAGCTGTTCGGTCCGGACGCCAAGGTCCTGCCCGACGGCACCAAGGTCGCCACACACCAGCAGCCCGGCGAGAAGGGCATTCCCGGGATCGTCTGGTGGAGCGTGGACACCATCCGGCCCGACGGCCGGCGCGTGGTGATCAGCGCCTTCAACTCCGGGGCGCAGAACACCCCGGCGACCCGCAAGGACCCCGTGCTCACCACGAAGCAACTGGAGGCGATCGCCACCGACCCGACGTGGCATCCGCAGGACTGATCACCGGCTGGTACCGGGCCCGGGCGGCTGCCGGGGCCCGGTACCTCCGGGACGGGGATGGTCCGGGTCAGGCGTCGTCGGCGGACGGCTCGTCCGCCGTGTCCTTCCCGGCGGCCGTGTCCTTGTCCGCGTCGTCCTTGGCAGCTTCGTCCCTGGCGGCGGTCTCCTTGACGGCGGTGTCCTCGGCGGTGTCGTCCTCGGACGCCGCGCCGTCCTCGAAGTACGCGTCCAGGACCGCGTCCAGTCGCGTCTCCCACTCGGTGAAGCTCGCCCTGGACGGGGCCTCGATCTCGATGGGGTACCAGCGCCGTTCGGGGGTGTGCACGGTGATGGTGAACAGCTTGCCGAAACGGGCGGTCTCCGTCTCGACGGCGCCGATCTCGTCCCAGCGGAACTCGCACTCCTGGTCGTCCAGACAGAGGCGCACGCCGTTGTGATCGGCGACGATGCGGGCCCGGCGGTCGGCGGCCTCGAAGACGGGACCGTCGACGACCTCCTCCCGCCTCTCCTCCGGCCGCTCCTCCGGACTCTTCTCCTCCGGCCGCTCCTCCGGCCGCTCCTCTGGATGCTTCTCCTCCGGCCGTTCCGCCTCCCCGGCGGTCCCGGCGTCCTCCGCGACCGTCTCCGCGGCCGGCGGCTGCCCGGACTGCGGCGGCCGGGCGTCCTCCGGTTCCGCCGTCGCGGGTGCGGTGAGCCCGGGGATGTGGGCCGGGTCGAACCCGGCACCCTTCACGGGCTCGGCCTTCAGGGGCTGGCTGCTCGAACCTATGCGCTGCTCCACAGCGGGCAGTATGGTCGACGAACCTGTGCCGGACACAACCAGCCCCGACTTCGTTATACGAAGATGGCCAAGACGCGGATGACCAAGACGCCTCAGCCGAGCACGGCGAGCACGTCGATCTCGATGAGCAGACCCGCGGGCAGGCCGACGTAGACGGTGGTGCGGGCGGCGGGCGGCTGGGTGAGGCCCTGCTCCTCGAAGTACGTGTTGTACAGGTCGTTCATCTCGGCGAAGTGGTCCACGTCCGTGAGGTAGACGCGGATCATCATCACGTCGTCCCAGGTCGCGCCGCCCTCCTCCAGGATCGCCTTGACGTTGGCGAGGGTCTGGAGGGTCTGCTCGCGCAGGGTCGGACCGGCCGGTGTGAGCGCCTTGCCCTCCTCGGCGGGCAGGAAGCCGACCTGGCCGGCGACCTGGAGGATGTTGCCCTTGCGCACCCCGTGGGAGAACTTCGCGGGCGGGGTGGTGTGGGTCGCGGGGGTGAGGGCCGTCTTGGCCGTCGTGTCGCTCATACGAGGTCCTTCATCTCCTTCATACGGGGTACTTCATACGGGGTCCTTCACCGGGTTTCTGCCGGAGAACTCGTCGCTGACGGCGTCCGCGGCACGGCGCACCAGCGGGAGCAGGGCGAGGAGTTCGTCGGCGGTGACGACGACGTTCGGTGCGGAGACCGACATCGCCGCGGCCACCCGGCCGTCGGCGCCGCGGATGGGCGCGGCAACGCAGTTGATGGACTCCTCGTGGCCGCCGAGGTCGGCGGCCCAGCCCTGTTCGCGCACCGTCGCCAGCTCCGTCAGGAAGGCGGCGGCGTTCGGTGTCGAACGGGCCGTGTACAGCGGGTATTCGAGTCTCTGGGCGACCGCGCGCCGCTCGGCCCCGGGCAGGTCGGCGAGCAGCAGCTTGGCCACGGCCGCGACGGTGATGGCGACGGGTCTGCCGATCCGGGAGTACATGCGCACCGGGTAGCGGCTGTCCACCTTGTCGATGTAGAGCACCTCGCCGTCCTCGAGGACGGCGAGGTGCACGGTGTGCCCGCACTGCTCGTTCAGGCGCAGGAGGTGGGGATGGGCGATCTCGCGCACGTCCAGGCTCTCCATCGCCTCCTGGGCGAGGGCGAAGAGCCGGGCACCGAGGCGGTAGCGCTGGTCGGACTGGCGGTGGACGAGCCCGTGCTGGTGGAGGGTGCGCAGCAGCCGCAGCGCGGTGGACTTGTGGACGCCGAGGCGCTCGGCCACCCGCCCGAGGTCGGCGGGGCCCTCGGCGAGCAGCGGCAGGATACTCAGCGCCCGGTCGACGGTCTGGCTCACGGCGTGCGTACCTCCTCCTCGGCCTCCTGGGCCCTGCCCGGTGCCCGTCGTCCGGCCGGAAGGGGCGGCTCCCGGTCCCCCTCGTTCCGAGGCTCTGGCGTTGACCCGGCTCCGGCGGGATGCTAGACACCGGTGAGCACTGTACGCAATGACCATTGCACATTTTGCAACGGTCTCGAAGGAGGCTCGATGAGCACGGAAGCCCTCGCCCGGCTGGCCGAGGAACGGGTCGACCACCGTTTCAAGGGCCTCCCGCCGGACGCGGACGATCTGACCGTCGGCGAGCTGACCGCCCAGCGCCGCAACCTCTTCACCGACGGCTTCGCCACGCCCGTGCTCGCCCTCTCCGCCGAGCGCCTGGAGCACAACCTGCGGCTGATGGAGACCTACGCGACCCGCCACGGCCTCGCCTTCGCCCCGCACGGCAAGACCTCCATGGCGCCGCAGCTCTTCCATCGCCAACTGGAGCACGGTGCCTGGGGCATCACCCTGGCGATGCCGCACCAGGTGCGCGTGGCCCGGGCGTTCGGCATCAGCCGGGTCTTCCTCGCCAACGAGCTGGTGGACCCGGCGGCCCTGCGCTGGGTCGCCGCCGAGCTGGCCGCCGATCCGTCCTTCCGTTTCATCTGCTACGTCGACTCCGTGCGCGGCGTGCAGCTGATGGACGCGGCCCTGGAGGGGGCCGCCCGCCCGGTGGACGTGGTCGTCGAACTGGGAGCCGGTGAGGGTGCGCGGACCGGCGTGCGCACGGAGGCCGAGTGCCTCGCGGTCGCCGACGCGGTGGCGGCCACGGACACCCTGCGTCTGGTCGGGGTCGCCGGTTACGAGGGCGAGGTGCCGCAGGCGGACCCGGAGCGGGTGCGGGCGTGGCTGACCCGGCTCGTCGCCCTGGCCGTGGACCTCGACAAGGCCGGGAAGTTCGCGCGCACAGAGGAGATCGTGGTGAGCGCGGGCGGCAGCGCCTGGTTCGACTCGGTGGCCGAGGTGTTCGCCGGCATCCCCGAACTCTCCCTGCCCGTGCTGAAGTTGCTGCGCTCGGGCGCGTACGTCTCGCACGACGACGGGCACTACCGCAGGATCACACCCTTCAACCGCGTCCCCGAGGAGGGCGCCCTGGAGCCCGCCTTCCGCCTCTGGTCCCAGGTGGTCTCCCGCCCCAGCCCCGGACAGGCCTTCGTCAACGCGGGCAAGCGGGACGCGGCTCACGACCTCGACCTGCCCTCCGCCCAGGTGGTGCGCCGGGACGGCGTCGAACGCCCGGCGACGGGGATCGAGGTCACCCGCCTGTCCGACCAGCACGCCTGGCTGAGCACCGCGCCCGGCGCGGAGCTGGAGGTCGGCGACTGGGTCGGCCTGGGGCTCTCCCACCCGTGCACGTCCTTCGACAAGTGGCCGCTCATCCCGGTGGCCGAGGCGGACGGTACCGTCGTCGACTACGTCCGTACGTTCTTCTAGGAGCTTCGAAAGGCACCGCCATGGATCCGGTGGAGCTCGCCGACTACGCCGATCTGGCCATCCGGGACGCGGACGTCGCCGACGGCACCGGGGCCCCTTCCTACCGCGCCGACGTGGCCGTCAAGGACGGCAGGATCGTCTCGGTCGTGAAGGAGGCCGCGGCGGCCGGCTGCCGGCGGCCGCGGGCGCGGCGGGAGCTGGACGCGGAGGGCCTGGTGCTCGCCCCGGGCTTCATCGACATGCACGCCCACAGCGACCTCGCCCTCCTGCGGGACCCCGACCACAGCGCGAAGGCCGCGCAGGGCGTCACGCTGGAGGTCGTCGGACAGGACGGGCTGTCCTACGCGCCGGTCGACGACCGCACCCTCGCCGAGGTGCGCCGGGCGATCAGCGGCTGGAACGGCGACGGCGACGACATGGACTTCAGCTGGCGTTCGGTGGGCGAGTACCTGGACCGGCTCGACCACGGCTTCGGCGGCGAGGGCATCGCCGTCAACGCCGCCTACCTGGTCCCGCAGGGCACGGTCCGCGCGCTTGCCGTCGGCTGGGAGGACCGCGCGGCCACGCCCGGGGAGCTGGACCGTATGCGGCAGTTGGTCGCCGAGGGCCTGCGGCAGGGCGCGGTCGGCATGTCCTCCGGGCTGACCTACACACCCGGGATGTACGCGGAGGACGCCGAACTGACCGAGTTGTGCCGGGTGGTGGCGGCGCACGGCGGCTACTACTGCCCGCACCACCGCAGTTACGGCGCCGGAGCCCTCGACGCGTACGCGGACATGGTGCGGGTCGCCCGCGAGGCGGACTGCCCGCTGCACCTGGCGCACGCCACCATGAACTTCGGCCCGAACAAGGGACGCGCCGGCGAACTGCTGGCCCTCCTGGACGAGGCGCTCGACGCCGGCGCCGACATCACCCTGGACACCTACCCCTACACCCCCGGCTGCACCACCCTGGCGGCCCTGCTGCCGAGCTGGGCGGGCGAGGGCGGCCCGGAGGCGGTCCTCGGCCGGCTGTCCGACGAGGGCACCGCGGAGCGGATCCGCCACGACCTGGAGGTGACGGGCTCGGACGGCTGCCACGGGGTCCCGGTGGAGTGGGAGACGGTCGAGATCTCCGGGGTCACCGTCCCGGCACTCGCCGAGTACACCGGCCTGACGGTCCGGGAGGCGGCGGCCCGGCGCGGTGAGGAGCCCTGGACCACCGCCCGGCGGCTGCTGGTGGAGGACCGGCTGGGCACGACGGTCCTGCAGCACGTCGGCCACGAGGAGAACGTCCGGGCGATCATGCGCCACCGCGTGCACACCGGCGGTTCCGACGGCATCCTGCGGGGCAGCAAACCGCATCCGCGGGCCTACGGCACCTTCCCGCGGTATCTCGGCCGGTACGTGAGGGAGTTGGGCGTGCTGTCGCTGGAGGAGTGCGTCGCGCACCTCACCGGGCGGCCGGCGGCCCGGCTGCGGCTGCCGGACCGGGGCGTGGTCCGTGAGGGGTACCGGGCCGACCTGGTCCTGTTCGACCCGGCCACGGTCGCCCCGGGCGCCACCTTCGAACGGCCTCGCGCACTGCCGACGGGGATTCCGTACGTCCTGATCGACGGCCGCTTCGTGATCGAGGACGGGCGGCGCACGGACGTACTGGCGGGACGGGCGGTCCGCCGGACCTGAGCCACGACCGCCCGCCCCGCGCTGTGCCTTCCCGGTGCTTTCCCGGTCAGGGCTTGGGCAGGACGCAGCCGCTCCTGTTCAGGTCGAGCTGGTTGCCGGTGCCGAAGCAGGCGGGGATCTGGTAGGTCTGCTCGGCGTAGTTGATGCCCTGCCTGACGGTGACGGTGCCGTTCGCGTCGACCTCGCACGGGTTGTTCACGGTGCAGCGGCCGCCGCTCTCGTTGCCGGTGTTGTTGACGGCGACGACCTTGCCGGTGGCGGTGTCGACGACGGGCGAACCGGACGTGCCGCCGATCGTGTCGCAGGCGGAGGTGTAGCGGACCGAGTCCTTCCAGGTCCAGTCGCCCTCCTTCAGGCGGTAGACGAAGCCGTCGATGTTGCAGCTGTAGATCCGCTTCCAGTAGCCGGAGACCACCTTGATGGCGGTGCCGGCGACCGGGTGGGTGTCGCTCAGGGGCAGCGCGTTGATGCCGTAGGAGTTCTTGATCTGCGCGTAGGTGCTGGTGAGCTGGTAGATCGTGACGTCCGTGTCGGTCATGGTCGAGTAGACGACCTTGTTCGCCCGGAGCGTCGCGACCTGGGTGCCGGCCGAGTTCAGCAGGCCGAAGGTGCGGCTGGACGACTGGCCCACGACGACCTTGCCGGGCGCCGGGAAGCCGGTCTCCAGGCAGTGGCCGTTGCTGAGCACGAGCGCCGGGTCGCTGTCCGCGGAGGCGGGCAGGCGCACGACCGAACCGGAGCAGTTGCTCAGCGCGACGGTGCCGGCGAAGTCGACGGCCGCCAGCGCGGGGGCCGACGCCGCGCCGGGGGTCTGCGTGGCGGCGGCCGCGGGTGCCATGCCCGCCCCGGTGATCACCAGGGTCGCGAGCGCGGCAAGGAGAGGCTTGTTCATCTGTGGGGGTCCCCTCTTCAGACGTGAGCGACCGGAGATCTTCCGGCCGCCTGTCTTGTCATGTGCATTGTGAGGCTGCGAGGGGGCGGCCACAAGAAGCCGGTTGCGGTCACCGGAAGAGGGGCGCACCGAGCGTCGACGGGGCCGACGAAGGCGTCGCACCGCCTTCTCGTGCGGCCATTCGGCGGATTCTGACCACACGGGAGTTTGGCCGACGCCGCGTCACAGTCGAATGCCGCACACGACTGGCATCTTGATGGCTGCCAATCCCGGCTCCCGGAAGGGCTCTCGATGCAGGCACCGTCCACCAAAAGCGCAGCGGTCCCCACGCAGTCGCCGTCCAGGAAGCGGACGGCGGCCGAATCGCCGCACTCAGGCCACTTCGCCGGCACCTGGTGGATCTGGGCCATGGCGGGAACGCTGTTCGTGATGTACGCGGCGCTGTCGCTGCGCCTCCACCATCGGATGATCACCAGCAGCTATGACCTGGGAATCTTCGAGCAGGTGGTCCGCTCCTACGCGGAAGGCCACTTGCCGGTCTCCGAAGTGAAGGGGCCGGGCTTCCCCGCCCTGGGCGACCACTTCTCGCCCGTCCTGGCGCTGGTGGCGCCCTTCTACTGGGTGTGGCAGGGAGCGGAAACGCTCCTCGTCGTGCAGGCCGCGCTGATCGCCGTGAGCGTGATCCCGCTGGCCCTCTGGGCGCGTCGCGCCCTCGGCGTTCAGGCCGCCGCGGTGATCGGCGCCTGCTACGGACTGTCCTGGGGCGTCGCCGGCGCGGTCGGCTACGACTTCCACGAAGTCGCCTTCGCCGCACCGCTCCTGACCCTCTCGCTCACCGCCCTGGGCAACGACCGGCTCGTCGCCGCGGCATGCTGGGCCCTGCCGCTCCTGCTGGTGAAGGAGGACCTCGGGTTCACGTTTCTCGCCATCGGTCTCGTCATCGCCCGGCGCGGCAACCGCAGGCTCGGACTGTTCGCGGCCGCGGTCGGTCTCGCCGGGGCGGCACTCGCGCTCTTCGTGATTCTTCCGGTGTTCAGCCCGAGCGGGTCCTTCGCCTACTGGTCCCTGATGCAGGACTCCCCCGGCGCCCCCGGAACGGCCGGAAGCGGTGCGGGCGGCGGCCTGCTGGACCTGCTCCGCCGTGGCACGATCGGCCTCGTCACCCCGCAGACCAAGGTGACGACACTCCTCCTGGTGCTCGCCCCCACCCTGTTCCTGGCGCTGCGGTCCCCCCTGTTGTGGGTCGCCGTGCCGACCCTGGTGTGGCGCTTCGCGTCCAACAACGGCCTCCACTGGGGGACCGGAAACCACTACTCGCTCGTGCTGATGCCGGTCGTGTTCGCGGCGTTCGTCGACGCCCTGGTGCGGCGCGGGACGAGCGGGCCCAGCCTGCGCCGTTACCTCGCGGGCTCCGCCGCGATCACCCTCGCCGTCCTCCCGGCCTTCCCGCTGTTCCAGCTGTTCCGGCCGGACACCTGGCGGACCGATCCGCGTGTCGCCGTCGCCCGTCGCCTGATGGACTCCATCCCCGACGGTGCCACGGTCCAGGCGTCCGACCATCTGGTGCCCCAGCTGACCAACCGCACCAGCGTCAGCATCTACGGCGCCGAAGGCAACCGCCCCAACCCCCAGTGGATCATGGTGGACACCTGGGCTCCGGACGGATCACGAGGCTGGCTGGGCGCCCCGCTGAGCGCCGAAGCCGAACGGCAGCGTCTGACCGCCGACCGCCAGCGCGGATACGACCTGATGGCACTGCAGGACGGTTTCGCGCTGCTGCACTACCGCGACTGAGACGACCGCTCCCGCATACCGTCTGAAACGCGGCGAGATCCGATGAGCAGCACCACTGATGCCAAAAGTGCTCAAATCCTCCGTCTCACGTGATGGAAAACTCCCCACAATCAGTGCCATGTGGCCGTAAGCTCACGGGCATGCAGGTGATCCAGTCCACGAAGCTCGCCAACGTCTGTTACGAGATCCGGGGCCCCGTACTCGAGGAGGCGATGCGGCTGGAGGCGGCGGGTCACCGCATCCTGAAGCTGAACACGGGCAACCCGGCGGCCTTCGGCTTCGAGTGCCCGCCGGAGATCCTGGAGGACATCCTCCGCAACGTCTCCACGGCCCACGGCTACGGCGACGCCAAGGGCCTGCTGGCCGCCCGGCGCGCGGTCGTCATGCACAACCAGACCCTCGGCATCGAGACGGACGTCGAGCACGTCTTCATCGGCAACGGCGTCTCCGAGCTGATCGTGATGGCCATGCAGGGGCTGCTCGACGACGGCGACGAGGTCCTCGTGCCGGCGCCGGACTACCCCCTGTGGACGGCCGCGGTCTCCCTGTCCGGCGGCACCGCCGTCCACTACCGCTGCGACGAGCAGTCCGACTGGATGCCGGACCTCGCCGACGTGGAGCGCAAGGTCACCGACCGCACCAAGGCGATCGTCGTCATCAACCCCAACAACCCCACCGGCGCGGTCTACGACCGGGCGGTGCTCAAGGGGCTGACCGACATCGCCCGCCGGCACAACCTGCTGGTCTGCTCCGACGAGATCTACGACAAGATCCTCTACGACGGCGCCACGCACACCCCGACCGCGTCGGTCGCGCCGGACCTGCTGACCCTGACGTTCAACGGCATGTCCAAGGCGTACCGGGTGGCCGGCTACCGGGTCGGCTGGATGTCCGTCTCCGGCCCCCGCGCGCACGCCGACTCCTACCTCGAGGGCCTGACGATCCTGGCGAACATGCGCCTGTGCGCGAACATGCCGGGTCAGCACGGCGTGGTGGCCGCGCTCAGCGGGCGGCAGAGCATCGGCGACCTGCTCCTGCCTGGCGGACGGCTGAAGGAGCAGATGGACGTCGCCTACGAGCTGCTCACGCAGATCCCGGGCGTGAGCTGCGTACGGCCGAAGGGGGCGCTGTACCTGTTCCCGCGCCTCGACCCCGCGGTCTTCAAGATCAGGGACGACCGGCAGATGGTCCTGGACCTGCTCCGCCGCGAGAAGATCATGGTCGTCCAGGGCACGGGCTTCAACTGGCCCGAGCCGGATCACTTCCGAGTCGTCACGCTGCCCTCGGTCGGCGACCTGCGGGACGCGGTGGGCCGGATCGGTACCTTCCTGGACGGCTACGGCCAGTCCTGACGTTCACATTCGGTGCCCGTACGGACCAGTTCCGCGAACGGCCTCAACTTTAGACGCGTTCTAAGCTAGGATGTCTTCCGTCAGAGCACAGGAGGCCATCCCATGTACGAACCGATCCGCACCGGGCCCTCCGGCAGGTCCGTCCACAGCGCGATGGCCGGCACCCCCTCCGACTTCCCCCACCGCTCCCGCGAGGAGGAGCTGGACATCCAGCTCGCGGGCCATCTCGCGGCACTGCTCGCCGTCACGGACGAGCTGCGCGCACTGACCCCCTCCACCGACCTGGACCACGCGGCCGGACGGCTGACCGAGCAGGTGGCCCGGCTGGGCGGCGGCCACGGTCCGGCCCGCACGTCGGTGACCGGCGCCCGCGAACCGTCGGCACTGCACCAGCGGGCCCACGCGCTCGCCGGCCGCGCGCTCGTCGTCGCCGCCTCCCGGGCGGACACCGCGGCGGCGATCCTGGCGGCCGAGCAGATGGACGCGCACGCGGCCGCGCTGGGCGAGCCGCGGAAGCTGAGCCCCGCCGGCTAGTGCCACGGCGGGCAACCTTCGCCCGGGTCGGCACCGATGATGGCGGGTCGGCCCGGCTGGGGCTCGTCGGCACTAGCTGGTGCTATGAGCGGAAAAGTCTGCCGGAAAGCTCGGTGATGCGACAACGCGGCGAGGTGCCGCACCGGGCGTCGCGAGCCGGTGAACCTTTCCGGTCGCAGCACTAGGAACAGCCGGGTACGGTGCTGGGGCTCCCGCAGTTGTTGGGTCGGTTACCGGTGACTCGACTGGCGATCCGCGTCACCGAGCCGCTGGCGCTGAAGATGCCGCCACCGTTCGCACCCGTTCCCAGTGCCCGGTTTTTGGTCACCGGGCTACGGGTGAGAGCCACCGTGCCGGAGCCCGTGTTGAAGATGCCGCCACCGCGGGAGTTCGTGCCGTTGACGGTGTTGCCGGTGACCGGGCTGTCGGCGAGCCGCACCGGGCCGACGGTATTGAAGATGCCGCCGCCATGCGCGTTGGCACCGGTGGCGCTGTTGCCACTGACCTTGCTGCTTCTCTTCAGCGTCATGGTTCCGGCTTGAGCGATGCCGCCACCCTGTGCATTGGCACCGGTGACGTCATTGCCGGTGACTTGGGTGCTGGTCAGCGTTGTCTTCGTGCCGACGGCGGCGGCGATCCCGCCACCCAGAACGCTCGCGTGGTTGCCGGTGATCCGGCTTCTGTCGAGGGTCGCCGTGCCGGAACCTCCGAATGGGCTCACGAACACCGCTCCGCCAGAACTCGCCTTGTTGTTGCGGAGCGTGCTCCTGGTGACTCTGACCGCGCCATTGTCGTTGTCGATGGCCCCACCAAAGACGTCGGCGGTGTTGGTCTTGAGGCTGGTGCTGTTCAGCGTCAGTGCGGGACCGGTGCCGTTGAGCCAGATGGCACCGCCCCGGCCGTTACCAAGGCTGGTCGACGCGTGACCGTTGCTGAGGGTCAGGGCGTTGAGAGTGAGGTTTCCATTGGGGCCGTCGATTTCGAAGAAACGGAATTCGGCCGCGGTTGCGGCTCGGGTGATGGTGTCGCCCCACCCGTTGATCGTGACCTTGCTCTTGATGACCGGCAGTCCGTTGTCGTCGTTGGGCGGTGCGGCGTCGGTGAGGGTGTAGGTGCAGCCGCGCCTGAGGTTGACCGTGCCGCCCACTGTGGCGACCTTCCCGATCGCGGCTTGCAGGTCGCTCTCTCTGCAACTGGTCACGTTCACGATCCGCGGCCGGCCGACGGCACGAGTGATTCTGCTTGCCTCGACGGAGCGCTTGCCGAGCACTGGGTCGGTAGGCGCCGCAGCAGACTGCGCCACACCGAGTGGGCCCGGACCCGGTGTGGCAGCTTGTGCGGCGGCGGGAGGCGTAATGACACCAAGGGCGACGGGGGCGAGCCCCATGAAGACGGGGACGATACGAGAGATGCTCGGACGCATCAGGGCTCCTTGGGGCGGATCGCGAATGTCATTCGCGTGGGTGATACCGGAACACCGACAGAAATGATTAATGTCGCGTCAATCGACAGAAGGGCAACACGCCCGACTACAATCACAATTCAGCCGAGAGGTTCCTCGAATCCCCCGCCCGCTTCTGCCGACGGATTTCAGGCGCAGAACACCAGCGCCCACCAGCTCCGATCTGGGGGTCCCTTGATCGGCCCCCGTCCGCGCACCCGCGGCGACGCGCACCGCGGCGCCGGCTTTCCTGCGTACATTCGAGTGGTCTGTACGCCCCACATGCCTGCCGAACGGCGACGTCGACAATCCGGCCTCGTAACGTCGGCGCACATGACGGTGGTTCGGACTCCAGCCCGTCGGCACCGGCAGGACCCGCCCTCCGGTTCCGGCCGCGCGAGAAGAGCCACCTCTGTCCGTCCCTCACTATTCCACGAAATGTGACAAAGTGAAACGTAGGAGATTGTGGGTGACGCTCGTCGGTCTGGGCGCAGTTGCCACCGGAGTGACCTCCTGGGCGATCACGTCCCACTCGACGACCGCGACCGCCCCGGAATCCAAGGCCGCGCAGGGCCACAAGGCGCAAGAGGCGGCCACGCTTCTGCAAGCGGGCAACCTCCAGGTGCAGTACCGCGATTACGTCGGGGCGACCCGGACCTTCCGGCGTGTACTGGAGCTCGATCCGCACAACAAGGTCGCCTGGTACGACCTCGGTGTCGTCGCCCAGCAGGAAGGCAGGGCCGGTGACGCCCGTAAGGCCTACGACGAGGCGCTGAAGATCGACCCCAGGTACGCCTCGGCCCTCTACAACAAGGCGGTCCTGCTGAAGCCGAGCGACCCCGGCCAGGCCGTCGGACTCCTGCGACGCGCCATCGCCGCCACGCCCAGGGCCGCCACGGCCCATCTCCAACTCGGCCTGATCCTGGCCCAGAAGGACCGCGACGACGAGGCCGAGGAGGAGTTCGGACGTGCCGTCGCGGCCGATCCCTCACTGCACTCCGCGGTCCCGGAGGAGTTCCGGGACAGGGTAAGCCCCACACCGACATCGAGTCAGGCAGGTGCCACCAGATGACGTCGACTGCGACACCGAGGTTCTCCGTCTTCACCCCCAGCCACCAGCCCCGCTTCCTCGATGAGTGCCTCAAGGCCCTCCAGGCGCAGACCTGCGCGGACTGGGAGTGGATCGTCCTGCTCAACAACGGCGCCAGGTGGCGGCCCGAGCAGGAGGACGACCGGGTCCGCGTGGAGATCGCGGACGGCATCAGCGGCGTCGGGGCGGCCAAGCGCAGGGCCTGCGAGCTGGCCCGCGGGGAGATCCTTGTCGAACTCGACCACGACGACCTCCTGGCGAAGGCCTGTCTGGCCGAGCTGGGCAAGGCATTCGACGCACACCCCGACGCGGTCCTCGTCTACAGCAACACCGCCCAGATCACCGAGGACGGCAAACGCGACAACTCCCGCTTCAACGAGGCCCACGGCTGGAAGTTCGAGGACGTGCGGGTCGACGGGCGCAAACTGCTCCAGGCCGTCTCCATGGAGCCCACGCCGCACAACGTCTCCTACATCTGGTACGCGCCGAACCACGTGCGGGCGTTCCGCAAGGAGAGCTACGAGAAGGCCGGCGGGTACGACGCCTCCCGCACCGTGCTGGACGACCAGGACCTGATGTGCCGGCTGTTCCACGTCGGCGACTTCCACCACATCGATCGCTGCCTGTACCTCCAGCGGATGCACCCGGCGAACACCCAGCGCGACCCGGAGATCAACGCCCACATCCAGCGAGAGACGGTCGCCCTGTACGACAAGTACATCGAGGCCAACGCCCTCGCCTGGAGCGGGCGTCGCGGGCTGCTCGCTCTGGACCTCGGCGCGGCCCACCGCAAGCCGCCGGGCTACCTGGGTGTGGACCAGTACCCGGGGGAGGGCGTCGACATCGTCGCTACCCTGCCCGGGAGGCTGGACCTGCCCGACAACTCCGTCGGCCTGATGCGGGCGGTGGACTTCCTGGAGCACGTGCCCGCGAAGGTGCCGCTGATCAACGAGCTGTACCGGCTGCTGGCGCCCGGTGGAATGCTCCTCACCATGACGCCCAGCTCCGACGGCCGCGGCGCGTACCAGGACCCGACCCACGTCGCCTACTACAACGAGAACTCGTTCTGGTACTACACGGACAACCAGTACCGCACCTTCGTGCCCGAGATCCAGGCCAGGTTCCAGTCCTCGCGCCTGGTGACGTACTTCCCCAGCGAGTGGCACTCCCGGAACAACATCTCCTACGTCGTCGCGAACCTCATCGCGATGAAGGAGGGCGCCGAGCGGTGCGGAGGACTGCTGCTGGTCTAGAACCCGCACGGCGTGAGGGCGCCGCGGCGAACCGTCAGGTCCGCCGCGGCGCCCTCTGTTGTCCCGGTCCGACCCGGACGGCCGGCCCGACCGGCAGGCGCGGGCCGCGGAGGCCGCCGTGCCGTGGTACGTGCCGGCCGGTGCCTTCCCGGCCAGGGCCGCACGACCCAGAACCGCGAGACGCCGGGCCGGAGCGCGGGAGCAGGTGGGCTGTCCGTGCTGCTCGGACACCGCTTCCAGGAGCCGGCGCCAGGCGGCGGGTTCGAGCATGATGGCCACGAAGTTGCGTCCGTGCGCGCCATGGAGCCAGGGAGCGCGCACGATGCAGGAGCGCGCGCACCGCGCGGGCCCGTGCCAGGTGGCGTACGCCCGTGCCGCCGACGGCCGTTGCCGCTTCCCCGGCACGCTCGGCGCCGTCGACGTCCAGGCAGCGCGGCTGACGACCTCGGGGTGGCCCCGGACGGCCTCGCGCACGACGGCGGGATCGGTGGTGTCCAGCCGGTCACGGCCCGGTGCGCTCATGACGGAGGCCGGGTCGGCGGCGAGTCCGGTCGTCGAATCGGACCCGGGGTGTGCCTCGGCGTCCCGTGTGCGGCGGCACACGGACGGTGCCCCGAGGCCGAAGCCTCGGGGCACCCTCGTTCACTTCCGGGTCGGGCAGTCGATCACGGGGCGGCGGTGCAGATCGCGTAGGCCGTGAGCGCGGTGCCGTCGCTGGAGGTGGCCTGCCATCCGGTGGCGGGGCCGGAACCGGTGAAGACCGGGGCGCTCTGGCTCGCAGCGGAGCCCCCAGCGGCCTGGTAACCGCCACCGATGGCCTCGCCGGTGGGGCAGACGGCGGTCGACGTCGTTCCCTGAGGTCCGGTCACGACGGTGGTGGGGCTGACCGTGCCCTGAGCACCCTGGGTTCCCTGGGTTCCCTGGGCACCCACGTCGCCCTGAGCGCCCTGCGGGCCGAGCCCGCCCTGAGCGCCAATGGCACCCTGCGGACCCTGAGCACCGATCGCACCCTGGACACCCTGCGGGCCGAGCCCGCCCTGAGCGCCGATGTCACCCTGCGGGCCCTGGACACCGGGAAGACCGATGCCGCCCTGCGCACCCTGCGGACCCGTGGCACCGGTCAGGCCGGTCGCACCGGTCGCACCCTGCGGACCCATCGGACCGGTCGCGCCCGTGACACCCGTGGCGCCCGTGTCGCCCTGCGGGCCCTGGGGGCCTGTGGCACCCGTGGTGCCGGTGGCACCCGGGTCGCCCTGCGGCCCCGTGGCACCGGTCAGGCCGGTCGCACCGGTCGCACCCTGCGGACCCATCGGACCGGTCGCGCCCGTGACACCCGTGGCGCCCGCGTCGCCCTGGAAGCCCTGGAAGCCCTGCGGACCCGTGGCACCGGTGACGCCCTGGGTTCCCTGCGGACCCGTGGCACCGGTGGCACCGGTGCCGCCTTGGAAGCCCTGCGGACCCTGGACACCGGGGATGCCCTGCTCACCGGGCACACCCTGGTTGCCCTGGGTTCCCTGCGGGCCCCCGGAACCGGTGGCACCGGTGACGCCCTGGGTTCCCTGCGGACCCGTGGCACCGGTGCCGCCTTGGAAGCCCTGCGGACCCTGGACACCGGGGATGCCCTGCTCACCGGGCACACCCTGGGTTCCCTGCGGGCCCCCGGGACCGGTGGCACCGGTGACGCCCTGGGTTCCCTGCGGACCCGTGGCACCGGTGACGCCCTGGTTGCCCTGGGTTCCCTGCGGACCCGTGGCACCAGGCACACCGGTGACGCCCTGGGTTCCCTGCGGACCCGTGGCACCGGTGACGCCCTGGTTGCCCTGGGTTCCCTGCGGACCCGTGGCACCAGGCACACCGGTGACGCCCTGGTTGCCCTGCGGACCCGTGGCACCGGTGACGCCAGGCACACCGGTGACGCCCTGGGTTCCCTGCGGGCCCCCGGGACCGGTGGCACCGGTGACGCCCTGGGTTCCCTGCGGACCCTGGGGACCCTGCTGACCCGCCCCGACGCCTCCGGGGCCCTGCGGTCCCTGGGGACCGCGGTCGCCCTTGGGGCCACGGTCGCCCTTGGGGCCATGGTCACCCTTGGGGCCACGGTCACCCTTGGGGCCACGGTCACCCTTGTCGCCCTTCGGGCCCTGCTTGCCTTCCTTGCCCTGCGGACCCTGCGGGCCCTGCTTGCCCTGCGGCCCCTGCGGGCCGCGATCGTGGTGGCCCCTTTCGGCCCACGGATCGTTGGAGCCGGCTGTCACGGCCGCATTGCGATCGCTCGACCTCTCGATCGCGTTGGCGATGGCAGCCGTGCTCGAGGCAACGTTGAGCGCCACGGCGAGCGCGCTCGCCGATACGAGCGTGGCCGACCTCAAACGTGAACTTCGGATCGTTCTACGGTTCAAGAGAACCTTCCTCAGGAACTGGGAGGGATCAAACCGCAAGCACGCGCAGTCGGTGCGCTTCGTTCGCATGCGGGTCACGTGCCCTTGGCCACGGACGAGGACATTCTTTACTCACGGTGACGGAAATTTACGCAGCAAACACAGTGCATGGTCGGTGAATCACCCGAGCAGCCTCAATACGCCCGAATTGGCCTACGTTCGTCCCCCCGTACCTCTTTCGTGCGGGCCCTAATTCCGCGGACACCTCCGCCCAAGACGCTGCTCGGACGGCCTCTGCGGCAGTCGGCACACCCCTCGGAGGAGGGGCAGAAATGGCAAGACGAGAGCCGAGGGGATTGACCCCGCTCACATGGTGACGCGCATCCCGCAGAACACGGAATATACGACCACGGAGTTGTTTCTCCCGCCCTTGAACCACTCGTGCAATCACCCTCCACTACGCAGCGCTCCCTCCCGGCGCCATTCACCGCCCGGCTGGGGCATGACGACGGACCGGGGGTCCTCCAGCAGGCCCAGCAAATAGTGGCCATAACCGCTCTTGAGCAGCGGCCGGGCCAGTTCGCGGAGCCGGGCGTCGTCGATCAGACCGGCCCGCCAGGCCGCCTCCTCGACACAGCCGATCTTGAAGCCCTGGCGCTCCTCGACCACGCGGACGTACTCCGATGCCTGGACCATCGAGGCGAAGGTGCCCGTGTCCAGCCACGCCGTGCCCCGGTCCAGCCGGACGACGTGCAGGCTCCCGTTTCCCAGATAGGCGCGGTTGAGGTCGGTGATCTCCAACTCGCCCCGGGCGCTGGGCCGCAGACTCCGGGCGATGTCGACGACCCGATGATCGTAGAAGTACAGTCCGGGCACGGCGTACCGCGACCGGGGCCGGGCCGGCTTCTCCTCGATGGACAGGGCCCGGCCCAGTTCGTCGAACTCCACGACGCCGTAGGCCGAGGGGTTGGCCACCGGGTAGGCGAACACCCTGCCCCCCTGCACATCCGCGTTGCGGGCCAGCCGGGTACCGAGGCCGCTGCCGTGGAAGATGTTGTCGCCCAGGATCAGGGAGACCGGCTCGCCGCCGATGAAGTCGGCCGCCAGCAGGAAGGCCTGGGCGATTCCCTCCGGGCGTTCCTGTGCCATGTAGTCGAATCGCAGTCCGAGTTGACTGCCGTCGCCCAGCAACCGGCGGAACTGCTGCTGGTCTTCCGGGGTGGTGATGATCAGAATTTCTCGGATTCCGGCCATCACCAGTGTGGAAAGCGGGTAGTAGACCATCGGTTTGTCGAATACGGGAAGCAGTTGCTTCGAGACCGAGCGGGTCAATGGCCATAGTCGCGAGCCGGTTCCTCCGGCCAACAGGATTCCGCGCATGGCATCACCATAGGTGAATTGTCCATGAATGCCGCTTTTGGGCGCGCGTGCGCGCCCGTGCCGGACACGGCCGCGCGCCGCCGCGCACGCCCGAGGGGCCGGGTGCGCACGCCGTTGTGCGCACCCGGCCCCTCGGGTCGGTCGGGGACCGCGTCAGCCCAGGCGCTCGACGAGCGCGCGGTACTGGTCCCACAGCTCCTTGGGCGTGTGGTCGCCGAAGGTGTTCAGGTGGTCGGGGACCAGTCCGGCCTCCTCGCGCCATACGTCCTTGTCGACCGTGAGCAGGAACTCCAGGTCGGACTCGGACAGTTCGAGGCCGTCCGTGTCCAGGGCCGCCTTGGTCGGCAGGACGCCGATCGGGGTCTCGACGCCCTCGGCGGTGCCGTCCAGGCGCTCCACGATCCACTTCAGGACGCGGCTGTTCTCGCCGAAGCCGGGCCAGACGAACTTGCCCTCGTCGTTCTTGCGGAACCAGTTGACGTAGTAGATCTTCGGCAGCTTGGACTGGTCGCCGTCACGCTGCTCGGCGGCCTTGCCGACCTTGATCCAGTGGCCCATGTAGTCGCCCATGTTGTAGCCGCAGAACGGCAGCATGGCGAACGGGTCGCGGCGCAGCTCGCCGACCTTGCCCTCGGCGGCGGCCGTCTTCTCGGAGGCGACGTTGGCGCCGAGGAAGACGCCGTGGTTCCAGTCGAAGGACTCCGTCACCAGCGGCACCGCGGAGGCGCGGCGGCCGCCGAACAGGATCGCCGAGATCGGCACGCCCTTGGGGTCCTCCCACTCCGGTGCGATGATCGGACACTGCGCGGCGGGCGTGGTGAAGCGGGCGTTGGGGTGGGCGGCGGGCGTCCCGGACGCGGGGGTCCAGGAGTTGCCCTTCCAGTCGGTGAGGTGCGCCGGGGTCTCCTCCGTCATGCCCTCCCACCACACGTCGCCGTCGTCGGTCAGGGCGACGTTGGTGAAGACCGAGTTGCCCCACAGCGTCTTCATGGCGTTGGCGTTGGTGTGCTCGCCGGTGCCGGGCGCGACCCCGAAGAAACCGGCCTCGGGGTTGATCGCGTACAGCCGGCCGTCCTCGCCGAACCGCATCCACGCGATGTCGTCACCGATGGTCTCGACGGTCCAGCCGGAGATCGTGGGCTCCAGCATGGCGAGGTTGGTCTTGCCGCAGGCGCTCGGGAAGGCGGCCGCTACGTACTTGGCCTCACCGGTGGGCGGGGTGAGCTTGAGGATCAGCATGTGCTCGGCCAGCCAGCCCTCGTCGCGCGCCATGACGGAGGCGATGCGCAGGGCGTAGCACTTCTTGCCGAGCAGCGCGTTGCCGCCGTAGCCCGAGCCGTAGGACCAGATCTCGCGGGCCTCGGGGAAGTGCGAGATGTACTTGGTGGAGTTGCACGGCCACGGGACGTCCGCCTGGCCCGGCTCCAGCGGGGCGCCCAGGGTGTGGACGGCCTTGACGAAGAAGCCGTCGTCACCGAGCTCGTCCAGCACCGGCTGTCCCATGCGGGTCATGGTGCGCATGGACACCGCGACGTAGGCGGAGTCGGTGATCTCGACGCCGATCGCGGACAGCGGCGAGCCCAGCGGGCCCATGCAGAACGGGACGACGTACATCGTCCGGCCCTTCATCGAGCCGCGGAATATTCCTCCCTTGCCGTCGGCCCCCTGGAAGATCTCCCGCATCTCGGCGGGCGCCTTCCAGTGGTTGGTCGGGCCGGCGTCCTGCTCCTTCTCGGAACAGATGAACGTCCGGTCCTCCACGCGGGCCACGTCGGACGGGTCCGAGGCCGCGTAGTAGGAGTTGGGGCGCTTGATCGGGTCGAGTTTCCGGAAGGTGCCCTTCTGGACGAGCTCCCCGCACAGGCGCTCGTACTCGGCCTCGGATCCGTCACACCAGACCACGCTGTCCGGCTGCGTCAGTTCGGCGATCTCATTGACCCACGAGATCAGTTCCTTGTGGTGGGTGGGGATGACGGGGGGAGCCGCGATGTCGCGCGCCACGATCGCTCCTAAATGAGGGGTTTTTTGTCTTGTCGCCCCGTGGGGGCTGCGACCCGGACGCTTCGTAGCCGCTCATCCGGTGCCGACCGCACTCATTTGATCATCCGACGAGAGCGCCCATCTGTCCAGGGGGCGTCACAGGTGAGCGACGTGAGTAATGCCACGATTCCCGCGATTCTTTGCGTCCACGTTGGGTTCGGCTGAAGGTCTTTTTGCGTTTCGGGCCGGTCGCCGCCGCTCACGGTCCGGGTCTGACACGCGACTTACGGTGCCGTCGGTACCATGCGCGCATGACTGCGTCCGCCTCCGACGCGCCCCTGGACACGCCGGTCGCCGGCCGCGGTCCGGTCGCGCCCACCCTGCCGCACCCGGTCAAGCCGAAGCTGCGCGGCTGGCTGCACCTGGGCATGTTCCCGGCCGTACTGGTCGCGGGGCTCGCACTGACCGCGCTGGCCGGCTCCGCCCGCGGGCGGATCGCCTGCGGGATCTACGCCCTCACCGCCTGCCTGCTCTTCGGCGTCAGCGCCCTGTACCACCGGGGCAACTGGGGGCCGCGCATGGGCGGCGTGCTGCGCCGGCTCGATCACGCCAACATCTTCCTGATCATCGCGGGCACGTACACGCCGCTCACCCTGCTCCTCCTGCCCGGCGCCAAGGGGCAGTGGCTGCTGTGGGGCATATGGGGCGCGGCGGCCGCCGGCATCGCCTTCCGCGTCTTCTGGGTCGGCGCCCCGCGCTGGCTCTACACCCCCTGCTACATCGCGATGGGCTGGGCGGCCGTGTTCTTCCTGCCGGACTTCCTGCGCACCGGCGGCATCGCCGTCCTGATCCTGGTCGTCGTCGGCGGACTCCTCTACAGCGCGGGCGGCGTGGTCTACGGCATCAAGCGGCCGAACCCGTCGCCGAGCTGGTTCGGCTTCCACGAGGTCTTCCACTCGTTCACGCTGGCCGCCTTCGTGGTGCACTACGTGGGCATCTCGCTGGTCGCGTACCAGCACGTGTAACCCGTCACCCCCTCCCCCACCCGGCCACGGCTCGTACGAGCCGTGGCCGTTTCCGTGCGCCCGGAAGCCCTCCGAGGAACCCCGGATCACATTCGATAGTGGATGGCGATTGACAGACTCCATATTTTGCGAGCTACTGTCATTTCATGGCTACTCTCACCCAAGCTGAAGACGTGCGGCACGATCCCCGCCGCTGGTGGGCCCTCGCGGCGCTGGTCGCGAGCATGCTGGTGCTCGGCTTCGACATGACGATCCTCAACGTGGCGCTGCCGACCATGGCGAAGGAGCTCGGCGCCTCGACCGGGCAGCAGCAGTGGATGGCGGACGCGTACGTCGTCGTCTTCGCCGCGCTGATGCTCCCCGCCGGGCTCCTCGGCGACCGGTTCGGACGGCGGCTGATGCTGATCGCCGGGCTCGCGGTCTTCCTCGCCGGTTCCGTGGTGGGCGCCCTGACCGGTGACGTCGGCGGAGTGATCGCCGCCCGTGCCGTCATGGGCGTCGGCGCGGCCCTCGTCATGCCGCTCGCGCTGTCCGTGCTGCCCTCGCTCTTCGGGCCCGAGGAGCGCGCCAAGGCGGTCGGCGTCATCTCGGCGGCCTCCGCGCTCGGCCTGCCGCTCGGCCCGATCATCGGCGGCTGGCTGCTGAACCACTTCTGGTGGGGCTCGGTCTTCCTCATCAACGTGCCCATGGCCGGCCTCGGTGTCGCGGCCTGCCTCCTGCTGCTCCCCGAGACCCGCGATCCGGCCTCCCCGAAGGTCGGCGCGCTGTCCGCCGCGCTCACCGCGACCGGTCTCGGCGTGCTCGTCTACGCGATCATCGAGGCGCCCGGCCGCGGCTGGGGCGACCCGCTGGTACTCGCCGCGTTCACGGCGGCCGCCGTCCTCCTGGCCGGGCTCGTGCTGCGCGAACGCCGCGAGGCCCGCCCCATGCTCGACATGACGCTGCTCGCCCGGCGAGGCTTCCTGTTCAACACGATCGCCGCGACCCTGGTGATGTTCGTGCTGAGCGGCCTGATGTTCGTGCTGCCGCCCTACCTCCAGGCCGTGCTCGGCCACGACGCTCTCGGCACCGGGGTGCGGCTGCTGCCCATGATGGGCGGGCTGCTGGTCGCCGCGAAGGGCGCGCAGCCGGTCGTCGCCCGGTTCGGACCGCGGGCCGTGGTCACCGCGGGCCTGGTGGTGCTCGCCTTCGCCGCGCTGCTGGGCAGCCGTACGACGGTGGACTCCGGCTACGGCTTCACCGCCCTGTGGCTGTCGATCGCCGGTGTCGGCTTCGGCTTCTCCGTCGTCCCGGCCATGGACGGGGCGCTTGCCGCCCTGCCCGCCGACCGGGCGGGCAGCGGCTCCGGCCTGCTGATGACCCTGCGCCAGGTCGGCGGCGCGGTCGGCATCGCCCTGCTCGGCAGCCTCCTGGCGAGCGCCTTCCGGCAACGGCTGGACGTCACCGGGCTGCCCGCCGGCACCGCGCACACCGCCGAACGGTCCGTGGTCGCGGCACACCTCGTCGCCGAGAGGACGGGCTCGGCGCACCTGGCGGCCTCCGCGAACGGCGCGTACGTGCACGGCATGGGCCTGGTGCTGCTGGTGGGCGGTATCGCCTCGGTGGTGGCGGCGCTGCTGGCGGCCGCGTTCCTGCCGGGCGTCGCCCGCGGCGCCGTTGGGTCCGAGCCGGGGGAGGACCCGGCCATGGCCCACCCCTGACCCGATGCCGGACAATGACCTCCATGACGGCCGCACGTACCAGCACCCCAGCCGACCGCCCCCCGATGGGACTGAGGGAACGCAAGAAGATCAAGACCCGGCAGGCGATCCGCACGGCGACGTACGCGCTGATCGAGGAGCAGGGGTACGACGCCACGACGATCGAGCAGATCGCCGACCGCGCCGAGGTGTCGCCGTCGACCGTCTTCCGTTACTTTCCGGCCAAGGAGGACATCGTCCTCACGGACGAGTACGACGAGATCATGCTGGAGGAACTGCGGGCCCGGCCCGTCGACGAGCCGTGGATGGACTCCCTCCGGCATGTGATGCACAGGGCCCTGGCGCTGGGAATGAGCGACGAGCCCGAGGTGTCCCGGCTGCGCGCCCGGCTGGGCGTCGAGGTTCCCGCCGTCCGCGCCCGGATGCTGGAGAGCATGTCGGCAGCCGGCCTGCTCATCCGCCAGGCCATCGCGGCCCGGACCGGCCTGGACCAGGACAGCCTGGAAGTGCGGGTCTTCGCCATGTCCCTCATGGGCGGCCTGATGGAGGTCTCCCTGTACTGGGCCGAGAACGGGTGCGAGGGTGAGCTGAGCGACCTCATGGACCAGGCCATGGACGTCCTGGAACACGGCCTGCCCACCGGAAATCCGTGAGCCCACGGCCCCGCACCCGTGGCATCCTGTCCGGGTGAACGGTCCCGAGATCCACGTCGGGTTCGACCCCGGCCTGCACCTGTTCGTCCCGCACCACCGACGCCGCGACGCCACCTCGGTCGTCACGGACGGCGTCTCGACGCTCGGCCACGTCGTGGAGTCCCTGGGCGTGCCGCTCACCGAGGTCGGCGCGCTGGTGGTGGACGGCCGTGAGGTGCCGGTCTCGTACGTGCCTCGGACGGACGAGACGGTCCAGGTCTGCGCCGTCGCACGCCCCCAGCAGGTCCCCGGCGCTCCCCTGCGCTTCCTCCTCGATGTTCACCTGGGCACCCTCGCCCGCCGGCTGCGCCTGCTGGGCGTCGACACCGCCTACGAGTCCACCGACATCGGCGACCCGGCGCTCGCCGCCCGCTCGGCCGCCGAGAAGCGGGTCATGCTCAGCCGCGACCGGGGCCTGCTGCGCCGCCGTGAACTGTGGGCCGGCGCGTACGTCTACAGCACCCGCCCCCAGGACCAGCTCCAGGACGTCCTCGACCGCTTCCGCCCCGAGCTGCGCCCCTGGACCCGCTGCACCGCCTGCAACGGACTGGTGCGGGAGGCCACGAAGGACGAGGTCGCCGACCAGCTCGAACACGGCACGCACCGCACGTACGACGTCTTCGCCCGCTGCCTCGACTGCGGCCGCGCCTACTGGAAGGGCGCCCACCACGACCAGTTGGAGGCCATCGTGGAGCGTGCCCTGGCCGGGTACGCCGACCGGAGCTGACGGCCGGGGCCCTCTCGGAGCCGGCGCCCCTTCGGAGTGAGCGTGCGGTGCCCGGTTCAGCCGCCGAGCGCGGTGCGCAGGCGGTCCGGGTCGGTCGTGGGGGCGTCGCAGGTGAAGTCGCGGCAGACGTAGACGGTCGGCTCGCCGTGGACGAGAGGGCGGTCGGCGAGCAGCGGGAACTCCTCGCTGTCCGGAGTGCCGTACGCGACGACCGCGCCGGGGGCGGTGCCCAGAAGTGCCGTACGGTGCAGGGCCCTTGCCGCCGCGTCGTCGAGGGACGGGCCGACGACCGCGACCTCGCGCGGGCCGTCCAGCAGGGCCTCGGCGACGGCCAGACCCCAGCCGGTGAAGCGCGGAACGCGCGGGCCGAGCGCGCCCACCACGCCCAGCGCCCGCTCCGCGGCGGTGCGGTGGGCCTCGGAACCCGTGTGGGCGGCGTAGCCGAGCAGAGCGCCGGCGGCCGCCGACCAGCCGGAGGGGGTGGCGTTGTCGGTGGGGTCCTGGGGCCGGCGGATCAACTGCTCGGCATCGGCGGCCGTGTCGTACAGGGCGCCCGTCTCCGGGTCGGCGAACCGGGTGAGCACATGTCCGAGGAGCAGCCCGGCGAACTCCAGCCAGACGCCCTCGCCGGTGACGGAGGCCAGGGCGAGGAAACCCTCGGCGACGTCGGCGTAGTCCTCCAGCACCCCGGCGTTCGCTCCGGCCCGGCCGTCCTTGCTGGTACGGCGCAGCGCGGCGTGCTCGTCCATGTGCAGCCGGACCAGCAGATCGGCGGCGCCGACCGCGGCCTCGACCAGGTCCGGGCGGTCGAAGTAGGCGCCGGTCTCGGCGAGGGCGGCGATCGCCAGCCCGTTCCAGGCGGCGACGACCTTGTCGTCCCGGCCGGGTGCCGGACGCTCGGCCCGCTTCGCCAGCAGCCGGCGCCGCACGGACTCGACCCGGTCGGCGTCGAACACACCCTCCTGCACGGGGAGTTGCAGAACCGAGGCGCCCTGTTCGAAGGTGCCCTCCTCGGTCACGCCGAAGCAGCGGGCGGCGAGTCCGGCGTCCTCGGCGCCGAGTGCCTCCCTCAGTTGGGCGGGGGTCCACACGTAGTACGCGCCCTCGACGTGCCGGCCCGTGCCGTCGTCGCTGTCGGCGTCCAGGGCCGAGGCGAACCCGCCTTCGGCGGTGCGCAGTTCGCGCACCATGAAGTCGGCGGTCGCGAGGGCCACCCTGCGGGCGAAGTCGGAGCCGGTGGCCCGCCACAGGTGGGCGTAGACCCGGCACAGCAGGGCGTTGTCGTACAGCATCTTCTCGAAGTGCGGCACCACCCAGTCGGGGTCGACGGAGTACCGGGCGAAGCCGCCGCCGAGCTGGTCGTGGATGCCGCCGCGGGCCATCCGCTCGCAGGTGTCCGCCGCCATCTGGAGGGCGCCCTCGGAGCCGGTGCGGGCGTGGTGCCGCAGCAGGAACTCGATCACCATCGACGGCGGGAACTTCGGCGCCCCGCCGAACCCGCCGCGCCGGGCGTCGTACTCCCGGGTGAGCGCGAGCAGCGCCTGCGCCGGCTCCTCGTCCCCCGGGGGCCGCGCGGTGCCGTAGCCGATCTCCCGCTGTGCCAGGTCCCGCACGATCTTCCCGGCGACGTCGGCGACTTCGTCCCGCCGGGTCTGCCAGGCCTGCCGCACCCCTTCGAGGACCTGCCCGAAGGAGAGCATGCCGTGCCGGGGCTCGGGCGGGAAGTACGTGCCGAAGTAGAACGGCTCGGCGTCGGGCGTGAGGAACACGGTCATCGGCCATCCGCCCTGCCCGGTGGCCGCCTGCACGGCCTCCATGTACACGGCGTCGACGTCGGGCCGCTCCTCGCGGTCCACCTTGACGCTGACGAAGTGCTCGCCGAGGAAGGCGGCGGTGGCCGCGTCCTCGAAGGATTCGTGCGCCATGACGTGGCACCAGTGGCAACTGCTGTACCCGACGCTCAGCAGCACGGGGACATCGCGCCGCCGCGCCTCCTCGAAGGCCTCCGCCGACCACGGCCACCAGTCGACCGGGTTGTCGGCGTGCTGGAGCAGGTAGGGGGACGTCTCGTGGGCCAGTCGGTTCGGCATACCCCCATCCTGCCTCACCCGGCCCCGCCGGACGCGGAGGGTGATCGCACCGCGACTCCTCGTGTGCCCGCTGCTCTCTGTTCCCCCGGCGGTCGGCGACGGTCGGGACATGTGATCGCCGCCCCCTCGCGCTCCCGCGCGAGCCGAAGGACACTCGTAGGCAACGGAGTTGTCGCCGGAGGGGGACGGGACATGCGAGATGGCCATCGGGCGGACGCCGAGCGGCTGCTGACTCGGGCCGTGGAGGAGGAGGTCCGCCGCTCGGGCGGCCGGGTGGACGGAAGCGTGCTGCTGTCCCGGGCGCGCGGCGCGCTGGACACCATGGCCGAGACCGCGGCGGAGGAGTACGGGACCTACACGCGGGCGCTGGACGAGGCGGCCGCCGGGCAGCTCACGTTCGCCCAGCGCTACGCCCGCGAGGGCGGCGGAACGCCCCTGCTGATCGCGGGAGTTGCGGGACTCGCCGCCGTCGTCGCCGATCTGGCGCTGGGCACCGGAGGCGGCACCGCCGTCGGCGCGGGCGTCACCGCCGGGGTGGTGGGCGCCGCCGCCACCGTGGTGAAGGTGACCGCCACCCATGTACCCGCCGCCCACCGCCGGGCCGGGGCGGCAGGCCAGCCCGGCGGACCGCAGCAGTTGCGGTTGCAGTGGCTGACCGCGCTGGAGGTGCGCGGCATCCGTCCGTTCCTCGACCAGCAGCGGGTGCTGAGCGCGTCCACCACGCCGAAGAAGGCGGCGCCCCGGCTGCGCGGCACGGACAAGAGCGCGGCGGCCCGCAGACGCAGTGCCCTTGAGCAGTCGTTCGGCCAACTGCCTGAGTCCGTGGGCGTGTTCGCGGGGCGGCGGCAGGAGATGGCGCGGATCCGGCAATGGGTGCAGGCGGCCCGCGCGTCCACCGAGACCCGGCCGACCGTCGTGGTCCTGCACGGAGCGCCGGGCTCCGGCCGCAGCACGCTGGCGGTCCGCGCGGCCCACGATCTGAAGGACCAGTTCCGGGGCGCGGTCGTGGTCGACCTGCGCGGCGGCAGCCGGGAGGAGCCGCCGCTGCCCGTCCGCGACGCCATGCTGCACCTGCTGAACCGGCTCGGCGCGCCCCGCGAGCAACTGCTGTTCCGTGACCGCACCTCCCCCGATCAGCAACTCAAACGGCTCGGCGAGCTGTACCACCAGCATCTGACCGGGCTGCCGGTCACGATCGTGCTGGACGACGCCTCGGACGCCGAGCAGGTCCGCGCCCTGGTCCCCGAGCGGTCCGACAGCCTGGTCCTGGTCACCGCCCGCGAACCGCTGCGACTGCCCGCCGACCTGCCCGCCTGGGTGCACCAACTGCCCGTCGAGGCACTGGACGCGGTGGGCGCGGAGGAACTGCTGACGGCCGCCGCACAGGACAGTTCGGGGCCCTATGACGCGGAATCCACCGACCGGATCACGCAGTTGTGCGGCGGGCTGCCGCTGGCCCTGCGCATCGCGGGCTCCTGCCTCGGCCCTCGCTCACCGCGCCGGCTGGCCGGCGACCTCGGCGCGTACGGCCCGGTGGAACCGGTGGAGCGTGCCCTGTGGCTGCGCTACACCGACCAGTCGGAGCAGGGCCGCCGGCTGCTGAGACGGCTCGCCCTGGCCGGACGCGCCTCCATGGGCGGCGCGGCGGCGGCCGCGCTGCTGGCCACGGACGAGACGGAGGCGAAGCGGCAGCTGACGGCCCTCGCCAGGGCGGGTCTGATCGACCTGGTGCGGGGCAACCGCTACCGGCTGCACGACCTGGTGCGGGCCTTCGCGCACGCGCGTCTGCTGGACGAGGAGGACCCCGCCGAGCGGACGGCCGCGCAGGAACGGCTGATCGAGAACTACGCCGAGCTGGCCGACTCGGTGCTGCGCTTGGTCGACGGGAACATGTCCACCCGGTCGGACCGCTTCAGCCCGCACGGTTTCACCTCCCTGGACGAGGCGCTGCGCTGGCTGGACGACGAGTCGAGCTTCATCACGGCCGCCCTCAGGCACGCGGAGGGCGTGAACCAGGGCGCCGTGCTGAACCTGCTCGGCGCCCTGTGCGACTACTGCCTGCTGCGCGGCGACCTGTACCGGCTGGGGGAGATCAGCGAGCTGACCCAGGCCGTCGACCAGGGACTTCTTGTCCGGTCGGTGCAGTGGCGTACCGGCATCGCCGCCCGCCAGCTCGGCGAGCTGGACAAGGCGCGGACCACGCTGGCCTCGGTCGTCGACCTCTACCGGGAGGCCCACCACGAAGCGGGCGCGGCCCGCGCGCTGAACTCCCTCGGCATCACGCTGCACCACCAGGGCAACCTGACGGAGGCGGCGGCCCGGCTGCGGGAGGCCCTCGATCTCCAGGCGGCGCCCGAGCTGGCGACCGACCGCGCTTGGACGATGCACGCGCTGGCGGCGGTGGAGCGGGACCGGGCGCACCTGGCGGAGGCGCTGAAGCTGCTCACGCAGTCGCTGGTGCTGCACCGGGAGGGCGGTTCGGTGCACGGCGAGGCGTGGGCCCACTTCCAGCTGGGTCAGCTCGCGCTGCGCAGGGGCGACGTGGAGCGGGCCGAAGCGGATCTGCGCCAGGCGCTGGAACGCTACCGCCGCACGCGGGACGCCCGCGGCGAGGCCTGGGCCCTCACCCAGCTCGCCCGGGCCAGGCTGCTGGCCGGCGAGTCGGCCGAGGCGGTGGAGGAGCTGCGGCAGGCGGCGGCGCGGCACCGGGACAACGAGGACGCGCGCGGCGAGGCGTGGACGCTGTACTACCTCGGTCAGGCGCTGGAGGAGACCGGCGCACTCGACCAGTCGGTGCGCGAGCTGGAGCGTGCCCGCACCATGTTCTCCCGGATGCGGGACGTGTACGGACTGGCCTGCGCCCGGCACCACTCGGCCCGGGTCACCCGGGACCAGCGGGCGGCGCAGACCGGCTCGCTGCGCAACTCGGGTTTCGCCCGCCAGCTCCTCGTCGACGCCCGCGCCGACTTCCAGCGCATCGGCCTGGCGCACGGCGAGGCGTGGACGTGTCTGGAGCTGGCCGTGGTGGACGCCGGCAACGCGCGCACCCAGCAGGCGCTGGCCCTGTGCGACGAGGCGCTGGCCCTGTTCGCCACCTACGGGGACCGCCGCGGCGAGGACTGGGCGCGGTTCCTGCGCTGCACCCTGCTGCCGTACGCCGCTCCCGGCGGTACGGAGGTCGGCACGGCGGTGGCCCAGGAGGAACTGGCCCAGCTCGCCCGCGGCGCCCATCCGCTGCGCGACGGCAAGCTGAACGACTACGTCGAGGCCTACCGGCTCCTCCTGGAGCGTGGCGTGAGCCTGGAGGCGGGCTGGCAGGCCTGGCGCCTGGGCATGGTGCCGGAGCGGCACGCGCGGGAGGTGATGGGGGTGGCGGTGCCGGACGGGAACTGATCCCTCCGTCCGGGCCGGGCCGGACGAGAGGCCGTGGGGCGGCACCGCCCGCCCGGGTGTCAGCCCCGCTCGGCCTTGGCCTCGCCGGAGGCGGCGCCGGGCCGCGTCGCGGGGTCCGGGGCCTCCTTGAAGTCGATCCTGCCCATGTGGCGGTTCATGGACTTCATCAGGGCCCACACCGCGAGGGCCATCACCGCGAAGACGACGAAGCCGAGGACGCCGGGGGTGACCTTGTTCTTGTCGAACTCGGCGAGAGGGACCAGGTGCGTCATTGCCAGGCTCACGCTTGCACTCATGTCAGGCATTGTCCCTCACGCCTGCCGGACACCCGCAAAGAGGTCGTCCTCCGGGAGCGAGGTGTCGACGAGCGACTTCGCGAGCTCGTACTCCTCCGTCGGCCAGACCTCCTTCTGGATCTCCATCGGCACCCGGAACCAGCCGCCGTCGGGGTCGATCTGCGTGGCGTGGGCGATCAGCGCCTTGTCGCGGATCTCGAAGAAGTCGGCACAGGGGACGTGCGTGGTGAGCGTGCGCTCGGTGTGCCCCGACTTCTCCCAGCGCTTGAGCCACTCGCCGTAGGGGGACTCCAGGCCCCGGTCGAGCAGGGCCTGGTGCAGCGTCTCGGTGCGCACGCGGTTGAAGCCCTGGTTGTAGTAGAGCTTCTGCGGCTGGTAGGCCGGGCCGTACTCGTCCTCCGGGTACTTCTCGGCGTCCGCGGCACCCTCGAAGGCCACCATCGAGATCTTGTGGGTCATGATGTGGTCGGGGTGCGGGTAGCCGCCGTTCTCGTCGTAGGTGGTGATCACCTGGGGACGGAAGGAGCGGATCTGGCGGACCAGCTCGCCGGCCGCCTTGTCGAGGTCCTCCAGGGCGAAGCAGCCCTCGGGCAGCGGGGGCAGCGGGTCGCCCTCGGGCAGACCGGAGTCGACGAAGCCGAGCCACTCCTGGCGCACGCCGAGGATCTCGCGGGCCTCGTCCATCTCCTTCCTGCGCACCTCGTGGATGTTCTCCTCGATGTACTTGTCGCCCTGGAGCTTGGGGTTGAGGATGGAGCCACGCTCTCCGCCCGTGCAGGTCACCACCAGCACGTCCACCCCCTCGGAAACGTACTTGGCCATGGTGGCCGCGCCCTTGCTCGACTCGTCGTCGGGGTGCGCGTGCACGGCCATCAGTCGCAGCTGGTCAGTCAAGGCTCAGTCCTCAGGTCAAGTCGGTGCCCGGTTCGGCGGGCAGTCAACGGTGCCGTCCCGCGGCAGGATCGGTCCGGGGTCGCGGTCGGTCGGGCGGGCGCGGGCTTCTATAGTGACCGAATCGGGGGGCTAATAATTCCGGGGTCCGGCTCCGGAAGCCCCCGCGGGGCGCACGTCCCGCACCGGCCGAGAGGACGATCATGAGCACGGCGAGCACCCGGCTGCCCGAGGGTCGCTACGGCCGCTCCGCGGACGAGCGCGCCGACCACAAGCTCAAGATCACCGGTGCCGTCCTGGGCGCGGCCCTGCTCGCCCTGATCGGCTACTTCGCCTACCACTACGTCGGCCAGAACAAGATCAGCGCGCAGGTCGTCGCCTTCCAGGCCTCGGACGACGCGGTCCGGGTCCATCTGGAGGTCCACAAGGACGCCGGCGCCCGCGGCTACTGCACGCTGCGCTCGCAGGCCGCCGACGGCTCCGAGGTCGGACGGGCGGACTTCCGCTTCGACGAGCACGCCTCGCAGATCGACAAGGTGCTCACCCTGCGGACGACGGCCCGGGGCACGACGGCCGAGCTGCTGGGCTGCAACGCCGGGTGACGCGTCGGCGCCGACCGGAATAGCGGTGGCTGACCTGCGTTGACGTAGGTCTCACGGCTTATGTCCTCCCCCTTTGCGCCCTGAATTGTTAGGCTCGTGGTTTCGCCCATCCATGAGGGAACATTCTTCTGGGTAGGGCGATGCTTTGTATTCCCAGCACCGACGAGGAGCACCTGTGACCCAGACCAGCGAGAACGTCACCTGGCTGACCCAGGAGGCGTACAACAAGCTCAAGGACGAGCTTGCGTACCTTACTGGTCCTGCGCGCACGGAGATCGCCGCCAAGATCGCGGCCGCGCGCGAGGAGGGCGACCTGCGCGAGAACGGCGGGTACCACGCGGCCAAGGAGGAGCAGGGCAAGCAGGAGCTCCGTGTGCGCCAGCTGACCCAGCTCCTTGAGACCGCCCAGGTCGGCGAGCCGCCGGCCGCCGACGGCGCGGTCGCGCCGGGCATGGTCGTCACGATCGCCTTCGACGGCGACGAGGACGACACCCTGAGCTTCCTGCTCGCCTCGCGGGAGTACGCGAGCGCCGAGATCGAGACGTACTCGCCGCAGTCCCCGCTGGGCTCCGGCGTGCTCGGCCACAAGGTCGGCGAGGACGCGGAGTACGAGCTGCCGAACGGCAAGGTCGCCTCGGTCAAGATCCTCAAGGCCGAGCCGTACAGCGGCTGAGTCCCCGCACCGCCTTCCGGTGAAGCCCCCGGCGCTCCGCGTGAGCACCGGGGGCTTCGTCATGTCCGGGCCACCACTGGCCCGGGCTACGCCGTTGCTCGTGCTCAGGCCGTGGCCGAGCGGTACTTGCGCACCGCCAGGGTGCGGAAGACGAGGATGATCAGAGCCGAGTAGATCAGCGAGGCCCAGACCGGGTGCTGCATCGGCCAGGCGGTGGACGTGGACTGGCCGGGGTTGGCGAAGAGCACACGGCAGGCCTGGACGGTGGCGCTGAACGGGTTCCACTCCGCGACATGCCGCAGCCACGGCGTCATCTTGCCGGAGTCCACGAACGCGTTGGAGACGAACGTCACGGGGAAGAGCCAGATCAGACCGCCGGAGGTGGCCGCCTCGGGCGTGCGGACCGACAGGCCGATCAGGGCGCCGATCCAGGTGAAGGCGTAACCGAGCAGGAGCAGCAGGCCGAAGGCGGCCAGCACCCGGCCGACGTTCGTGTCGCCGTCCGATCCGACGCGCCAGCCGACGAGCAGGGCGACGGCGGCGAGGACGAACAGGGTCAGCGCCGTCTGCACCAGGTCGGCGAAGGTGCGCCCGGTGAGCACCGCGCCGCGCGCCATGGGCAGCGAGCGGAACCGGTCGATCAGGCCCTTGTGCATGTCGTCGGCGATGCCGGCGCCGGAGCTGGCGGTGGCGAAGGTGACGGTCTGCGCGAAGATGCCCGCCATCAGGAAGTTCTTGTAGACGCTGGGATCGGTCGTGCCCTGGATCTGCATGGAGCCGCCGAACACGTAGGTGAACAGCACCACGAACATGATCGGCTGGATGAGCCCGAAGATGACCATCTCGGGGATCCGGGTCATGCGGATCAGGTTGCGCTTGGCGACGACCATCGAGTCACGGACGGACTGGGTCAGTACGTTGCCGGGCGGCGTGATCCGCGCGCTGTCGGTGGCGGCACTCACTTGGCGGTCTCCTTCTTGTTCCGGCGGTCCCTGGCGTCGGCGCCCCGGGCGCCGCTCGTGCCGCTCTCGTCCTTGGCCTCGGCCACATGGCCGGTCAGGGACAGGAACACGTCGTCGAGGGTCGGGCGGCGCAGACCGATGTCGTCGATCTCGATGCCGCGCAGGTCCAGTTCCCGGATGATCTCGGCGAGCAGCTTCGCGCCGCCGCTGACGGGCGTGGTGATCTTGCGGGTGTGCTCCTCGACGCCGGTGTCGCCCTTGCCGAAGCCGCGCAGCACCTCGGCGGCGGTGGGGATGTGCTCGCGCTCGTGCACCACGACCTCGACGCGCTCGCCGCCGGTGCGGGCCTTGAGCTGGTCGGAGGTGCCGAGGGCGATGACCCGGCCGTGGTCGACCACCGCTATCTCGTGCGCCAGGTGGTCGGCCTCTTCCAGGTACTGCGTGGTGAGCAGCAGGGTCGTACCGCCGGAGACCAGCTGCTTGATGACCTCCCACAGCTGCTGACGGTTGCGCGGGTCGAGGCCGGTCGTCGGCTCGTCCATGAACATCACCGGCGGGGAGACGACGAGCGCCGCCGCCAGGTCGAGCCGGCGGCGCATGCCTCCGGAGTAGGTCTTGGCGGGCCGGTCCGCGGCGTCGGCGAGGTTGAACTGCTCCAGCAGCTCCCCCGCCCGGGTCTTCGCCGCCGCGCCCCTCATCTGGTACAGCCGGCCGACCATCTCGAGGTTCTCGCGGCCGGTCAGATACTCGTCGACCGCGGCGAACTGGCCGGACAGTCCGATCGAGCGCCGCACCTCGTTGGGATGTTTGAGCACGTCCAGGCCCGCGACGACGGCCTTGCCACTGTCGGGTCGCAGCAGCGTGGTCAGACAGCGGACGGTGGTGGTCTTGCCCGCGCCGTTGGGCCCGAGCAGTCCCAGCACCGTGCCCTCGGGGACATCGAGGTCGACGCCGTCCAGAGCCCTTACGTCGCCGAAGGTCTTCACCAGACCTTCGGCATAGATGGCGCCTGGCATATGAGTCTCCACGTCGTCGGGGATGGGTCGGAAAAGCCTAGAGAGGCAGGTGTTGTTCCGCTGGGAATTTTCGTCCGCGCCACGTCCGGGCCGCGTCCACGCAGACCGCGCCGCCCGTTCGCGAACACGACACACCATAACGCGATGTATCGCGTCTGCTCAATGGGATTTCCCGAACGAGTGAGGAAGGACTGGTGACCTCCGTGTTCCGCTCGTCCGCCGCCCGACCGCCCGGCGGAGGGCGGGCTCAGTCGATGACCGTGTAGCCGGACTCCCGCAGGGACTGACCGACCTCGGCGCAGTGCGTCGGCCCCTTCGTCTCCAGGTGCAGCTCCACCTCCGCCTCCGCGAGTCCGAGCCGTGGATCGGTCCGGACGTGGCTGACGTCGAGGACGTTTGCGTCGACCGCCGACAGCACCCCCAGCAGCGTGGCGAGTGCGCCCGGCCGGTCGGTCAGCCGCAGCCGGACCGCCAGGTAGCGGCCCTGTGCGGCCATGCCGTACCGCAGTACCCGCTGGAGCAGCACCGGATCGACGTTCCCGCCGGACAGCACCGCCACCACCGGACCGGACAGGGGGCCCGAACGGCCCAGCAGCGCCGCGACCGGGCTCGCCCCGGCCGGCTCGACCACCAGTTTGGCCCGCTCCAGGCACAGCAGCAGCGCGGCGGACAGCTCGTCCTCGGTGACCGTGCGCACCTCGTCCAGCAGTTCGCGCAGGATCCCGAACGGCACGTCGCCCGGCCGCCCGACCCTGATGCCGTCGGCCATCGTCACCGGGGTGCCGACCGTCACCGGACGGCCCGCCGCAAGCGAGGGCGGGTACGCCGCCGAGCCCGCCGCCTGCACCCCGACGATCCGCACGTCCGGCCGCAGCGACTTCACCGCCACCGCGATGCCGGCCGCGAGCCCGCCGCCGCCGATTCCGACGACGATCGTGCCCACCTGAGGGCACTGCTCCAGGATCTCCAGGCCCACCGTGCCCTGGCCCGCGATGACGTCCGGATGGTCGAACGGGTGGATGAACACCGCGCCCGTCCGGTCCGCGTACTCCTGGGCGGCGGCCAGCGTCTCGTCGACCACCTGGCCGTACAGTCGCACCTCGGCGCCGTAGTCCCGCGTGGCGCTGATCTTCGGCAGCGGGGCGCCCCTCGGCATGAACACCGTCGAGTGCACCCCGAGCAGCGACGACGCCAGCGCGACGCCCTGCGCGTGGTTGCCGGCGCTCGCCGCCACCACCCCGGCGGCACGCTCCTCGGGCAGCAGTCCCGCGATCCTGACGTAGGCGCCGCGCAGCTTGAACGAACCCGTCCGCTGAAGGTTCTCGCACTTCAGGTGCACCGGCGCGCCCACCAGGCCGGACAGGTGCCTGCTGCCCTCCATCGCGGTCACCCGTGCCACCCCGGAGAGCATCTTCTGCGCGCCGCGCACGTCGTCCAGGGTGACCGGCCAGGGGGAGCCTGCCGTGCTGTAGCTCATGCCTCAAGTCTCGCAGTTCACAGGCCGCGGACGCCGTTGTGACCATCCTCCGAGACCCGGATCGCGCAGCGCCGGTACGACTTGCCACCAGTCCGCGTAACCTGTCCCCCAACCCAGCAGCTCTCCAGAAGCGAGCCCCCGGACATGCCCACACCCCCCGACATGTCGACGGACGGGACGACCGTCGGTGACACCGGTCTTCTCGACACCCTCCAGCACGAGGTGGCGGTGTTCGCCCGCCGGGCCGAGCAGACCCGCCTCGGCGGCGTCGGACAAGTGCGCAACTCCATGGACCGCGCCGCGTACCTGCTGCTCAACCGCCTCGACAAAGAGGGCCCGATGGGTGTCAAGGCGCTCGCGGCGAGCATGGGCATCGACTCCTCCACCGTCACCCGACAGGTCGCTCCGCTCGTCGACACCGGCCTCGTCAAGCGCACCTCGCACCCCGAGGACGGGCGGGCCGTGGTGCTCCAGCTCTCCCCGCGCGGGCTGTCGCGGCTGGAGGAGGTCCGCTCGTCCAGACGGCAGCTGATGGCCGAGCTGACCCACGACTGGGAACCGGCGGAACGCGAGACCTTCTGCTCACTGCTGACCCGCTTCAACGACGCCCTCGCCGCCCGCCAGGGCATACCGCAGACGGACTCCCCCTCGGCGTCCTGAAGTCCCCGGCCGCGTGCGGTCCGCGGGATGTGAACGCGGCTCTTGACCGACGGGCCGTCCTTGCCCTCAGATGAGACCGGGCCCTCCTCGTGCCGGGTCGTCCTGCCCGGCCGTCCCGGCCGTCGTGCCTGGTCGTCACGCCTGACCGTCATGCCTGGTCGTCGTGCGCGGTTCAGGAGGCCGTACGAGAACGGGTCCCGCGGTCACGGTCGCCCTTGGGGGGAGGCGCGGTGCGAGAGCGGCAGGCGGCCCGAGGTGCTCGCCGGGCCCGGGAGTTCGAGGCGTTCGTCGCGGGCGCGGCCGGGCGGCTGCTGCAGGCCGCCACACTGCTCACCGCCGAGGCCCCCGGCGCCAATCCGCGCGCGCGGCGCCTGCTGACCCTCGCCGTGGCGCACACGTACGCGTGCTGGGACCGGCTGCGCGGCGAGGACCCGTACCACCACGCCCGCCGGCATCTGGCCGCCCGCTTCGCCCGCGAGGCGTGGCACCACCGCGGCGGTCCGGGCCGCAACCGCCGCAGGCCGCCCGGCGCCCTGGCCGCGCTCACGGCCCAGGAACGCCTGATCGTCGTCCTCAGGCTGTACGAGGGGCTGGCCGAGGAACAGGCGGCGGCCCTGCTGGGCCTGCCCGCGGACCGGGTCCGCGTCCTCTGCGACCGCGCGATCACGACGCTCACCCGCGCTCCGGTGCGCCGGGCACCGGCGGTCGGTGGGGCCGGGGCGGCGGCCTCATGAATGGATCGCGCTGATGAGTGGATCGCGGGGAGCCGGCTTCCGTGGCCTGCGCGGTCCATGTGGCCTGCGCGGTCCATGTGGCCTGCGTGGCTCCTGTGGCCGGTGGCGACCGTGAACCGGTCCGAACGGGAAGCTGCCGTACGGCGGATCCTGGAACAGCGACCACCGCAGGTGCCCCCGGAGCTGTACGAGGACGCCGTACGGCGCGGGGGGCGGATGCTGCGCCGCCGCACGGCCGCCCGCCGGATGATGTGGCTGGTGCTGGCCGCGGCGGCCGTGGCCTTCACGGTGTGGGCGCTGACGGCCCGCCCCTGGGTGGAACCGCCGTCGCAGACGACTCCACCCGTGACCGGCTGGTGACTAGCCGAGGGCCTGCTTCAGGTCCTCGAGCAGGTCGTCGACGTTCTCGATGCCCACGGACAGGCGCACCAGGTCACCGGGCACCTCGAGGGCGGAGCCCACCACGGACGCGTGCGTCATGCGCCCGGGGTGCTCGATCAGCGACTCGACACCGCCCAGGGACTCGCCGAGCGTGAACACCTTGGCGCGGTTGCAGACCTCGACGGCCGCCTCCTCGCCGCCCTCGACCCGGAAGGAGATCATGCCGCCGAACGCCTTCATCTGCTTGGCGGCCACCTCGTGACCGGGGTGCTCCGGCAGCCCCGGGTAGAGGACCTGGCTCACGCGCGCGTGCCGGGTCAGCATGTCGGCGACCTTCGTCGCGTTCTCGCTGTGCCGGTCCATGCGCACCGCGAGCGTCTTGGTGCCGCGCAGCACCAGCCAGGAGTCGAAGGGGCCGGCGACGGCGCCCATCGCGTTCTGGTGGAACGCCAGTTCCTCGCCCAGCGCGGCGTCGCCGACGATCAGCGCGCCGCCGACGACGTCCGAGTGACCGCCCATGTACTTGGTCAGCGAGTGCACGACCACGTCCGCGCCGAGCGCGAGCGGCTGCTGAAGGTAGGGCGTCGCGAAGGTGTTGTCGACGACGAGCCGCGCGCCCGCGTCCCGGGCGACCTGGGCGACCGCGGCGATGTCGGTGATGCCGAGCAGCGGGTTGGAGGGGGTCTCCACCCATACGGCCTTGGTCTTGGGTGTGATGGCGGCACGTACCGCGGCCGGGTCCGCGGTGTCCGCGACCGACCACTCCACACCCCACCGGGAGACGACCTTGGCGAACAGGCGGAACGTGCCGCCGTAGGCGTCGTTGGGGATCACGACGTGGTCGCCGGGGCTGAGCAGCGTACGCAACAGGCAGTCCTCGGCCGCCAGTCCGGACGCGAACGCGAGTCCGCGACGGCCGCCCTCCAGGGCGGCGAGGTTCTCCTCCAGGGCGGTCCTGGTCGGATTGGCGCTGCGGCTGTACTCGTAGCCGTCGCGCAGACCGCCCACGCCGTCCTGCTTGTAGGTCGAGACCTGGTAGATCGGCGGGACGACCGCCCCGGTCCGGGGGTCGGCCGTGTTGCCCGCGTGAATCGCGAGCGTCTCGAAGTGCTCACTGATGTGCCTGTCGCTCATGGGCCCGAGGGTAGTGCGCTTGTGGGGGTGGTGCGGGACCGCGGGTCCCGGGCGGCACAGCGGGCAGGGTTTTCCACAGGCTCGCGGCACAGGTTGGCCAAGTGTCGGCACCGTCTGGTTCGCTTGTCGCATGGAGATTCTCTGGGTCGTGATGGCGCTGGCCATGCTGGGCTTCGTGCTGGTCCCGTTCCTCAGGCGCAGCCGTGCCGGCATCGGGCAGGTTCCGCCGGGGCATCCGGACGCCGCGGACCCGGCGAACTACGGATTCGTCCGGCAGGAGGAGCTCGACGTCCGCATGCCCGGACCGGACCAGGACCTGCTGGACGTCCTGGAGCTGGTGCAGCGCACGCAGGACTACCGCGCCGCCTCCCAGCTCCTCGCAGGCACGGAGAAGGAGGGCGAGCTGCGCTGGCAGCGCGTGCAGGCCTTCGCCGGGGCGGCCTCGGTGGAGCTCCAGCAGCGGCCGGGCGGGGTCAGCGAGACGCCCGGAACGCAGTGGCTGCGGGTGTGGCGGGCCGAGGCGCCCAAGGACCCGGGCGGCGCGGCGGTGTACGCCGAGTTCCTCGTGCAGCAGGCGTGGCGTACGGCCACGCCGGGCACGAACGAGTTCCGGATCATCATGGAGGAGGCCCGGGAGGTGTGCGGGCAGGCGGCGCTGCTGGCCCCGGGCGACCCGGTTCCCTGCATCGTCGAGCTGTCCGTGGCGCGGGGCCTGGCGTACTCGCACCCGGAGTTCGAGAAGCTGTGGCTGAAGATCCTCGACCGCGCGCCGGCCCACACGGGGGCGCATCTGGCGGCCCTGCACTACTGGTGCGAGAAGTGGCACGGCTCGCGTGAGCTGGCGTACTCCTTCGCGGAGGCCGCCGCGGCTCGTGCGCCCCGGGGTTCGCTGCTGGCGGCCATGCCGCTGTTCGCGGTCTTCGAGCACCTGCCCGAGGTCAACCTGGTCAGGGGCTTCTACGAGAGTGAGGTCGTGACCAAGGCGATCCACGGCGCGCTCTTCGCGGTGCACGCGGCCCGCCCCGACGACCCGATGCTCGCCCACGTCCGCCATCTGCTGCTCTTCTTCCTGGTCCGCTCCGAGCGCTGGGCGGAGGCGATGAGCCAGCTCATATACGTCGACGGCCATGTGGGCGCGGTGCCGTGGACCCTGTCCGAGGACCCGGCGGCGGAGTTCGCCGTCTACCGGGCGCTGGCCGTGGCGGGCTACGAGGCCAACGGCGGCAGCCCGGCGACGCTGCACCACTGACAGGCCCCGGCCGCGCACCCGGACGGGCCCAACCGCCTGCCCCGCCGGGGCGGAAGCCGATACGCCCGCCGGAATGACGACGGCAGCGGGATCGTTGTCCTGGATGCCGCCGCCCGCGCACGCGGGACCGGCGGAAGCGACGGGCCCGTTGTGACGGACGGGCCCGCCCCGTGCCCGACCGGCGTCCTGCCCGACGGGCATCGCTCCGGCGCCGGGAGGTCGCGGACAAGCAGCCGGCGGTAGCGCGGTAGGTACTGAAGCAGGCGCCATGGGCCGGCAATGCGCACGGTGCTGCGGCCGGCGCTCTCCGTCGCAGTGAAACGGCAGTCGAAAATCAGTGGCCGCCTGAAACGGCTGACTCCAGGCTGTACGCCATGGAACAACCGCAACGCGGGATCCGTGCGGCCCACGCGGACTCCACGATCACCGTCTACCAGGCGTACGCCCCGGAAATCGGCCTGCCCGCCGTCCGGGCGGGCCGTTTCCCCGCCGCGTGGAAGCGGGACAGGATGACGTGGATCAAGCCGTCGTTTCTGTGGATGATGTACCGATGCGGCTGGGGCGCCAAGGAGGGGCAGGAGACCGTTCTCGCGGTCGAGATCAGCCGTGACGGCTTCGAGTGGGCGCTGCGTCACGCGTGCCTGTCGAGCTACGTCCGCGGGGTACACCCCGACCGGGCCGCCTGGCAGCGTCAGTTGAAGCGCGCGCCCGCTCGCGTGCAGTGGGACCCCGAGCGGGATCTGCACCTGCAACCCCTGCCGTACCGGTCTTTGCAACTCGGCCTCTCCGGTGAGGCCGCACGACGCTACGCGGATGAGTGGACGGTCGCCATCCGCGACGTGACCCCACTCGCCCACGAGATCCACGCACTGGTCAACGGTGGCGATCTGGAGTCCGCCGCCCGGCTGTTGCCCCGAGAACGCCCCTATCCCGTTGGAGACCGACTTCTTGCCCACCTACTCGGATGACGAGCCGGTCCGCGCGACAGTCCGACGCGTTCGTAGTTGCGTAGTTGAACGGACCCGGCCGGCGCATGAACCGGGGGCCGCTTCCGCCTACCGGGTCGGCTGTGTGGTGCTCGATCGGCACGGCGCGGCAGCACGGATCCCTTGAATGGGCGATACCTGGCTTCGGTCGTACCTGTGAGGCTGGTGGTGACGGCGTGGCCTTCGGCACGGCACCGCCCATCATCAGGAGGTGATCGCCTCATGGACACGATGCGCGCAGTACGCGCTCACCGGCGCGGAGGTCCCGAACAACTGGTCTACGAGACCGCGCCGCGTCCCCGGCCCGGGCCCGGCGACGTCGTCGTCGCGGTACGGGCCGCCTCCATCACCGCAGGAGAGCTTGCCTGGGACGCCACCTGGACCGACAGCTTCGACGGATCCGGGCAAGAACGGACACCCGTCATTCCCGCGCACGAGGTGTCCGGTGTCGTGGTCGAGCACGGGGCCGGTGTCACAGCTCCGGCCCTGGGTGCCGAGGTGTACGGACTCATCCCGTTCCTGCGCGACGGAGCCGCCGCCGAGTACGTCGCCGTACCGGCCGGGATCCTCGCCGCCAAGCCGGCCGGACTGGACCACCGCAGCGCGGCGGCCGTCCCTATGCCGGCGCTCACGGCGTGGCAGGGACTGGTCGGCCAAGCTCACCTGGAGTCCGGCCAGCATGTCCTCGTCCACGGCGGCGCCGGAGGCGTCGGCTCGTTCGCCGTACAGATCGCTGCCGCGCTGGGCGCACGGGTCACCGCGACCGCCTCGGCCCGCGATACCGAATTCGTCGCGGGCCTCGGTGCCCGGAAGGTCATCGACTACGCAGGCGGCCGGTTCGACGACCACGTGGCAGACGTGGACGTCGTATTCGACACGGTCGGCGGCGACACCCAGACCCGGTCCTGGACCGTTCTGCGCCCGGGCGGCGTCCTCGTCAGCATCGTGACGCCCCCCCGACCCCAGGGCGGCCCGAGGCCCTGCTGCGCACGGAGTGTTCTTCGTCGTCGAGCCGGACCGTGACGGGCTCGACTCCATCAGCGAGTTGATCACGAGCGGACGGCTGAACCCGCAGATCGACCGGGTCGTTCCCCTCGCACAAACCCGCGCCGCGTACGAGGCGCTCAGCGGGAAGCACCGGCGTGGCAAGGTCGTCATCCATGTCGCGGACGGATGGCCAGCCGCGGCCCACGACGGTCCGGTCCGCCGCAAAGCCTCGGCCGGTCGGCCTCCGCCTTCCGTCAGGCCGCCTCGCAGTCAGCCCTCCGCGCGGGCGGGCAGCCGCCATCCCGGGCGCGGGAAGTGGCAGGTGTATCCGTCCGGGTAACGCTGCAGGTAGTCCTGGTGCTCGGGCTCGGCCTCCCAGAAGGGGCCGACCGGCTCCACCTCGGTGACGACCTTGCCGGGCCACAGTCCGGAGGCGTCGACATCCGCGATGGTGTCCTCGGCGATCCGCTTCTGCTCGTCGTCCACGTAGTAGATCGCCGAGCGGTAGCTGAGGCCGATGTCGTTGCCCTGGCGGTTCTCGGTGCTCGGGTCGTGGATCTGGAAGAAGAACTCCAGGAGCGCGCGGTAGTCGGTCTTCGCGGGGTCGAAAAGGATCTCAATGGCCTCCGCGTGCGTGCCGTGGTTACGGTACGTCGCGTTCGGCACGTCACCCCCCGTGTATCCGACCCGGGTCGCCGTCACGCCCGGGAGCCGGCGGATCAGCTCCTCCATGCCCCAGAAGCATCCGCCGGCCAGCACTGCCCTCTGCGTCTGCGCAGCCATTACGGCCCTCCAATATCTGTCAGCTCGGTCGCTGGGGCTGCTCGGCTCGCACACCACCGGCATCCCGTACCCGTCGTCCTCAACGCACGAGGCCGCGAAGCGATTCCTTGCCCGTCCAACCGGCCCTGCGGTCGCCGACCACCGGCCACCACGAAGAGGGCCACCGACCTGTTAACCCACCCCCGCGCCGGGGCCTCACATCCGGAGAGCCCTACTCCACACACGGCTACCGCGTTCACAGCCCCATTCAGGGCTCGACCCACTTCACGCCCGCAGGCCGAGCCGCTTGCTGAGCGCCCGGCGTCGCGTGATTCGTCGTAACATCTTTCGCCGGTGGCCGACATGGCCCGCGGGGGGCGAATATGAAGAAACCGGACGACCGCATCGCATCCGCCCTGCGCTTCACCGCTGAACTCGTCGCCTGGGTGGCCACGCCGTGGGCCTTGTCCAAGTACTCATGGGTGCTCGCCGTCCTGGCCGTGGTGGTACTGATCGGACTGCCGACCGTCTTCTCCACTCCGGGGGACAAGAAGCAGGTGATCATTCCTGTCTCCGGTACGGTCACGATCCTGCTCGTGCTGCTCCAGCTCGCTGCTGCCGTGATCGCCGCATGGTCGGCATGGCCTGGCTATGCGGCGGTGCTCGTGTCTCTCCTCGTGGCCACCACCCTCGTAACGGAACGCCACCGCTGGCGGTGGCTGGTCTCCACGGACCGGCGCACCGGCTGAACGGCGGAGGGGCGGTGCCGACCGGTACAGGAGGCGGTGGGCCGCACTCGGGCCGGAGCCGCCCCATCCCGTCACGACCGACTGGAGCGGTTCCGGCGCACCTGGCCCAGCGAGGTCATGGAAAGAGCCCCCATGATCTACGAATGGCGTCCAACCCACCAAGGCTGAACAGCACCGCTTGGCCCCCGTCAGTGTGCCGGCAGCATCCGGACTCAGGCCCGCTTGTTCCACCTCGACGGCATGGTCCTGAAGCACTTTCGCCCTTATCGCACCCGCCCCGTCGGCGAACCCCGTCAACCGACCTGGAAGATCCGGTCCAGGTGACGATTCAGGACCGCGGCCGCTGACTCCGGGCTGCGCTGGCCGACCAGGATGCTGGTGCCGAGTCCGGCCGACATGGCGAGCAGGCTGACCGCTTCGTCTCTCGCGTCGATTCCGGGCCCGGTGAGATCGGCCCCTCGCGCCTGCCGGAGGAGCCCGGTGAGGGTGTCCTCGGCGGCATCAGGGTTCGCGATGAAGGGCTGGGCGGCAAGCGCCTCGTCGGTCACGGCCAGGACGGCGTACGAGGTGTAGAGGAAGTGGAAGGTGCGGCTTTCGTCATCGGTCGGGAGTGCCGCCATCAGAAGTGCCTCGATCACCGCGCGGGGGCCCAGACTGGCCCCGGCTGCCTGAACCCGGGCGGCGACCCGTTCTTCGAACCTCTCCGTCAGATGTTGCAGCCCGAAGAGCAGCAGCTTCTCCTTGGTCTCGAAGTAGTACTGGACCAGCCGCAGTGACACGCCGGCCTCCGCTGCCACGTCGCGCATCCCCACGGCGTGCAGCCCGCGCCGCGCCGCGGCCCTGACGAGTGCCTCGGCGATCTCGGTTCGTCGTTGTGCGTGGTCCACGCGCTTCGGCATCGGCTGCGCCTCTCGTCCACCGTCTGTGCTGGTTGCCCGACCCGATCCGGCCATTTTCATGATACAGCCGTATCAAGTTGATGGTACGGTCGTACCACGAACGAGTTGTTGCCTCTGGAGGTGGCCTTCCGTGCCCGAGACCACGACCCGCGAACGCGACCGGCCCGACGTAGGGCGATATGTGAGCGACGCCCTGCGTGAGCGCTACTTCTCCGCGTGCGACGCCGTCTACGCCATGGGCGCGCCGGCTGTCGCGCAGGAGGACGTGGAGACCAGCTTCGGGACGACGCACGTCTACCGGTACGGCCCCGACGACCCGGCCGGCGCCTCCCGCACCCCCGTGGTCCTGGTGCATGGCGCCGGCAGCTGCTCCGCCATGTGGTACCCGAACACTCCGGCGCTCAGCGCCGAGCGCCCCGTCTACGCGATCGACACACCCGGCGACCCCGGCCGCAGCGTTCAGCGTGAACCCATTCACCAGCCCGAACGTGCCGCCCAGTGGCTGGACGAGACACTCGCCGGACTCGGTCTCGACCACGTCCACCTGGTCGGTTCCTCCTACGGAGGATGGCTCGCCCTGAATCAGGCGCACCGCAGGCCCACACGCCTCGCCTCGGTCACCCTGCTCGATCCCGGCGGCCTGGAGAAGGTCGGCCTGCGCTTCTTCGTTTGGATTTTCGCCGGCCTCTTCGCGACCTTCGCGCCCAAGGTGCTGCGCCCCCGGCTGGCGGCCCGGCTGGAGCAGCCGGTCCTCGTCGTGCCGCAGCTGCGCACGATGATCAGAGCGGCCGTCCGCGCCCACCGCATTCGCCGCCCGTCTCCACTGCCCCTGTCCGAGCAGGAGCTGTCCACCGTCCGCACCCCGCTCTATCTGGTACTCGGCAAGCGAAGCCTCCTCGTGCATGCGAAGCGGCAAGTGGAGCGCGTTCCGCGGCTGATACAGGGCGCCCGGGCCGAGATCGTCTCGAACACCGGTCACGGACCGCAGATCGACCACGCGGACGAGGTCAACCGCCGGATGCTGGGCTTCATGGACTCGATCGGCTGACGGGCGCGGACCTGGGCGCGTCCCAGCCACCCCCGGCCAGTGACCGTCTCCCGGCAAAGAGGCTCAACGTACTTTACGATCAGTTGGCTTGCGTCGGACAGCCGCCGAGGATCCACAGCAACTTCACGGAAATCCCGGCTTGTTGTGGGGACAAGGTGCCGGCGCGCGTCAATGGGAGGGGAACACCACACATGCAGAACCGTTTCAACCGGGGCATGGCGACACTCGTCGGCCTCGTACTCACCGGCACCGGTCTGGCCGCCGTGAACGCCGCTCCGGCGGCCGCGAGTTCGAACAGCTGCCCGGCGGGCTACTTCTGCGGTTGGAAGGGCAAGAGCCCCAGCGGCTCGATGTGGAAGACGAACAAGAACGTCGCGTCCCTGGGCAGCTGGGACAACAAGATCCACACGTACACCAACCGTACGAAGAAGATCGCCTGCCTCTACGAGGACAAGAACTACGAGCCGGGGGGCGGCTACTGGGCCCAGAGGCCGAACAAGGCCGGCGAGTGGGCCTGGGGCCCGGACGCGACCACCAGCTCGATCAAGTTCGTCCGCACCAAGCGCGAGTGCTCCTCGCCCGCCTACCCGCGCTGGTATTCCGAGACCTCTCCGAAGGCGCTGGGCTTCGGGGACATGAACGGCGACCGCAGGGCCGACATGATCGTCCGCGACAAGGCCGGACGGCTCTGGTTCACTCCGGGCAACGGCAAGGGCAAGCTCATCGGCTCCAGCGGCTGGAACAAGATGAACGCCCTCACCCGCCACGGCGACTTCAACGGTGACGGCCGTGAGGACCTCATCGCACGCGAGGCGTCCACCGGCAAGCTGTGGCTCTACCCCGGCACCGGCACCGGCTCCCTCGGCAAGCGCAAGCTCATCAGTTCGGGCTGGAAGTCCATGAGCCACATCACCGCCTTCGGTGATCTGACAGGTGACCGCCGCTCCGATCTGATCGCGGTCGAGAAGGCCACGGGCAAGCTGTGGCTCTACCCGGGCGCGTCCAAGGGCAAGCTCGGCAAGCGCAAGCTCATCGGCTCCAGCGGCTGGAACAAGATGAACGCGCTCGTCGCCATGGGCGACGTGACCGGCGACGGCCGTCCCGACCTCTACGCACGCGAGGCGTCCACCGGCAAGCTGTGGCTCTACCCCGGCACGTCCAAGGGGAAGCTCGGCAAGCGCAAGCTCATCGGCTCAAAGGGCTGGAAGGCCATGGCAAACCTGATATCGGTCGGTGACTTCTCCGGCGACGGGCGTCCCGATCTCGCCGCCGTGACCAACACGAAGTACGTGATCGACGGCTACCCCGGCCACCCGGGCTGGCTGATCACCTACCGGGGACGGGACACGGGCACCCTGACGTCCGGCCAGCGGACCGACGGCGATTGGTGGGAACTCAACGGCTTCTGCTAGGCCGGGCCGGCAGCGGGACCGGAGGACGTGGATCATCAAGCCGCGTTCACAGCCCCGTGCAGCCGGTGGTCCGGGGGATGCGGCGGTCGCCGTCACCGAGCGCTCGTCCGGTTCACGGACCGCGGCGGTTGTCCTCACCGTGCGGGCCCGTCGGGTCTGGCGGATAGTGAAGGAAGGACGACGTCCGCCGCAGCTCCCCGTACTTCAGGAGGCTCGATGCCTTCTTCACGGTCGACGGCCGCGCTCATCGGCATCGCGTTGCTCGGCATCGCGCTCACCGCGTGCCAGGACCAGGCGTCCGGTCAGGTCGTGGCGCGGAGCGGTGTCCGGCTCGTGGAGACCCTCTCCAACCCGCCGATCCACGGATGTCACCGTTTCCCCGAGGACGTGACACACGTCGAGAACCAGACACAGAGCAATCTGGTGCTGTACACCGCACCGGACTGCACCGTGCCGGCGGGCGGGCAGAGCAACTACCTGGACATCGGACAGTCCGACCAGGTCGCCAGGGTGACAAGTCCGTGGCGCAGCTTCGCCTTCGCCCCCGAGTGACATCCCGGGGTCACCCGTCTACTCCACCTCGATGCCGAAGTCCCGCACCAGTTCCTCCAGGCCGCCCGTGTAGCCCTTGCCGCCGAGGACGAAGTCCCAGTCGCCGTTCGGCCTGCGGCGGAAGGAGCCGAGTACCAGTGCGGTTTCGCGGGGCCGGCCGTCGGAGACCTTCAGTCGTCCCAGCTCGGCCAGTTTCGGGTCGAGCAGACGGATGCTCGCGTCCGTGAAGCCGGAGAGGTCGGCGTCCGGGTCGGCCTCCGGGTCGACGGCGGCCACGAGGACGAGCCGGTCGGCCTCGCCCGGCAACGCGTCGAAGGAGACGCAGATCGCGGCCTTGTCGGGGGCGTGGGCGGGCAGGGCGCGTACCGAGCCGTCCGGTGTCCGCGGGTTGTTGAAGAAGACGAAGTGGTCGTCGCTGAGGACGCGGTTGCCACAGCAGACCAGGGCGCACACGTCCAGGGCGACGCTCCCGGTCCACGACATGCCCAGCACGTTGTGCTCGTCGGGCAGCCGGGTGTCCGCAGCCGGCGGCGTCGGCTGCGCCGCGGAGGGACGGGCACCGTCGCCCAGGCGCCCGCGCAGCCCGTGGCGGTGGAGCAGGTCGACGAGTTCGGTGCCCGGGATCAGTTCCAGCGGCTTGCCGTTGGCGAAGGTGTGCGAGCCGGGGCCGAACTTCGACGTCGTCACGAGGACGCCCTTGTTGGCGCCCGCGTCCTGCACGGTCCCGTACAAGTCGCGCACGGCGGTGGGCGGCACCGTGTTGCGGTAGCGCTTGACCTGCACGACGATCTTGCCGCCGCGGATGGGTGCCGGGTCCAGCGCGTCGACGTCCACCCCGCCGTCGTTGGAGCGTTGGGTGGTGACCGCCTGCATCCCCATGGCCCGGAAGAGTTCGGCGACGAGGTTCTCGAAGGCGATCGGGTCCATCGCGTACAGGTCGGGATCCTCGTCGCTGCCGTGTGTGACGACGCGGTTCCCGACCTCCTGCGGCCTGCGGCCCGACCGCACCGCGGTGAGCTGGTCGGGGCGGGCCGAGAGCTGCCCGCGCAGTGCGTCGGCCAGGCAGCTGCAGGCGTCCACCTGCGCCAGGTGCAGGTCGCGGAACATGGCGCGCGGGGCCATGACGGTCACCAGGTGGATGTGGCCCGGCCGGCCCGTCGTGGGGTCGTGCCCGTCCACGAACCCGTTCAAGGTCACGGATTCGAGGGCGCCCAGCTCGTCCGCGGCGAAGAGTTCGTGCAGGACGAGCAGCGCGCACTGCGCCAGGACCTCCCGGTAGAGGGCCCTGCGCTGCGTCACCGGCCGGGGCGTCTCCTTGTCCTGGTCCGTCGTGGACACGTACCGAACGGACTTGACCTCGGGGACGACGTCGTAGGCGGGCATCTCCCAGTCCAGCACGAGCTGTCCGGCTGCCGAGTCGTAGGCCGCCGCCACCTGACGGGGAAAGCCCTCCGGCCACGCGGTCGACGCGTACAGAGCAGCGGAGAAGTACTCGACCACGGCGTCGGGATCGCGGCGGCCGACTCCCTCGGTCAGCTCCACGATGCCCGCGTTGTGCCGCCGCACCTCGGCCAGTTGTGCGTCGGCCCACCGCTGGTACTCCCGCTGGTACGACGCCAGTTGCTGCTGCCGCCGCGCCTCCGCCGCCTGCGCCGCGTGCCAGTCCCGCTCGAAGCGCGCACGGGCCTCGGCCTGCGCCTGTGCCCGGCGGCCGGCGGTCCACCCGCCCTGCGCCTGGTAGTGCTCGGCGTTCGGCATGGGCACGGGCTGAGCCAGTGGGCCCGGGGCGAAGGGCTGGATCGCCTCGGGGCGTGTGAGGGAGGAGGCCCTGAAGACCGGGGCCCGGCATCCCGAGGCGAGAAGGCCTTGCAGGGACGCGACCTGTGCGTCCAGTTCCTCGGTACGGCGCCGGGCCTCCGCCTGCCGGTAGTCGCGGTGGCTCTGTGCCGCTCGCCGCTGACGGGCACGTGCCTGCTGCTCCTCCTGTCGCCGCCGTCGGGCGTCGGCCTCCGTCTGGCGCTGCTGCTGCCTCTGCGTCTCAGCCCAGACACCGACCAAGCCATTGGAACGACGACTCATGTGCTGCAGGCCCTCCCCGAGGCGCTCTGGTTGTCCCCACAACCAGGTGTAAAAGGACGACTTTATCCAGCGAGGGCCGTCCCGCACATCCGCCCGGCACGAGCAGGCTGCTCACGAGCACGGGAACGGCCCGCCGGAAGCCGTGCTTCCAGCGGGCCGCTCATCCGTCAAGAGCCCTCACGGGCCCTCGACACCGGCTCACTTGCCGCGGTACGCACCGTAGATCGCGACCGTGGACACATTGCCCTTCTTGTCGGTGATCTTGGCCTTGTACGAGACGGCCTTGCCCTTCGCCGGGTTCTTGACCGTGATCTTGCCCTTCTTGACGGTGACCTTCTTCCAGGTCTTGCCGTCGTTGTAGGACACCCAGACGCTCAGCGACTTGAGGTTCTTGCCCGCGGCGGCACCCTCGACGGTGACCGGGAAGGTGGCCGTCCTGCCCGCCGCGACACGGTTGTCCAGGCCGGTGGTGGCCTTGAAGCGGAGCGTGGAGGCCGGCAGCCGGACCTCGGACGAGCCGGACGGCTTCTTGGAGCGGAACGTCCAGCTCGCGTCGACGCGGGTGGAGGCGCCCGCGACCTTCGCGCTGCGCTTGACCGAGGTCGTCAGCCGGTACTGGGCGTCACCGGCCGTGACGTCGAAGGACTCGCCGAACAGCGGGTCGTGGTTGGACGCGACCTTCTTGCCGTTGCGGTACAGGGTCGTCTGCACCAAGGTGAACGTCGAGTAGCCCCCGTGCGCCCCGGAGTCGGCGAACAGCGGCAGGGAGCCGTAGAGCTCGTTCCTGTAACGGAAGACGCCGTAGTCGTGGTTCAGGTGGGGACCGAAAACCGCCCTGTTGAAGGTGTTGGTGTAGGTCTTGCCGCCCTTGTAGGCCTTGACGTCGTCGGGCGTGTACAGCGCCTCACTGATCGGCTGGTTCTGCTTGTCGTGGCCTCGGAACTGCTCCGCGTAGAGGAACCAGTAGACGCCGTTGCCCGTCGACAGGTACAGCGTCCGGGTGCCCGGCAGCTTCTGCTCGATGGTGTCCGCCATGACGAGGCCGTCGCCGGTGAGGGCCAAGGGCGTGACGGCGCCGGTCTTGCCGGAGGCACCCGCGCCGAGGGAGTTCTTCACCGTGGCCAGCTCACGTGCCGCGTAGTGGCGCACCTTGCCGCCCTGGAACCGCTTGACCTTCGCGGTGGTCACCACGTCGTACTCGGCCGACGAGCCCTTGGTCCACTGGCCGCTCCAGACCTGGCTGAGCCCGCTGACGTCGCCGCCGATGGAACCGGTGCGCAGCTGGGACCACGAGCCGAGGGGCATGGCGACGTCGTACATCGCCGGGTCGTAGGAGTAGCCGATCGTCGCGCCGTGCTGCCGTGCGGTCTTGTCCGGCACGGTGATGTCGGCCGGCTTGGCCTTCCGGGCGTCGACCGTGACCGTGACGTTCCCGGTGACGCTCAGCTTCGGCTGGACCAGCCAGTCCAGACCGCCCTTGAAGGTGGTCAGGTCCTTCGCGATCCAGGCGTCCAGCACGTAGGTGCCCTTGGGCACGCGCACGGTCGTCGTACCTGCGCCGTCCGGCACCCGGTAGGTGCGCCAGGCGCCGCGGCCGGTGTAGCCGTACAGGATCGTGTCGTGGGCGGCGGTGGGCTTGCCGTCCCGGCCGATGTGCTTGACGGTGACGTCGTACGACTCGACCTCGCGCTGCACGGCCGCGGCCGTACGGACGCTCTGCCCGCCGCCGGTCGCCGTCACGTACGCCGAGTACCCGCCGTCCAGAGTGCCGCCCAGCCGGGTGTTCACGGTCAGGTCGACGGAGGCCTTGTCGCCGGCCGGGACCGTCACCTCCGTCGCGCCGAGCGTGAAGAAGCCGTCCGGGACCGGCCGGCCCTTGGGGTCGGTGGCCGTCATGGCCAGGCTGAGCGTGACGTCCTCGGTGCCGAGGTTGCGGTAGGTCAGCTGCTTGGTGACCGGCTCGTCGTCCGTGTGCGGCCAGGACTGGATGCCGAAGCTCACCGAGACCGGGTCGGCGATCACGGTCTGCTTGATCGCCTTGTCGACGGCGATACGGCCGGCGCCCTGCTCGAAGGGGGTGTACGGACCGCCCTTGGCGGAGCCGGTCAGCGCGCCCTTCAGTTCGGCGTAACCCCAGTCGGGGTGCTGCTGCTTGAGGAGCGCGGCGGCACCGGCGACGTGCGGGGTAGCCATCGAGGTGCCGTCGATGGTCAGGTAGCCGGCCGGGCTCTCGCCGACCTCCTTGGCGATCAGGCTGCCCTTGGCCGCGGCGGCGGTGATGGCCACGCCCGGCGCGGTGACGTCGGGCTTGATGGCGCCGTCGCCCACCCGCGGGCCGGTGGAGGAGAAGTCGGCGAGACGGTTCTTCTTGTCGACCGCGCCGACGGTGATGGCGGAGTCGGCGCTGCCGGGCGAACCGACCGACTCGGGGCCCTCGTTGCCCGCGGCGATCGCGAAGAGGATGCCCTTCTCGGCGGAGAGCTTGTCGACTTCCGCCTCCAGCGGGTCGACACCCGGGGTGTCCTCGCCGCCGAGGCTGAGGTTGACGATGTCGGCGCCCTGCTGGGCCGCCCACTCCATGCCGGCCAGGATGCCGGAGTCGTCGCCGTAGCCCTCGTCGTCGAGGACCTTGCCGTTGAGGATCTTGGCGCCGGGCGCCACACCCTTGTACTTGCCGCCCGACTTGGCGCCGGTGCCCGCCGCGATGGAGGCGACATGGGTGCCGTGGCCGACCCGGTCGGCCGTGCTGTTGCTGGTGGTGAAGTTCTTGGCCGCCACCACCTGGGACTTCAGATCCGCGTGGGTGGCGTCGACACCGGTGTCCAGAACGGCGATCTTCACGCCCTTGCCGGTGTAGCCGGACTGCCACGCCGTCGGCGCGCCGATCTGCGGCACGGACTTGTCGAGGGTGACCTTGCGGACGCCGTCGAGCCAGATGTGCGCGATGCCGGCACTGGTCCGGTCGCCGTCGGTGAGCGCCTCCCACAGCTCGGGCGTGTCCTTGACGGGGGTCTGCACCGCGTCGGCGTTCAGCGCCTTCAGGGCCCGGCGCAGGGTGCCGGCCTCGCGGACGTCGGCCCGGGCGGCGGTGGCCGCGCCCTGGTAGCCGACGATGACCTTCAGTCCGTCCTTGAACGACCTGCGGGTGGCGGACTTGTTCAACTCGGTGATGTCGAAAAGGCGTTGGTCCAGCTTGCCGGAGGCGATCAGGCGGGACGCATCGGCCGGTACGACGAGGGTGCGTCCGCCCATTCGGCGGACCTGCACGGGTATCTGCTCGCGGCCCTCGGCCCGGTGCAGGCCGATCACGCGGCCCTTGGCGTCCACGGTGACCCGGTCGCCGGTGATGAGAGTGATGGTGCGGTGGGCCGCGGGCCCGGCGGCGTTGGCGGCGCGGTGCTCGGGCCGCGCCGACGCGGGGCTGGTCATACCCGCGGCGAGGGCGACGGCTGCCGCCGCGGCGACCGCGGCCACGCCCGCTCTTTTCACTTGTCTGCGCAAAACTCCCCCTGGAAACGGAGTGTCGAGCGGATTCCCTGTCCACTCGACCGGGGGAAGGCTCGCACAAGTGCGCTACACCCCCACCCCCCGGAAGAGGAAGTATGCCGGGGGGTGATCACGCGCTCAATGGCGGGGTGCGGTCGGTTCCTCTCGTTTCCCTCCCGTTCAGGCCCCCGCGTTCTCCTTGACAGTGATGCGCCCCTTGCGGATGGTCGCCACGCGGGGGGCCTTCCTCGCGATGGCGGAGTCGTGGGTGACCATGACGAACGTCAACCCGTGCTCCTTCCACATGCGTTCGAGTACGTCCATGATCTCGTCGCGCATGGACTCGTCGAGGTTTCCGGTGGGCTCGTCGGCGAGCAGCACCTTCGGCTGCTTGACCAGGGCGCGGGCGATGGCGACGCGCTGCTGCTGGCCGCCGGACATCTCGGACGGCAGGTGTCCGAGCCGCTCGCCGAGCCCGACCGACTCCAGTGCCTCGGCGGCCCGTTCGCGCCGTTCGGCGGCCTTGATGCCGAGCGGGACGAGGGCGGTCTCGACGTTCTCCTGCGCGGTCAGCGTCGGGATCAGGTTGAAGGACTGGAAGACGAAGCCGATGCTCTCGCTGCGCACCCGGGTCAGCCGGGCCTCGGGCAGCTTCGCCAGGTCGGTGCCGTCGAGGACGACCTGGCCGGAGGTGGGCCGGTCCAGGCCGCCCAGCATCTGCAGCAGCGTCGACTTGCCGCCGCCGGTGGGGCCCTGGATGACCAGCCGGTCGCCGTCGCCGATGGTCAGGTCGACCTCGTCGAGGGCTCGGACGACCTCCTTGCCCCGGGTGTAGTGCTTGGTGACGCCGGTGAGTTCGTACATGGGGGAAGCAACTCCTGGGATGCGGGGAGAAGAGGGCCGATGGCCCGGCGGTTCGCGGAGGGCGGCGCGCTACTCGACGCGCCGCAGGGCGTCCGCCGGACGCAGCCGGGAGGCCCGCCAGCCGCCGAACGCGCCGGCGATCAGGCCACCGGCCACGGCGAGGCCGACCGCGAGGACGATGGTGGTGAGGCTGACCGGCGCGGTGAGCGCGACCTCCAGGGACTTCGCGGCCTGCCGGCCGGGGCCGCCGAGGCCGCCGGCGCGGAAGACGCCCTCGCCGCCCGGACCGCCGGCCCCGCCGCCCGAGCCGCCGAGCTGCGCCTGGAGCGTCGGGCTGATCGCGGTCACCGCATAGGCGCCCGCCAGGCCGAGAGCGATGCCGAGAACACCGCCGACCAGTCCGTTGACGACGGCCTCGCCGACCACCTGCCGGGTCACCCGGCCCGACTTCCAGCCCAGCGCCTTGAGCGTGCCGAACTCGCGCACCCGCCGGGAGACCGCCGAGGAGGTCAGCAGTCCGGCGACGAGGAAGGCGGCCACGAGCACCGCGATGGACAGCCACTTGCCGACGCTGGTGGCCAGGTCGGAGGCGGTGGACAGGGAGCCGGAGACGGTCTTGGCCAGGTCGGCGGAGGTGGTGACCGTGGTGTCCGGGACGTTCTTCTGGATGGCGCTCTTGACGGCGTCTATCTGCTGGGAGTCGGTCGCCTTGACGTAGATCGTGGTGACCTTGTCCTTGTCGCCGCTGAGGGTCTGCGCCTGCTTCAGCGGGATGTACAGGTTGGCCGCCGCGTCCCCGCTGCTCGCGGTGGCGATGCCGATCACCTCGTACTTGACCTTCTTGATGGTGACGCTGCCGCCGACCTTGAGCTTCTTCTCCTTGGCGTACGCCGAGTCGGCGACGACGACCTTGGCATCGGTCTCAACGGTCTTGAAGGTGCGGCCGTCGGTGATCTTCGAGGAGGTCAGCGGGCCGAGCTCCGGGTGGGTCACGTCGGTGCCGTAGACCGTGTACTGGTTGACGTCGAAGTCGGCGCCGCCGCCCATGACCCGGCCCTGCGGCCCGGAGCCGGGCGCGCCGCGCGTCTGCCCGCCCTCGCCGTCCTGCTTGAACTGGCCTCGGGTGAACTGGCCGTTGATCCTCACCACGTTGAGGCTGAGCCCGCCGACCGCGGAGGAGACGCCCCGCTGGTCCGCCACCTTGTCGACCGTGGAGGCGGGCAGGGTGGTGAAGCCTTGCGCCATGACCCGGTCGCTGCTCTGGTCGTTCTTGTCGCCGTTCTCCTGGGCGTCGAACTTGAAGCGCGGGCGCGCGTCGCCGGACGTCGGCGTGGCGGCCTTGCTGACGGTCATGTCCGTGCCCAGCCCGTACAGCGACTGCAGGACCTTGTCCTGCGCCCTGCTCATGCCGCTGGACACGGAGTTGACCACGATGACCAGCGCGATGCCCAGCGCGAGGCCGGAGGCGACGACGAGAGCCGCCTTTCGACGGCGGCGCAGCTCGCGCCTCAGGTAGGTGAAGAACATGCGGCCGACGGTAGGGGCGCACCCTGATGAGGACTTGAGGCCGCGCTGAGAGAAGCATGAGAAGACCGGTGCAACCCCGAGGGGCGGCACCGGTCTTGGGGAGGCCGAGCGGTCGTCAGGCGGGCGAACCGGCCTTCCACTGAGCCCAGCTCAGGTTCCAGCCGTTGAGGCCGTTGTCCGGGGCGACGGTCTTGTCGCCGGTGTTCTGGACGACGACGACGTCACCGACGATCGAGTTGTTGAAGAACCACGCGCCCGGGGTGTTCGGGTCGTTGGCGCCCTTCTTGTCCTGCAGGCCCACACAGCCGTGGCTGGTGTTGACGTTGCCGAAGACGCCCGGTCCGCCCCAGTAGTTGCCGTGGATGAAGGTGCCGGAGTTGGTCAGACGCATGGCGTGCGGCACGTCCTTGATGTCGTACTCGCCCTTGCCGTCGTCGTCGGTGAAGCCGACCGTGGCGCCGTTCATCCGGGTCTGCTGGAACTTCTCGGAGATCACCATCGCGCCCTCGTAGGTGGTGTTCTCGGGGGAGCCGGCGGAGATCGGGATGGTCTTGACGGTCTTGCCGTCCCGCGTGACCCTCATCTGCTTGGTCTTGGCGTCGACGTAGGAGACCTGGTTGCGGCCGATGTTGAAGGTGACCGTCTTCTGCTGCACGCCGAAGACACCCTGGGCGCCCTCGACGCCGTCGAGATCGAGCTTCAGCGTGACGGTGGAGTTCTCCTGCCAGTAGTGCTCGGGACGGCAGTCCATCCGCTGGACGCCGAACCAGTGGCAGGCGACCTCCTGACCGCTGGAGGAGGTGACGGTGATGCCCTTCTCGACATCCGCCTTGTTCGTGATCGCCTTGTCGAAGTTGATCGACACGGGCATGCCGACACCCACGGTGGTGCCGTTGTCCGGCGTGAACGAGCCGATGAAGCTGTGCGCGGGGGCGACCGTGGTGAAGGAGCCGTTCTCGTGGGCGTCGCGGCCCTTGGCGTCCGTGGCGGTCGCGGCCACCTTGTAGGTGGTGGCCCGCTCGAGCTGGGCACTGGGCTTCCAGCTCGTCTTGTCGGCTGATATCTGCCCCTCGACGGCCTTGCCGTCGGTGGTCGTCATGGTCACCTTCGTCAACGTGCCCTTGGCCACGGTGACGGCAGCGGAGTTGTTGATCGAGGCGTTGTCGGAGCCGTCCGCTGGTGTGATCTTGATCTGGGCCTCCGACGACTCCTCAGCCGCGGCCTTGTCGGCCTTGGCCCGCGAGGAGTCCCCACCGCCGTCGGCCGCGTCGCTGCCGCCGGAACAGGCCGTGAGCACCAGTACACCGCCGAGCAGTGCGGACGCGGCCGTCAGGCGCCTGCGCCGCTTACTGTTCGTCATCACACGCTTCTCCATCGTTGGCGAGTCCCAAAACACCTCGAGTCCCCCGTCGCGAGCACTCAACGCTACGACCGTTTCGTCCCATTTCCCACGTCGTGAGGTGTGGAACTCGCCACGTCCGCCGCAGCGGACGGTGCGCGGCCCGGCCTGCGCGTTGCGTGAGACGACGAAACCCCGGGCGCCGGTTGCGCCCGGGGTCGCCGATGTGACCCGTGCGACGTCAGCCGGAGTGACCCGCGGCGTCCACTTCCTCGTCGTCCCCGTCGACATCATCCTCGTCGAACTCCCAGTCCGGCGAATCGGGGTCGTAGTCGATGCGTTCGCTCGACCAGGAGGCCTGCTGGAGTTCGACCCCCGGTACCTCGCCCACCAGGTCGAACGGATCGACCAGGTACGCCAGGGCCTCGGCGGTGTCCTCCGTCACAGCTCCCTCGGCGTGCGCCCGCTCCGCGGGGTCCAGCTCGCCGTCCTCGGCGTGTTCGGCGATCCGGCTGCGGGCCGCGGCGATGACTGCTTCCGCGTCCTCGATCTCGACGACGAGCTCGACGCTGACGCGGACAAAACGTGAAGTCTCTGGAGTGCTCATGGACGGAGCGTACGGCTCAAACCTCCCGTGACTTTCCCGTGACCCGCGACGTTCACTAACATCGCCCCACACGGCCAATTCACCAGCGCCACAAGGGGATCGATATTCCGTGTCATCCGCTCGCCGTACGTTGCTGACCGCCACCGCCGCCGGCACCCTGCTGGGCGCCCTGTGGTTCGTCCCCTCCGCGGACGCCTCGGTGGGCACTCCGGCGAGAGGGGCGGACCCGGCGCCGCCGACGGCCCAGGTCACGGAGCAGGGGCGACCCGCCGCGGCGGCGCAGGTGTCCGACGTCCAGGAGGACGCGCCCACCGGCGGCGGGACCGAACTCGCCGACACCGGAAGCATCGACACGACCCCCTACGTCGTCGGCGGCACCTCGCTCCTCATACTGGGCGCCGGTTTCGTGGTCTACTCCGTGCGCCGGGAGCGCCTGGGCTTCTGAACCCGCCCGGCGCTCCACCGACTTGGGCTCCGGCCCGCCGTCCTACTGCAGCGGGCCGGTGACGGTCTCGGCCGCCGCGAGGAGGCCGCCGTCCCGCACGAAGGCGTCCGCGGCGGCGAGGTCGGGCGCGAGGAAGCGGTCCGGGCCCGGTCCGCCGACCCCCGCCTCGCGGGCGGCGTCGATGACCGCCCGGCTCGCCGGAGCCGGCGTCAGGCCCTCGCGCAGTTCCACGGCGCGCGCGGCGGCGTAGAGCTCGATCGCGATGATCCGGTTCAGGTTGCCGACGGCCGTCCGCAGCTTGCGCGCCGCCGACCAGCCCATGGAGACGTGGTCCTCCTGCATGGCGGAGGACGGGATGGAGTCGGCGGAGGCCGGTACGGCGAGCCGCTTCATCTCGCTGACCAGCGCGGCCTGCGTGTACTGAGCGATCATCAGGCCCGAGTCGACACCGGCGTCGTCGGCGAGGAACGGCGGCAGACCGTGGCTGCGGTTCTTGTCGAGCAGCCGGTCGGTACGGCGCTCGGCGATGGAGCCGAGGTCGGCGGCGGCGATGGCGAGGAAGTCCAGCACGTAGGCGACCGGGGCGCCGTGGAAGTTGCCGTTGGACTCCACCCGGCCGTCGGGCAGCACGACGGGGTTGTCGACGGCGGAGGCCAGTTCGCGCTCGGCGACCAGGCGGGCGTGCGCGAGGGTGTCACGGCCGGCACCGGCGACCTGCGGGGCGCAGCGCACGGAGTAGGCGTCCTGCACGCGGGGCGCGTCGCCCTGGTGGTGCCCGGTGAGGCCGGAGCCCTTGAGCACGGCCAGCATGTTGGCGGCGGAGGCGCCCTGTCCCGGGTGCGGGCGGATGGCGTGCAGCTCGGGGGCGAGGACCTTGTCCGTGCCGAGCAGCGCCTCCAGGCTGAGGGCGGCGGTGATGTCCGCGGACTTGTACAGGGTGTCGAGGTCGGCGAGGGCCATGATCAGCATGCCGAGCATGCCGTCGGTGCCGTTGAGGAGGGCCAGGCCCTCCTTCTCGCGCAGCTCGACGGGCTGGATGCCGTGCTCGGCGAGCAGCTCGCCGGCCGGGCGTACGACGCCGTCGGGGCCCTCCGCGTCGCCTTCGCCCATGAGGGCGAGAGCGCAGTGGGACAGCGGGGCGAGGTCGCCGGAGCAGCCGAGGGAACCGTACTCGTGCACGACCGGGGTGATGCCGGCGTTGAGCACGTCGGCCATGGTCTGCGCGACCTCGGGGCGCACGCCGGTGTACCCGGAGCACACGGTCTTCAGGCGCAGGAACATCAGCGCCCGCACGACCTCGCGCTCGACCGCCGGGCCCAGGCCGGCGGCGTGCGAGCGGACGATGTTGCGCTGGAGCTGGGTGCGCAGCTCCTGGCTGATGTGCCGGGTCGCCAGGGCGCCGAAGCCGGTGCTGACGCCGTAGACGGGTTCGGGCTTGGCCGCCAGCGCGTCCACGATCTCCCGCGCCGCCGCCAGGGCCGCCACCGTCTCCTCGGAGAGCTCGACACGGGCGCCGCCGCGTGCCACCGCGAGAACGTCGGACGCGGTGACCCCCGACGTCCCCACCACCACAGTATGCATATCCATATTCAGGAGCGTACGCAGTGAATGCGAAGATGTCACTAGTGGATGCCGGGAGTGACTCTTACAGCGCGCGGCCGGGATGCCCGGCGCCGGTCAGGGCCTGCGACCCCGGAAGCGGCGCCGCTCCGCCGGGGCCTCCGGTACGGGCGGGGGCGCGTCGGCGAGGCGGACGACCGGGTCCCACGGGCCCTCACGACCCGCGACCACGGGCCGGTCGGCGCGCAGCGCCTTCGCCCGGTACTGGGCGGCGTCGGCGAGCCGGAACAGCCGCCGGGCCGACGGTACCGGCCCGATCGCGTGCTCGGTCGAGGCGACCCCGCAGGCGACGCCCTCGCCCAGCTCCAGCTCGGCCGCGCGCCGGCACAGCTCGTCGGCCGCCTTGATCACCTCGTCGGCCGGCGGCCCGACCGCGACCAGGCAGAACTCGTCGCCGCCGAGCCGTGCCACGAGCGCGCCCTGCACCATCGCGCCGCACAGCGACAGCACGGAGCCGAACCGTTCGAGGAGCCGGTCGCCGACGGCGTGACCGAGGGTGTCGTTGACCTGCTTGAGCCCGTTGAGGTCGCAGACGACGAGGCTGACGGCGACCCCGTCCAGCCGGTGCCGCTCGATCGCCTCGTCGAGCATCACGTCGACGGCACGGCGGTTGGCGAGCCCGGTCAGCGCGTCCGTGAACGCCAGCCTGCGGGCCTCCTCCAGCCGCTCGCTCTGGGAGAGCCCGGCGGCGACCACGGCGGCCAGCACGGTGGCGAAGTCGGCGTCGGAGCGGCCGAAGAGGGGGAGGCCGACCGGGCGGGCGACGTAGAGCTCGCCCCAGGCGCGTCCGTGCTGCACGATCGGCGCGACCACGCAGCAGCCGCGCCCGCGCCGGCGCAGCGCGGCCACGCGCTGGTGGCTGTAGCCGGGGTGGCCCGCGGCCGCGCCGTCGGCGGTCTCCACCCAGGCGTCTGGTTCACCGCCCGAGGCCCACCGCTCGTGCAGGAACTCGGTGATCTCCGGGAACTGGTGCACCGGATAGGCCTCGGCCTCCGGGAACTCCCGCTCCTCCGGGGCCCGGTCCCCCACGTTCACCAGGACCCGCAGCCGGCCGTGCTCGCGCTCCCATACCGAGAGCGCGGCGAAACTCCCCTCCAGCGCCCGGCACGCACCGAGCGCGGCCGCCCGCCACGACTCACGCGAGGTCTGCGCCGCGGCCATCCCCTGCGCCAACGCCACCACGGCCGCCAGCCGCCTGTTCTCGCCCATCACCCCAGGCTAGGGATGTTTCGCCCGAATCGAGACATTGGCCCACGTGAAGACACACCGGGACCGGCGGCTCCCGTGGTACGGACCTGACGGCAACCCCGGCCGCCGCCCGGCAACCGGCGGCGCCGCTGGGCCCCACAGGCGCGGGGCCGACGGCTTCCGGCCCGGGGGGCCGGGCGGTCGCCGCCCACCCGCCGACCGCGACGGTCGGGCGGTCCGGCGGGCGCGGCGAGCGGCGGGGACGGGGGCGGGGGCGGGGGGGGCAAGCCGGCCGGGGTTCGCGGATACAGCGGCCTCCTCCGGGGCCGGCGGCTCCCGGACCGGTCCCTCTCGTCAGGGGGTGGTCACTCCCCCGGCCACTGGGGACGGCGCTTCTCGTTGAAGGCCGCCACTCCCTCCGCGCGGTCCGCCGAGAAGGCGACCGAGCGCCAGGCCGCGTCCTCGACCTCCAGGCCGGCCCGGAGGTCGAGGCCGTGGCCGAGTCGCAGCGCGCGCTTGGCGGCGCGCAACCCGATCGGAGAGTTCGCCGCCATCCGGGAGGCCAGCTCCAGGGCCTCCTCGCGGTCACGGCCCTCGTCCACCAGCCGGTCCACGAGGCCCAGCTCGGCCGCCTCCGGCGCCTCCAGCCGGCGCGCCGTGAAGACCAGCTCGGCGGCCCGGGCGGCACCCACCCGCCGGGGCAGCAGCTGCGTACCGCCGCCGCCGGGGATCACCCCCACCGAGACCTCCGGCAGCCCCACCACGGCCGTACGGTCGGCCACGATCACATCGCAGGACAGGGCCAGCTCGAAGCCGCCGCCGAGTGCGAACCCGTGCACCGCGGCGATCGTCGGCATGGGCAACTCCAGCACGCCGGTGTACGCCCCGCGTGCGACCGGGCGCTGGCGCACCAGGTCGGCGTCGCTGAAGGAGTTGCGCTCCTTCAGGTCGGCCCCGACGCAGAACGCCCGCTCGTGCGAGGACGTCAGGACGACCACGCGCGCGTCCCGGTCGGCGGCGAGCGCCGCACAGGCCGTGGCGATCGACCGCGCCATGTCCGTGGACACGGCGTTCATCGCCTTGGGCCGGTCCAGGACGAGCTCCGCGACGTACTCGTGCCGCCGCACCAGCACGAACTCGCCGAACCGCTCCTCGGTCATGACACCCTCCTGGTTAACGTGGGTTAACAAGAAACCAGGCCCGATCATCGCAGCAGGGCCCGCGCCGGGGGAAGGGCGGACGGGTTACAGGCGCGGCCCCGTTGTCGAGACCCGGCACCCCGTTCGAGTGACATCCCCGCCCAACTCCCGCCGAACCCCCAGGAGAGCGCATAACGTGCGTCCGCCATGGCGCATCGGGGGGCGCGAGCGCATCGGGGAGGACGGCGATGACGACGCACACGGCCACAGTCCGGCAATCCGCCGACAACAACGACAACGACGACAAGACAGGCATAGACGGGACGGGCGGGGGCGGCGGCGACGCCGCGGAGGAGACCGCCCGCGCGCAGTGGGGCCCCGGCGCCCGCGGGCGGCACCGCAGGCGCCGGCCCCGCAGGGCGCTGCTGGCCGCCGGAGGGCTCGCGGTGGCCGCCGGTGTGCTGAGCCTCGTACGGCTGGCGCCCGAGTCCGGGCTCGGCGGTCCGGGCACCGCCGAGGCGGAGCCCCACGCGATCCAGGGCAACGGCTCCGGCCGCTCCGCCGGAACCCCCACCGGCGCCTCCACCGCGCCCCGTACGAGCGCCGCGCCCTCGGCGGACGTCGCCCTGGGCGGGGTGAGCGCCGCACCGGTCGCGGAGTCGGGCGCCGTGCCGACGGCGCCCCCGTCCCCGGCGGCCGCGGCGGGGCCCTCGGCGCTCCCGGAGACCACGACCGTTCCCTCGGCGCCTCCCGAGGACCTCGAGGACGCGGACCCGCCGGAACACCCGGATCCCACCGCGGACGCGCCACGGCCGTCCGCCACCACGGCCCCGGCCCCGGCTCCGCACCCCGCACCGACCCCGAGCCGGAGCACGCAGCCCCCGGCCCCGCCCTCCGGCGGAAGCGGCGGCCTGTGTCTGCCGATCATCGGGCTGTGCGTCGGGGCCGGACCCGCCCGCTGAACCGGGCCGCGACAGTCGGTTACGCGGGCCCGCCGTTGCGCCGGGTGAGCAGCCAGGGCTCGACCACGCCCAGACCGCGCACCGGGCGCTGCCACATCGGCTGAAGGGCGAACCGGTACACCGGCGGCTCCTCGCCCTCCTTCTCCGCCGTCGCCGCGGCCTCGGCCGCCTCCGCCTCGGACGCCGGGGCGTCCCCGGTGCGGATCAGCTCCTCGGCGAAGGCGCTGTCCACCAGGACGGCGTCGCGCGGAGCTATCGAGGTGAGCCGGGAGGCGAGGTTGACGGTGGTGCCGAACACATCGCCCATACGGGTGGTGACCGTGCCGAACGCCATGCCCACGCGCAGCTCCGGCATCGTCTCGTCGTGGGCCATCGTCTCGACCAGCCGCAGCGCGATGTCCGCCGCCGTGCCGGCGTCGTCGGCGGCGTACAGCACCTCGTCGCCGAGCGTCTTGATGAGCCGTCCGCCGCGCGCGGCCACGAGGTCGGCCGAGGTCGTCTCGAACGCCTCGACGAGCTCGCCGAGCTCCTCCTCCTCCATGCGGCGGGTCAGCCGGGTGAAGCCGACGAGGTCCGCGAAGCCCACGGCCAGCCGCCGGTCGACCATCTCCTCGTCGTCGGCGGCCTGCACGACCCGGCCGGCCGAGGCGGCGAGCTGGCGGCGCCAGACGTAGACCAGGAACTCCTCCAGCTCGGGCAGCAGCAGCTCGACGATCGGGTACGTCACCTCCGTGCGGGTCATACCGGGCTCGGGCGACTCGGTCAGGCCCTCCAGGAAGGAGTCCATCTGCCATTCGGCCAGACGGGCGGTGGTCTGCCCGGTGGACCGGGCCACCTGCACCGCCATGGCCTCGCTGAGCAGCCCCGCCTCGACCAGACCCGCGAGCCGCCGCAGGGCCAGCACGTCGGCCTCCGTGAGCGCCCTGGCCTGGCCTATGTCCGCGAAGCCCATGGCCCGCCAGAAGCGTGAGGCCAGCTCCATGGAGACGCCGGCGCTGCGGGCCGCCTGGAACGGGGTGTAGCGCCGCTCCGCGCCCAGGATGAGCTGTTCGAGGCGCAGCGCGAGAGGGTGTGCGCCGGAGTCGGCGGCGTCCGGGTCCTCCTGCTCGTGCGAGGACGAGAATGGCGGAGGCTCCTCCGGGCCGTCCGCGTCCGCGCCGGAGCCCGTGTCGTCGACGGTCACGCCTGCTGCCCTTCCGATCTGCCACGGTCAGGTATCGACCGGCCTCAACTCTACGGCAGGTGTGCGCCAGCTCACTCCGTCAGGTTCCGCCGAGAGCGGAGCCGCGTGTGCGGCCCGGGGTGGAGCTGACCGGCGCTGTTCCGGCACCCGCACCGGCGTCACCGGGTGCGGGGACCGCGGACCGGCGCCCGCGCCCACCGTGACCGCGCACGGCCGCGGCGGGCATCCCGCACGCCCCCGCCGGACGGTTCACGCGGGGCGCAGATGCACGATGTCGCCCGCGCCGACCGGCTCCTGCACACCCTCCTCGGTGGCGATGACCAGACGGCCGTCCCCGTCCACCGCGACGGCTTCCCCGACCACCGACCGGTCGCCCGGCAGTTCCGCCCGGACCATCCGGCCGAGCGTCGCACAGCCCGCCGCGTACGTCTCCTGGAGACCGCTCGCGGCCGCGTCGCCTCCCACCGCCCGCCACCGGCCGTACCAGTCCTCCAGGGAGCGGAGGACCGACCGCAGCAGCGGATCGCGGTCGGTGCTCACGGCTCCGGCGAGCGCGAGGGAGCCGGCCTGCGGGACCGGGAGTTCGTCCTGCCGCAGCGAGACGTTGATGCCGATGCCGATGACCACCGCGTCCGCGCCGGCCCGCTCGGCCAGGATGCCGCCGGCCTTGCGTTCCTCGCCGATGGGGGTCCCCCCTGCACGGAGCTTGCCGGAGTGCTTGGGGGAGGTCACCAGCAGGTCGTTCGGCCACTTCAGCGCCGTGTCGACCCCGGCGGCCCGGGACAGGCCCGTGGCCACCGCGACGCCGGTGAGCAGCGGCAGCCAGCCCCAGCGGGCCACGTCCACCTCACCGGGCCGCAGCAGCACCGAGAAGAACAGGCCGGAGCGGGGCGGCGCCGTCCACCGGCGGTCCAGGCGGCCCCGGGCGGAGGTCTGCTCCTCGGCGACCAGGACGGCTCCCTCGGCCGCCTTCCCCGCGGCGGCCCGGGCCACCAGGTCCGTGTTGGTGGAGCCGGTGCTCCCCACCACGTCCACCTCGGACCACAGCCCGCCCGCCCGCACCAGGCCGCGCCGCAGCGAACCGGCGTTCAGGGGCGGGCGGTCCAGGTCGGACCAGCGGCTGTCGTGCGGCTCGTTGCCGGGGTTGTCGTCTGCTGCATCTCGCGGCGTCATGCAAGCCACCCTAGGTGTGGGAAACGCCGCACTGCCGATCGGCGGACCCCCTACTACGCTACGGATGAGTAACCGTCCCCCCTTGTGAGCAGGCAGGGAGCCGCGATCCCGATGTCCGAGCCGGATGAGCGCCAAGAGATCGACATTCACACGACCGCGGGCAAGATCGCGGATCTTCAGCGCCGCGTTCTGGCGGCGACGCACGCCGGCTCCGAGCGCGCCGTGGAGAAGCAGCACGCCAAGGGGAAGCTGACGGCCCGCGAGCGGATCGAACTGCTGCTCGACGAGGGGTCGTTCGTGGAGCTGGACGAGTTCGCCCGGCACCGTTCCACCAACTTCGGCCTGGAGCAGAACCGGCCGTACGGGGACGGCGTCGTCACCGGCTACGGCATGGTCGACGGCCGCCCGGTCGCGGTGTTCTCGCAGGACTTCACGGTCTTCGGCGGAGCGCTCGGCGAGGTCTACGGGCAGAAGATCGTCAAGGTCATGGACTTCGCCCTGAAGACCGGCTGCCCGGTCATCGGGATCAACGACTCCGGCGGCGCCCGGATCCAGGAGGGGGTCGCCTCCCTCGGCGCGTACGGGGAGATCTTCCGCCGCAACACCCACGCCTCCGGGGTGATCCCGCAGATCAGCCTGGTCGTGGGCCCGTGCGCGGGCGGTGCGGTCTACTCGCCGGCGATCACCGACTTCACGATCATGGTCGACCAGACCTCGCACATGTTCATCACCGGCCCGGACGTCATCAAGACGGTCACCGGCGAGGACGTCGGCTTCGAGGAACTGGGCGGCGCCCGCACCCACAACACCGCCTCCGGCGTGGCCCACCACATGGCGGGCGACGAGAAGGACGCGATCGAGTACGTCAAGCAGCTGCTGTCGTACCTGCCGTCGAACAACCTCTCCGAGGCGCCGGTCTTCCCCGAGGAGGCCGACGTGGCCGTCTCGGCCGAGGACCTGGAGCTGGACACGGTCGTCCCGGACAGCGCGAACCAGCCGTACGACATGCACACGGTGATCGAGCACGTCCTGGACGACGCCGAGTTCCTCGAGACCCAGCCGCTGTTCGCGCCGAACATCCTCACCGGGTTCGGGCGGGTGGAGGGCCACCCGGTCGGCATCGTCGCCAACCAGCCGATGCAGTTCGCCGGCTGCCTGGACATCGACGCCTCCGAGAAGGCCGCCCGCTTCGTACGGACCTGCGACGCCTTCAACGTGCCCGT